>NZ_WJIE01000008.1:0-300000 GCF_009649845.1 Polyangium spumosum
GACAGCCGCTCTCGATCGCGATGCAGCTACGCTACGAGAGTCATCACGTCGCGTTCGGCCGGCCCGTGAGTCTCAACATCAATGCCAACCTGGGGGAGAGGTCGGAGCCGACGTGGCCGAGGAACCTGATGATTGCGAGCGGGGTGGGGATGGGGCTGGGTCTCGGGGGGCTCGTCACGGGGGTCGTCTTGCGGGACGAGACGCCCGGCAACCCGTGGACAGGCGTGGCTGTTGGGGGTGGGATCTTGTCAGCTCTATCCGTGACCGGCCTCATCATCGGCATCGCGAGCCGTCCTACTCCGCCCAATGTCATCATTCAGCCCCAGGTCTCGAACGACGGGGGCGGCATCGGGGTCAGCGGCGTGATTCCGTAGGGGCGATCGGCGGGGTGCTGAGCATTGGTTTCATCGGGCAAGCGCTTCGCTGGGGCGTTGCCCCAGGCCCCACCAGGGGCTGTCCGCCCCTGGACCTGGACCAGCCAGGGGCTGGACCCAACGTCGATGAACTGCGCTCCGCGCAGTTCATCGAACAGGCCCGGCCAAGACTGACGACGCCCCTGCCAGTCAAGACAGCCGCGCTGCGGGTTCTGCCGGCGACGCGGCCTCTTCGCCGGCCTGTTTGAAAAACTGCGCGGAGCGCAGTTTTTCAACCCCCGGTCCAGGGCTTGCCCTGGCGCGGGTCGAGGGGCGCGTAGCCCCCGCGGGGTCCGGGGCAGCGCCCCGGCTCTGCGCCTGCCCGATGAGACCCATGCTCAGGGCCGTGCCTGGTCCGGGGTGAAGGGGGCTGTATGCCCCCCTCAGGCACGCCCGGCAGGACTCGAACCTGCGACCCGCGGCTTAGAAGGCCGCCGCTCTATCCAGCTGAGCTACGGGCGCTCGCTTTCGCGTTCGCTCGCGAGCATAAACGGTCGCGGGCCGCCTGCCTAGATCGATCCGATCTCCGCCGTCGTCGCCGTCCGACCGACCTGCTCGTCCGTGCGACCAAACCGGCGCTGCCGGCGCGCGTAGAACGCGAGCGCGTCGTCCAGCGTCGCCTCCGAGAAGTCGGGCCAGAGCGTCTCCGTGAAGAAGAGCTCCGCGAACGCTGCCTCGAACGGCAGGAAGTCGCTCAGCCGTTGCTCGCCGCCCGTGCGGATCACGAGGTCCGCGTCCGGCAGCTCGCTCGTGCTCAGGAAGCGACGCACCGACACCGGGTCGATGTCCTCCGGCAAGAGCAGGCCCGCCCGCGCCTGCGCCGCCACCGCGCGCATCGCGTTCACCATGTCGCGACGGCCGCCGTAGTTCAGCGCCAGCGCCAGCGTCATCGACGTCCCGCCCGCCGTGTCCGCGATGAGCCGCTCCGTCGCCTTTCGCGTCGCCGTCGGGACCTCGTCGTCGATGTCCCCCACCACGACCACACGCACCCCACGCGAGACCAGCTCGTCGTGCGCGTCCTCCGCGAACTCCCGGCAGATGCGCATGAGGTTGTCCACCTCCTCCGCCGGCCGGCTCCAGTTCGCCGCGCTGAAGGCGTAGACCGTCAGCACCGGGATCTTGCGCTCGTGACAGGCGCGCGCCGCGAGACGCACCTTGTGCACCCCGCTCTCGTGACCCTTCGTGCGAGGGAGCCCGCGCGACGTGGCCCAGCGGCCGTTGCCGTCGAGGATGATCGCGATGTGCCGAGGGAGCGTGCGTTCGTTCATGGGATGCCTCGAGATTGCGGCCAGAGGATGCACCATACACGCACGCTCGTCCACGAAGCGGCCATGGTGCATTCGTGGAGCCTCCATGGAGAACGCACACACGAGAAGCGTGGCGAGTGTGGATTTTGTTACAGGATCTTCGCGGCCGGGAGCGTGACGCGGAACGTGACCTCGGGGGGGCCGCTCGCGGCGCACTCCGCCGAGCCGCTGTGCGCCTCGGCGATGGCGCGGACGATGGCGAGGCCGAGGCCCGTGCCGCCGTTCTCCACGCGGGTCGTGACGAAGCGCCGGAACAGGCGGCCGGCGACGTGCGGGTGGATGCGGCCGCGGCTGCGGACGGTGAAGCGGACCTCGTCGCCGTCTCGCACGAGCGAGACGTGGATGACTTCGCCAGGCTCCCCATGGGTCACGGCGTTGTCGAGCAGGTTCTCGAGGGCCCGCGAGAGCCAGAGGGCGCTGCCGCGGACGGTGACCGCGCCGGTGGTGGAGACGTCCACGAGGGCGCCTCGCTCGCGCGCGAGCGCCGCGGCGTCCCGGGCAAGCTTGGCGAGGTCGACGACGGCGGCGTCCTCGACGCCACGCGCCTCGATCCGCGCGAGGTTCAGGAGGTCGCCGAGCAAGGCCTCGATGCGCTCGGTCGCTTGCTGGATGCGGCCGACGAAACGCGCGGCCTCCTCCGGCTCCTCGAGGGCGCCGTCGGCGAGGACCTCGGCGCTCGCGCGGATGGCCGCGACAGGGTTCTTGAGCTCGTGCGAGAGGTCGGCCGCGAAGGTCTCGACGAAGGGGCGGCCCTCGAGCTGGCGGCGCATGGAGTCGATGGCACGCGAGAGGCGCTGGACCTCGCGGCCAAAGGCCGGCGGCGGCGGGGCGCGGCGCTCGCCTTCGCTGACGCGGACGGCAAAATCGGTGAGGGCCTCGATGGGGCGCGCGATGGAGCGGCCGATGAGGACGGCGGCAGCAGCGGCAGCAGCGCCGAGGACGAGGCTGATCGCGAGGATGGTGGGCGCGAAGTCGGCGAGGGTGCGGACGATGACGAGGGTCGGCTTGACGACCTGGACCTGGCCGACGACGAGGCCGTGGACGAGGATGGGCGCCGTGACGAAGACGGTGCCCGGCTCGCCCTGGGCAGGGCCGGCGCGGAAGACGGGGCGGCCGTCGGGGTCGAGCAGGGAGAAGTGGATGGCGTCGGGATCGGCGGAGCGGGTGATGCGGCGGCCGACGTCGGCGAGGGAGGCGCCGCGGGCGTCGAGCTCGCCGCCGACGACCGCAGCGATGGCCGCAGCCTCGTCCCGCGCGGCGTCCTCGGCGAGCAGGGTGGCGCGCGCCTCGATGCGATCGAGGACGAGCAGGCCGAGGCCAAACGCGAAGGCGCCGACGATGCCGGCGAGGGCGAGGAAGACCTGGAGGCGGATGCTGGTGCCGCGGGTGCGAGCGCGGACGAGGCGCGAGGCGATGTAGGCGACGAAGAGGATGAGGCCGACGGCGGAGGCGGCGGCGACGAGGAGGCGGATCACGGCGCGTCCGGAGCGCCGCCCTGCGGAGGCGCGGCGGGCCTGTCGGTGACGCGGTAGCCGACGCCACGCACGGTCTCGACGAAGGCCGGGTTGCCGCCGGCGGACTCGACCTTGCGGCGGAGGCCTTTTACGTGGGAGTCGATGGTGCGGTCGCTGATGGCGAAGCCGTCGCCCCAGACGCGGTCGATGAGCTGGGCGCGGGTGAAGACGCGGCCAGGCGCGGCGAGCAAGCAGGCGAGGAGGTCGAACTCGACACGCGTGAGCTCGACCTCGCGGCCGTGGACGTAGGCCCTGCGGGTGGCGTCGTCGACGGAGAGGGGCATGGGGGCGGAAGCGGGGGCGGGCGCGGGCGCGGCGGCGGGCGGGGGCGCGGAGGTGGTGGAGGCGGCGAGGGGCGCGGGCGGCGCTGCGCGGCGGAGGACGGCGCGGACGCGGGCGACGATCTCGCGGGTGGAGAAGGGCTTGGTGACGTAGTCGTCGGCGCCGGTCTCGAGGGCGGCGACGCGGTCGGCCTCGTCGTCGCGGCTCGTGAGGACGATGATGGGCGTGCCGATGCCGCTGCGGCGGACCTTGCCGATGAGGTCGAAGCCGCTGCCGTCGGGGAGCATGAGGTCGAGCAGGACGAGGGAGGCGACGTCGAGAGAGCGCTCGGCGCCGGCGAGGGTGGCGGCGAGGGTGACGCCGAAGCCGTCGCGGCGGAGGGCGTAGGCGAGGGACTCGGCGATCGCAGGCTCGTCCTCGACGATGAGGATGTGCGGCATGCGGGGAGGTATCGCGCCGCTCGGGGATGGGTTCAACCGGGAAGAGGGGGGCCTGCCGGGGCTGCGAGCGCTCGGAGGCCCCCGGCGCCGGGGAAGGAGCGTCGGGGGTAAGGCGCGGGGGGCTTCAGCGCTCCGCGGAAGTCGCGTACCATCACGCACCAACCGTCGACGAGGATCCATGAACAGACACGTGTCAGGGACGCTGGGCTTGTTTCTGTGGGCGCTCGCCGGGCTCGCCTGCGCCGGCGCGTCGCCTGGCGGCGCAGGGGGCGCCGTCGCGGCGGAGGCCACGTGTCAGTCGGACGCGGACTGCGTCGTCGTCCGGACCACGTGTTGTGATCACTGCAACGGAGGAAAGGTCGAGGCGTTCAACAAGGCGCACGCCGACGAGCACCACCCGCGAGGTTGCGAGGGCGTCGCGTGCACCCGCCTGGGGTGCGGCGACGCCATCGCCGTGTGTGAAGACAACACGTGTCGGATCGAGATCCTGCCGCTCGGTTCCTGACCTTTCTGCCGCTCGTGGGTGGCGGAAGCCAGGCGGGGTGAACGGATTCAGTGCGCGGTGATCCAGGCGCGGATCGGCTCCCAGAAGAGCGTCTCCGCCTCGTAGCCCTGGAAGATGTCGGTATGGCCCACGTCGAGGAGGCGGTATTCCTCGGGGAAGTGCTGGACGACGTGGCTCGAGACGTCCCCGCTGCCGAGCAAGGTCGTCGTGTAGATGCCGGCCGCGCCAAACCCGCCGCCCGCGCCGACGTAGAAGGTGGGGACCGTGATGTCGGCGAGGTGATCGTCGAAGGGCACGTCGTCCTGCGGATCGTCGCAGGCGGCCGCGTCGGCGTCGGCGATCATGGCGAGGGGCTGGAAGGGTCTGGCGCGGGAGAGCACGTCGAACCACACGGCCGGATCGGTATAGGCGAGATCCAGCACGCCGGTCTCGTCCCAGAGGCCACCCGTGAGGTGATACGAGGGCACCGGGGGCTGGGGCATCAGGAGGAAGGTGGCCGCGCCGAGGGTCATGGCGGCGTGCTCGTTGTCGAGGCCGGGGAACGCAGGCGAGGGGCCCGCGGGATCGATCTGCGCGAGCAACCCGAGCGGCCCGACCTGCGCGCCGAGGTCGTTCGCGTACTGGCCCGAGGCGACGAGGGCGCGCTCGTCGGCCCGACGCTGGCAGGCGCCGGCGCGCAGGTCGGGGTCGTCCGTCTCGAGGTAGATGTCCACCGGAATCAGGCCAGCGACGTGGCGCAGGCCGGCGGGGCGCTGGCTCTCGGCGCCCGCGTAGGCATACGCGAGCTGGCCGCCGCGGCTCCAGCCGAGCAAATGCAGGCGGCCGTGTCCATGGCCGGTGACGGCGCGGACCACGCGGGCGATGCCGAGCGCGGCGCCGATGTCGCGCACGTCGCGCGAAAAGCCCCACGATTGCATGAACGAGAGGTCGGCCTCGTTCGCGGGGACACGTGTCCAGCCGAGATCGATGCCCCAGACGTCGATCCCGTGCGCGGCGAGGTGGACGGGCAAGCTCGCGCCGCCCGGCGTGGGGCCGGCGGCGAGGAAGGCGGCCTCGAAATCCCAGGCGTCGCCGTGCACCATCATGACGGCCTTGCTCGTGGGTGCGGGGACGCTGGGCGCGGATTCGCGCACCACGCGGTGCAGGCCGATGACGTCGTAGGCGCCGGGTCCGACGCGGACGTCGACGCGGTATTCGACGACGTCTCCCGCGAGGACACGTCGGCTGATGGGCGCGGCGAGGCTTTTTTCGGGGGCGTCGCAATCGGAGTCGTTCGACTCACAAGCAATGGCGATCGCGCGGGTCAGGCTCGGGGCCGCAACGGCGGTCGAGGAAAGCGCGAGGACGGGGGAAAGGGCGAGGGTCGCAAGAAGGGCGTGTCGCAACATCAATTCACCTTTCGGTTGGACAACGAGCGGGCGCCCTTGGCAAAGCCCGTGCCGCCTCGTACGAGGGGCCCATCGCCGAGCTCCAGCCGATCCTCGTTGTGCAGGTTCTGCTCGAATCGCGCGGATGTGGGTCGGCTTGGGCGCGGGCGACCCGAAAATTTTTGACACCCCGATCGCGCGGACATAACCGGGGCATGTGCTCCCCTCTCCCGGATGTTCGGTGGGGCCCGACGGCTCCGTGACCTTCGCCTACCGCGACGAACACGCGTCCCACGTGCTCGTGGCAGGAGACTTCACCGGATGGGGCAGGGATCCCATCCCGCTCGTGAAGCGCGAAGGCGCGGATCTCTGGGTCATGACGACGCGGCCGCTCCCGCCCGGAGTGCACGCGTACAAGCTCGTCGTGGATGGACGGTGGATCGCGGATCCCGAGAACCCGCTCGACGTCGACGACGGGCTCGGGGGGCGGAACGCGGCGTTCGTCGTGGGGGCGCGTGACCTCGGGGATCCAGCGGCGATCCGCGTGCTCTCGCTGAACCTGCACACCTACCAGGAGCGCGGCACGCGCGAAGGCGTGGTGGTGAACGACTCGATCCCGAAGCTCGAGCGGGTCGCGTTCGGCGTGGCGGTGCATGGGCTCGACGTGTTGCTCTTGCAGGAGGTCGGCGAGCACGTGTCGAACCCGGCCGAGCCGAACGCGGGGCGGCTCTTGCAGCAGTTCCTGGAGAGGTTCACGCGGCGGCGCTGGGAGCACGTGTGGAGGGAGGCTCATATCGGGTTCGACGTGTACCGCGAGGGGCTGTCGATCCTGTCGTCAGGGCCGATCGAGGACGTGACGGTGTTGCAGCTCAGCGAAGGCGGGCTCGCTCGTATCGCGCTCGTCGCTCGGACGACGATCAAAGAGACAAAAATGCGGGTGGGGACGACACACGTGGCGTGGGGAGCCGAGGGCGGGGCGCAGGTGGAGCGGCTGCTCGCGGGCCTCGCGCGGCTGCCTTCGGGCGATCACGTGGCGACGCTCGTGGCGGGGGATCTGAACGCGAGCCCGGAGGAGCCGCCGGTCGCCCATTTCGTGGAGCGAGGGTATGCCGACGTCGGAATGGCCACGCGGGCGGTGTGGCCGACGTTCGGGGAGAAGAGGCTGACGAGCCGGATCGATTATCAAATGCTCCGGGCCTCGGCGGGCCGGAGGGCCGCGAAGGTCGAGGCCTTCGCGCGGGTGTTCGACGGCGAGGGGCCCGAGGACGGGCTGCACCCGCGGGTGAGTGATCACGCAGGGATCGTCGGGGCGTATCGCTGGGCGTAGCGGGCGCGTCAGCCCGGCCGAGCAAGGTCGCGACGAAGACCCCCTTCGGATTTTTCGCACGGTCTCCTCCCGCTGGGATACCGTGGAGGTTCGAGCGGAGGTCTTTGGGTCGTGAAAAACGGGTTCGGGGTTCGTCGCCAAATATCATGGTCGCTGGCCGCGGGGGTCTCCTTCGCGGGGGTGGCGTTCGCCTTGCCTGTCCGCGCGGAGGCGCCGCCAGAGGCCGCGCCCGCCGCGCCGGAGGCCGCGCCCGCGCCGAAGGCCCCCGCGCCGTATTCGTTGCCCTTCATGCTCCGGCCCCTGACCGCGGGGAACGTGGTCCGCCTCGACACGACGCTCGCGTTCTCGAAGACGAAGGACACGGTCCCCGTGCTCCTGCTCGGCAGCTACAAGGTCCTGCCGAACCTCGCGGCCATCGTCCGGCTCGGCGTCATCCACAGCGAGACGAAGGGGCCCGAGGGCTCGAAGGCCACGTCGTTCATCAACCCCGCGATCGGCGCGCTCTACTCGATTCCACTCGGCGAGGCGTGGAAGGTGGGCCTCTTCGCGGGCACGACGATCCCCGTCGGGATGGGCGGCGGCGACACGCCCGACATGGCCGTCCGCACGGCGAACCTGGACGGGATCTATGCGCGCGCCTCCATGGATAACGCGCTCTTCCAGGTCAACTACATGACCCCGATCGTCGGCGCGGGGATCGGATACGTGGCGAACGGGCTCACGATCCAGGCCGAGGTGACGCTGCTCGAGCTGCTCCGCGTGCGCGGCGCGGCGCTCGACAAGGACGCGGCCCGGACGAACCTCACGGCGGGCCTGCATTTCGGGTGGTTCCTCCTGCCGCAGCTCTCGTTCGGCGCGGAGCTCCGGTACCAGCTCTGGGTCTCGAACGGCACGATCGAGAAGGGCCCGGATCCGACGCGGCTCGAGAACTGGACGCTCGGCCTCGGGCCCCGCGGGCATTTCAAGCTCGGCGACAAGATGTGGCTGCGGCCCGGGGTCTCGCTGACGCTGGGCCTCGACGCGCCGACGGGCTTTTCGCAGAACGGGCTCGAATACAAGATCGTGCAGATCGACGTGCCGCTCGCGTTCTAGCCCACCGCCGCGTGCAGGACCTCGCGCGTGACGCCGAGCAGGCGCTGGTAATGCTCGGCCACGGGGCGCAGGCCGGCCATGAAGAGGGCCAGGCCGCCGGGGCGCATCTCGACGTGGCCCGAGAACCCCCAGCTCGCCAGGAGGGCGCGCAGGGGCGGGGGGAAGGCGGCGGCGGCCTCGGCGGGCGAGGCGGCGAAGGTCGTGACGTGCTGGTCCCAGAGTTTGTCGCCGATCGTGACCGTGGGCGGCGGCGGGCTCTCGAGGTAGGCGACGCGGGTCACGAAGTGCTCGCCGACCCGCATGGCCGCGCGGCGCACGAGGCGCGGGTGCGTGGCGTAGGCGAAGACGGTGCGCTCGAGGGGCTCGGTGTCGAGATCGACGGCGTACCAGGGCTCGACGAGCACGTAGGGGCCGTGAGGCGTCTGCCGTGTGACCGCGTGGAGGTAGTGGCCCGGGGGCGCGATGTTGTCGTAGGGCTCCCACTGCCGGAACCAGGTCTCGCCGGGGAAGGGGCTCCACGCGAAGCCATTCGCGTACGCCCAGCCGGCGATACGCTCTGCGCCAAAGGTTCTCTGGGGGCCTGACACGCGGCGAGAGCGTAATCCGGGAGGGCGACGAGACAAAGGGTGAAATGACGAGCGGGAGGGTCGGTCGGAGGACGGGCGACGGTCGTGCTCCCGGGTAGACGCCGCGCGGGTTCCATCCTAGACGGGGGCCCTGCGACGCTCTGCGTCGCCGTCGACGCCCGAACCATGAAGCTTCACGAACGGCTCGCCGTCCTCGAATGTTCGCCCGTCCCGACCTGGGTGTTCGATCTCGACTTCTTCCGCCAGCGCTGGGCGAACAAGCCCGCCCTCGAGCTCTGGCGAGCGGCGACGCCGGAGGAGCTCTACGCGCGCGATTACTCCGATATGTCGGCGTCGACGCGGGCCAGGATGCGCGGATATATCGAGGGGTTTCGCTCGGGGCGCGCCGCCGAGGAGGAATGGACGCTGTATCCGAAGGGCGAGCCCCAGACGATGAAGCTCTTCATGACGGGCGTGCCGCTCGACGACGGCCGGACGGGCGTGCTGATCCAGGCGTTCGTCAAGGAGAACGCGCCGAGCCCGGATCTCGTGCGCAGCATCGAGGCGCTCCGGCACACGTCCGTGATGGTGACGCTGCTCGACATGGAAGGGACGATTGTCCTGCAAAACCCGGCGGCGCAACACGCGTTCGGCGTGGACGCTCCGTTCCGCGCGCGTTTTTCGGAGGAGGACGTCCCGGACGCGCTTCTCGCGGCGGCGCTTGCGGGCGAGGTGTTTTCGCTCGAGGCGGCGGTGCAGACGGAGGCGGGCGAGCGCTGGCACGTGATCGAGGCGCGCACGCTGCCGGACCCGGCGACGGGCAACACGGTGATCCTCGTGCACCACACCGACGAGACGGCGCGGCGCGGGGCCGAGCGGCGGGCCGCGGAGGAGGGGCGGCTCGCGGAGGAGCTGCGGGGGACGCTCGCGCTCGTGGAGCGGCAGAAGCAGGAGATCCTGGCCCTGTCGGCGCCGGTGCTCGAGGTCTCGTCCCGCACGATCGCGCTGCCGATCATCGGGGCGCTCGATCCTGCCCGCGCCGCGGAGCTCGAAGGTCGGATCCTCGCGGCCGTCTCGGCGCGCGGGGCCGAACGCGTGATCCTGGATCTGACCGGAGCCGACGCGCTCACGGCGGAGACGGCCGAGCAGGTGGCGCGCCTCGGGCATGCGATACGGCTGCTCGGGGCGAAGCCGATCGCCACGGGCATCACGTCGAAGCTCGCGCGGACGTTGATTCATGCCAACGTGGATCTCGGCGGGATCCTGCTCCTCCGCAGCCTGCGCGACGGAATCGAGGCGGCGCGGCGCGAGCGGACGTAATCTCTCACCTCGCGGGCACGTCGCGCGGGAGGGGGGCTGGTCGGCTCACCATGAGCGCATGATATTGGTGGCTGTTCCGTAGGGAGCCGGTTTTCGGCGCGAGGCTCGAGGTCCGAGCGCGTCGAAATGGGCCTGGATACCCCACGGAGGCGCGTCCGGGTCGTTCGTCCTTCCGAAGGGCCGGGCGCTCCTCCGTGGAGGGGCGGGGGCAGTCATGAAGTATGAATTCCATGGTGTGTGCGCGGCCCTGCTTGCGCTCGTGGTCTCGGCGGGCTGCGGGGAGGCGCCGATCTCCGAGTCCGTGGAGGCGGAGCCCATCGGGGAAAACGAGGAAGCGCTCTCCGATTGCTCCATCGATGCCACGAAGGAGCTCTTCATCACGGATCTATCGGTGATCCAGGATGCCCGGGCCACCGGGATCGGCCCGTGGTCGTTCGGCTACGTGGTCCGGGAAATGGCGAAAGGCAACGACGAGCAGGAGTTCATCGAGCGGTTCATGGAATCGTGGCTCGCGGATCAGGTCGTCGACGGGCTCACGATCAAGGCGCGCAGCAGGATGGAGAGCCTCGTGCTCGCGCCCTGGCGGGCGAAGAGCGCGGACGGAAAGACGTACGATCTCGACAAGGCGCCGATGTCTCTGCTCGGTATCGTGTACCGGCTCGATCTGCGCAAGCTCCGGAACTTCGGCGCGGGCGCGGGCGAGGGGCGCATGATCTACAACGTGCACGGGCCCGACGGGCGCGCGCTGCCGTTCACCCTGATCTTCGAATACCGGCTGCCCGCGAACCGGGGCCAGACGGCGGAGAGCTGGGCGAAGGAGTTCCACGCGCTCGGCGCGTTGCCCTTCGGCCCGGAGTACAACAAGAAGCTCGAGGCGCTGACCGAGAAATTCGTGACCGCGAAGGCCCGGCAAGGGATGCCGCCCGGGACCGTGCTCAACCAGCTCCGCTCGAACGAGATCGCCCTGACCTTCGGCGACGAGGAGCCGCTGTGGGAGCTCCGGCAATTCGAGGTCGACCGAAAGGGGTTCCTCGTGCCGGCGAGCGTGGGGTTGACGCCGGACCTCATCCACAACAACACGCCGCTGCTCGCCGATTACGTGCGGCAGAACGAGCGCCTGATCCTGGAGGGGAACCACAAGGTGGGATCCCGATTCAAGGGCAAGGCGTTCAACGGCGGATCGGCGCGCGTGCCGACGCGCGACTTCACCTGGCAGGTCCCGGGCGTGGAGGAGGACGTCCGGAAGGCGTTCTCGCTCAACACCTGCAATGGTTGTCACGCGGGCGAGACGGGGACGAACTTCCTGCACGTGTCCCGGAGCCGCACCGGCCCGGAGACCGTGCTCTCGGATCACGTGCTCACGACGGATTTCCCGTTCCGCGTGCAGGAGCTGAAAGCCGTCGTCTGCAAGGATTGACGGCGCTATCGGCGGCGGCGGCGCGCGCCGAGGCTCGCCAGGGCGGCGAACGTGGCGAGGCCGAGCCAGCCGGGCGGGCCCTCGCTCGTGCCCGTCGCGTGGCACTGGCAGGAGACGAAGCCGCGGACCGCGCCATCGTCGTCCGCCGCGAAAGCTCCGGCGCCGCCGCCGCCGCCTTCGCCGCTCGCGCCGCCGCCCCATCCGGCGCCGCCTTCGCCGCCGGCGCCGCTTCCATCTCCGGCGCCGCTTCCATCTCCGGCACCTTCGCCGCCGGCACCTTCGCCGCCGGCGCCGCTCCCGCCCGCGCCGCCGCCTCCGCTTCCGCTTCCGCCGCCGTCGCCGTTACAGGCCGTGACGTGGGTCGGGCGTTTGTTCACGCAATCGGTGGGGGAGGCGCAGTCGGGATCGGGGAGGGCGGGCGGGCTCGAGCCGCCGCCGATGTCGCCGGGGTTCGGGTAGGCGGGCTCGATCGTCTGCCACTGGCTGTTGAATTCCATGAACCCGTAGACCTTCTCCTGGTACGGCGCGGCGCCGCCCACGGAGGGCTTCCAGACGCCGCGGTTCGTATCGTAGTTCGGGTTGTTCGGGTTGTTCACGTACGCCAGACCATTGTAGGCCCACGTGGCCGCGTACCAGTGCTCGACGACCTTGGGCTGGTTGTCGCCGACGCAGTTCGTCGCCTTCCATTTCGCCGCGAGGATGCGGGTGCTCGTGGCCAGGTTGTAAAAAGGATCCGAGGCGACGCGCTCGCGGTCGAAGTCCGGGTTCTCCCCGACGTGCATGCCGCTCGTCACCTGCCCGATCCCGTAGCCGCAATCGAAGGAGATGATGGTGCGGGATTCGCCGCCGACCTGATCGGCGGGCAAGGTGGGGACGCAGAATTGACGCCAGCCGGACTCGACCCTCGTGATGGCCTTGAGCAGCTCGCAAGGGAAACGCGCGGGGACGGATTGATAAGGCTCCGGTTTGCCGCAGCCCTGGCCGATGTCGCTGACGGTGGGGCCGTCGCCGCCCCAGGCAGAGGGGCCCTGGGCGACGAGGTCGAAGATGACGTTCCACTCGTCGACCGTGGGGTTCGTCCCGGGCACGGCCTCGATGGCGCAGCCGTGATCGTTCGAGGGGCTCGAGGCGGTGTAGGAAGGGCAATACGCGGCGGCGCCCGCGCTCGTGGCGAGCAGGGCGAGCGAGGCGGCGGCGGCGAGGGGGCGCGTGGGGCTCACGGAGCACCTCCATTCTCGAGGTAAAATCCTGCAATGGCGACGCGGCTCCCGCGAGGCGCGGGGAGCACGGACGCGGCGCCGGTCTTCGTGTCGACGAGGAAAGGCACGGGGAGCGCGCTCGGCTGGGTGTGCAGCGCGGCGATGAAGCGAGAATCGGCGGTCGCGGCGGCGACGAGGTCGACGCCGGGGCCGAGGGGGCCCGCGATACGCGCCTCGGCGTCGAGGGTGGAGAGGCCGCGGCCGGGAGGATTGTAAAGGACGCCGCCGCTCGGGAGGACGGCGGGCGCGAGGCTCATGCTCGGGCTCGAGAAGAGCCGGCGCGCGCGGCCCGTGGTGAGGTCGAGTTCGTCGACGACCCACGTGCGGCTGTTGGTCTCGTGGCGGTTCTGGAAGACGAGCTTTTTGCCGGCCGCGTCGATGGAGAAGTCGCGGGCGAACGGCGGGAGGTTTTTCACGAGCGGACGCACGGCGCCGGCGTCGGGATCGACGGCGACGAGGTCGGCACGATCGGGCAGGACACGATAGAGGATGATTTCACGGGCCGTGGCGCCCGCGAGGAAGAGGAGGTGTCCGTGCGCGCCGTGGACGGCGCGGGTTTTCCCGGTCGTCATGTCGACCTCGTCGACGGTGAGGGGATCGACGCGCAGGCGGCCTTCGAGGTCGGGGCCGGGGCGGCCGCGGGAGACGAAGACGCGGCCCGTGGGGGCGACGAGGGGGCGGCTCGCGTGCACGACCCGGTCGACGAGCACCTCGGCCGGCGCGTGGGGCCGGAGGCGGAAGAGGGAGGCATTGAAGGAGGCGTCGCGGCCGGGCGTGCTGTCGGCGGTCGCGAGGACAAAAGGCGTGTCCGGGACGACGGCGGCGCGTACGGTCGCGTCGGGCAGGTGGGAGAACGTCGCGACCGGGGCGGGATCGGCGCCGCCGCCGGCCTGGACGAGGTAAAGCGCGCTGTGTTCGGCGCCCGGGAACGTGGCCAGGAGGGCCACGCGTGGTCCGCGGACCTCGGGCGGCGCTGCAGCGTGGGCGGGCGCCGCGACTTCGGGGCCGTACGCGGCGAACGCGAGTGCGACCACGACGCACGAGGCGCCGAGGCCGAGGAGGAACTTTCGCGTGAGCATGAAGGGAGCGTAATGCCAGGAGGGCACTACGGAAAGTTCGCCGCGCGAGAATCCGCGGAGGTGGCCTTCCCGGCGCCGGAGGACGGAGCGACCGGCGCGCATCCGTCCGCGGAGGCGGGCCCGATGGCCGCGTCGCCGACGCGCCGCGAGAGGGCGCGGAATCGACCAAAAAAGTGGGATTCGTAAGCCTTGCGCCGGGGATCGCGGGCGAGGGGGATCGGGTCGATGCCGTGAATGCGGAAGGGGCAAACGAAGAGGCGGGGAGGGGCGCCCTTTTCGAGCTCGAGTTTGACGGAGAGGCCCATCTCGGTCCACGGGTGGCCGCTGTGCATGCGCATGAGCAGGTTGCCGAGGCTGTAGACGATGGGTTTTCCCGCGTGGAACGTGACGCCCTGCACGACGTGGGGGTGGTGGCCGAGGAAGGCGTCGGCGCCGGCGTCGATCACGGCCTCGGCGAGGGCGCGCGTGCGGGGCAGGGGGTCTTCGCGGTACTCCTCGCCGCCGTGGTAACTCACGAGGATCGCATCGACGTCGCCCTTTTCGCGGAGGGATTTCACGGCGCGGACGAGGGCCTCCCGATCGGCGGAGGCGACGTGGGCGCGGCCCGGGTGCCGCGAGAGGACGCCCTGGTTCCAGACATCGGTGACGGCGAGGAACGCCAGGCGAAGCCCGCGCCGCGTGACGATGGCGGGCTCGAACGCCTTTTCGAGGGTCGCGCCCGTGCCCGCGTGCAGGACCTTGGCGCGGTCGAGGTGATCGAGCGTCTCGAGCATGGCCGATTTCCCGTAATCCCAGGCGTGGTTGTTCGCCGTGGAGACGACGTCGATCCCGGCGCGCGCGAGGACGTCGGCCGAGGCGGGCGGGCCATTGAAGACGAGGTTGTTCTCGGGGGAGACCGTCTCGCGGCCCTGATCACTGATGGGCCCCTCCAGGTTGACGAACCGCACGTCGGCCGCGCGGAGGAGGTCATCCATGGAGGCGAACAGGGCGCGCTCCGGCTCGCGCAGGAGGATCTGCCCGACGAGGCGGCCGAAGCTCACGTCGCCGGCGGCGAACACGGTGACGAATGCGGGTTTTTCGGGGCCCGTGTCCGGGGCCGCGTCGCTCGCGTCCGCGCCTGCGTCGTCTCCGGCTCCGGGCGGGGTGGCGGGTGCCGCGGGCGCGGGGGAGGGCGCTGGATTCGAGGTATCCGCGCGATCATTCCCACACGCGGCGACGAATACGAGCGCGAGGGCGAGGGGTGCGGCAGCGCGGATCGAGGCCATGGGAGGGAGCTTCGGCGTAGCGCGCGGCGGCCCTCAGCGCCACAACCGCGCGACGATGACGCCGAGCTCCGTGAGGAGGAAGAAGGTGGAAGATTGCAAGATGAACCGGTTCGTCGAGGAGTTCGGCATTCCACGCACGACGCGGTGCAGGAGGAGGATGAGCGGGAAGCTCGTGATCATGCCCCAGAGGAAGCCGCTGTAGAGCGGATCGCAGCACTCCGGGGCCTTGCTGCATACGAGGCTCGAGCCTTCCCCGTCGGATTCGACGCAGCCTCTCGGCGCATAAGCGAACGCGATGACGACCGCCACGATGAGGCCGACGATCGCGCCGGCGCAGCCGCCCGTGGCCGCCGCGGCCTGCTTGTCGGACGGAGGGGCCTCGCCGCTCGCGCGGATCGGGGGCAAGGCGTCCGCGAGGAGGGCGAGGGCCGAGACGAGGCGCGCGCCGCGCTCCTGATCGGGCGAGCGGGTCGTGAACTCGACGAGGCCGAGCGAGATAGTGCCTTCGCTCGTGCCGTCGATGCGGACCTCGGTGCAATGGGCGCCCTGGAGGAGGGCGAGGATCGCGGCGCGGGCGTCCGGCGAGGCGAGGACGGCGCGGACCAGATCATCGTTGATCAATGTATCAATGTAGACCGCTTCGTCGAAGGCCGGGTCGCCGGTCTGGATCTCGCGGTTCACGCCGTCTTGCTTGAATGCGCGGTCGCCCGGGGTCTCCTTGCGGAGCACGAGGTTCATGGGCCTCGGGACGAGGAGCGGCCCCTGGCGGCCATTTCGATAGCCGGCCTGCGCGTGACGCGGGGTGGATCCCCTCTCCGAGATGCGCGTCTTGACGTAAAGCGAGTCGGTCGATCCGGGGCTGAAGTGGACGTGAATGACGCGGCCCTCGTCCGCGAGGACGTCGAACTCGTTCGTATCGTGCGAGACCCCGGCGAGGGCGCGGAGCTGCTCGACGAGGCTCCTCTTGGAGGGATCGATCTCGGCCACGAGGTACGTTTACCAGAAAAAGGCGAGCGGGCGCGAGGAGGCGCGGCATCCGTCGTGCAGGCGCCTCCCCGGTGAGCAAGACGGTCCCCCGGGGCCGATGTGCTCGTCAGGAAGGGGGAATGACCATGGCCATGCTCTCGACGTCCGCCTGGGTGCTGCATGATCTCGGCCTCGCGGCCGGCTTCGGCGGCCCGCTGTTCGGCAAGCTCGCGTTGCACCGCGCGGTCCAGGACATCCACTCCGAGGAGGAGCGAGGACAGGTCCTCCACGACGCGTGGAGCAGCTACAACGTCGTGACGGCGGCGAGCCTGGGCGTCGCGGCGCTGACCTGGTTCATCGGCCGCGCCGCGATCTCGGGGCGGTCGATCGACGAGGAGACGCGTGGCCTCGTGCTGGCGAAGGACATCCTGCTCGGCGCCGCCGTCCTGACGGGCGCGGCGAACATCCTGAGCGGTCAGGAGCTCGGCCGTCAGGCCCCCGAGGGCGCGGTGCCCGTGGCGTCGGGGGAGGAGCCCTCGGCCCGGACGCCCGAGAAGGCGAGGGGCCTCATGCGATTCCTGGGCGTGATGGGGCCGGTCAACCTGGCCTGCACGGCGGGCGTCATCGGCATCACCGCGGTCCTCGCGATGAAGTCGGGCCAGTCGACGAAATGGAGCATCATCTCGCGCCTGTTGCCCTGAGCCTCACCCCCCAACCCCTCCTCTCCGCGCGTCGGAGAGGGGGCGAAGGGAGGGCTCGGGTGGTGAGGTCAGGGCGAGGCCTTGGCCTTGACGTGTTTGTCGAGGAAATCGACCATCGCGGGGAAGGCGACGAGGCGGTTCTTGCGCTTCGCGATGCCGTGACCCTCGTCCTCGAAGGTCAAGAGCTCGACGGGCAGGCCGCGCTTCTTCACGGCCTCGGCGATCTGCCGCGCCTCGCCGATGGGGACGCGGGGATCACGCGTGCCGTGCACGACCATGAGCGGGGCCTTGATGCGGTCGACCTTGTGGATGGGGCTCACGCGGTCGAGGAAGGCGCCGTCCTTCGCCAGCGAGCCATACTCGGCCTCGCGGAGGTGGCGGCGATAAGGCGCGGTCTGCTCGAGGAAGGTGCGGAAATTGGCGATGCCCACGATGTCGACGCCGGCCGCCCATTGATCGGGGTAAAGCGTGAGCCCGGCGAGGACCATGTACCCGCCGTAGCTGCCGCCGAGGAGCGCGATCCGGGCAGGGTCGACGTCGGGGCGCGCCGCGATGAACTTGCCGACCTCGGAGAGGTCCCGGACGGAGTCCTCGCGCTTCTCCTTGTCGTCGAGGTGGGAGAAGGATTTGCCGTAACCCGTCGAGCCGCGCACGTTCGGCGCCGCCACCGCATACCCGGAGAGCGCGAGCCATTGCACGAGCGGGCTGAAGTTCGGCTGCGCCTGACCCTCGGGGCCGCCGTGCACCGAGATCACGACGGGCCGCTTCTCGCCCGCGTTCGGGGGCGTCTGGTAATAAAAAAACGAGATCGTCTTCCCGTCGGAGGCCTTCATCGTGATGAGCTCGGCCGGGACGAGCCTGGACGTGTCGATGCCCGCGTGGTGGCTCTTCGTCGCCCGCGTGACGGCGCCTGTCGCGACGTCGACGCGGTAGACCTCGGTCGGGAGGTTCGGGCGCTCGAGGCCGACGAAGGCGACGTCCCCGGCCGGCGCGAGATCGAGGCTCGACACCACGCCGCCGAGGTCGGTCTTTTTCTTCGACACGACCTTGCGCTTCGCGTCGAGCGTGACGACGTGCACCTCCTCGACGCCGTCGACGTTGACCGTGAGCGCCACGATGTCCTCGGGCTGCCCGGCCTCGGCCTTGCGGCTCGTGTACGACGGGAGGTCGAGGTCCTGCACGTCGTGGTCGAGCTCGAGCACCGGCGTGACCTTGCCCGTCGCCACGTCGAGCGCGACGAGCGAGAGGAACTCGCGGCCCCGATCGGTGAGCACGAGCAAGGACTTGCCGTCCCGCGTGAAGCGCGGCGAGACCCAGCGCTCGTCACCCTTGTGCTTGGTGAGCAGCTTCTTCGAGGCGTTCTTCGCGTCGATGAGCCAGAGGTCTTGATCGAAGCCGGAGCGCATCTCGCTGACGATCACGCGATCGCCGAGGAAGTCGGCGACCGCGTGGCTGCCAGACAATGCGACGACGGGCTTCTTGCCGAACGTCTCTTTCTTCGCGGGCAGCGCCTCGACGTAGAGGTCCATGTCCTTGCCGTTGCGCGCGTTCGAGGTGAACGTGAAGCGCTTGCCGGCGTCGTCGAAGACGGGGAGCGTGTGCCGGACCTTGGGCGCGTCCGAGAGCGCCTGCGTCGCCTCGGGCTTGTCGCCGGCCGCGAGGTCGAGCCAGTGGATCTGGAAGTTCTCGTCTCCGCCCTTGTCCTTGAGGAACACTGCGCCTTTGCCGCCGGGCGCGAGCCGGAGGGCCACGACGCGATCGGGGAACTTCGTGAGCTGCACCGGGGCCGTCGGCTCGGCCGTGGGCGCCGCGTCGAGCGAGGCCGAGAAGATCTGCATCGTGCCCGGCGCGTCCGAGAGGAACAGGAATTTTTCGCGGCCGAGCGCGCGCGGGGCCGTCGCGCGGTGCACGTCGAGGAGCTGCTCGAGCGTGATGCCCGCGGCAGCCTCGGCGGCGGGCTCGGGCGCCGGGGCCTCGGGAGGCTCGACCGGAGGAGGCACGAGGGCAGCAGGAGGGACGGGCACGGGCTTCGGCGGCTCCGGCGAGGCGCAGGAGACGAGGCCGAGGCCCGCGAGGAAGGCGAGACGCGGGAGGCGCATGCGCGGCAGGTTAACAGACAAACCGTGAGGTCAAAAGCGCCCGACGAGCCCAACCCCGGTCGGCGTGACGAACGGCTTGACGGAGATCCCGGAGGACTCGGCGGGCGTGTCCTGGGGCTTGCCCAGGAGGAGCATCGCGGCCCCCGCGCCCGCGGCGAGGATGCCGACGCTGCCGACGATGTCCCCCGCGAGCGCGAGCCTGCGCGCCTCCGCCGCCTCGGGGCCGTCCTGCACGGGGGCGTCCGAGGCCTTTTGAACACCAATCAACCCGACGGTCAGGCCCGACGCGAAGGCCACGGCGCCACCCGCGAGCAGGACGATGGGCGCGATCGGCCGCTCGGGCTCGGGGCCCTCGACGATCGGAGGCTTCACGGGCCCAGGGCCCTTCGCGTGGATCGGCTCGAGCTTCACGGTGACCTTGATCTGCTCGCCCTCGCCGACCTTGGCCGTGGCCTTGGCCTCGCGGTAGCCCTCGGCGCGCACGACGATGCCGTGCTCGCCCGGATCGACGATCCGCGGCAAGCCGAGCGCCGCCTGCGGGACGTCGAGGCCGTCGACGCGCACGGCGAGCGCGCGTGGCCCGGCGGGGACGATGCGCAGGTCGAGGCGGCCCACGCGCTTCTCGAGCGCCGTGATGGCGTCACGCGCGGGCTGCTCGTACGACTTGTGGGTCGCGTTCTCGGGATCCATCTCCACGAGGAAGGCGCGGAAGCTCTCGAGCGCCTCGACGAGGCGGCCGACCTCGCGGCTCGCGACGCCGAGGCTGTAGAGGGTGAGCGGCGCGCGCTTCAAGGCGAGCGAGCGCGCGTATCGCTCGCGCGCCTCGGCCCAGCGCCCACCCTCCGCGAGCGTGGCGCCTTCGCGGAAGAGCTCACGCGCGAGGGCGACGTCCGCGGGGCTCTGCGCGCGCGCGGGCGCGTGGCCGAGGAGCACGGCGGCGAGGACGAGGGACGTGAAGAGGCGCCTCGGGATCACGGTCAAGGGCGGTAGCGCTCCCCCGCGGAGGTCAACATGTTGTCCTTGTCGAGCCCGCCCCAGACGATGATCTCCTGGCCGGTCCACACGAAGGTGCCGTGCTCGTGGCTGTTGCCCGAGGGCCAGGGCGGGATCGCGCTCCAGAGCGCGCTCGCGGCGTCGTAGACGTGGCCGTCGGTCGCGGGCATCTGCGCCACGTCGAGGCCGCCGGCGAGCAGGACGCGGCTGCCGAGATAACCCGTCACGCCCGTCCGGCCGATCGGCGCGGAGCGCTTGACGTTCGAGGTCGTGGGGACCCAGACGTCGCTCATCGGATCGTAGATCGCGGCGTCCTCCAGCGCGGAGCCGGCGACGTTGCGACCGCCGTACACGAGCATCGTGCCGTTCATCCACACGGTGAAGGCATCATAACGCGAGTTCGGCGCTTGCTGGGTAGGCAGGCTGCGCCACTTGTTCATCGTGGGGTCGTAGCCGAAGCCCTCGTTCGTCGCGCCGGAGCCGAAGGGGCGCCCGCCGAAGAGCAACATCTCCGTGCCGGTCCAGACCCAGCCGGTGTGGGTCCGGGCGTTCGGCGCGCTGGCGGTGCTCATCGTGCTCCACTTGTTCATGGCCGGGTCGTAGAGCGCGCCGCCGGCGATGGGCGAGCCGCCGCTGGTGCCGCCCCAGATGAGCACGTGGCTGCCCGTGGAGAAGGCGACGGGCGCGCGCCGGCCGATGGGCGCGACGGCGACGTCGCTCCAGGCGTCGGCCGCGGGATCGTAGAGCTTGCCGGTGTTCACCGCCGCGGAGCTGTTCGCGGCGCCGCCGCCCCAGACGAGCACACGATCGCCGGTCCACACCGCGACCGCGTCGACGCGCGCCTCGGGCGCGTTCGTCGCGCTCACGGCCGTCCACGTGTCGGTCTTCGGATCGTAGAGCGCGCCGTCGCCGAGCGCGCCCTGCGCGTCCTGGCCACCCCAGACGAAGAGCCTCGCGCCCGCCCACGCCGCCGCCGCGCGTTGCCGCGGCGAGGGCGCGTTCATGGGGGTCATCGTCACCCAGCCGGGCTGGCAGACGCCGCCCGCGCACGCGTGCCCCGCGAGGCAGTCGTTGCTGCAGGTGCCGCAGTGCTTCGGATCCGTCGCGAGGATCGCGCAGACGTCGCCGCAGGCCTCGGTTTGCCCGGAACACTGGAGGACACACGTGTTCCCGATGCACTGGTGATCCTGCGGGCAGTCCGCGGTCGCGCAGCACGCCGCGCAGCCCACGTCGCCGCCGCAGCAACGCTCGCCGGCCGCGCAAGCTTGCCCGCAGCCTCCGCAGTGCTCGGCGCTCGTCTCGGTGTCGACACACGCGTCCGCGCAACACGCCTCGCTCGCGCTGCACGCGCCGTCGCAGGGCGCTCCGCCGCCGCCCTCGTTGCCGACGCCGCCGGTGCCCGTGGCCGCGCCGCCGCCTGCGTTCCCGAGAGGTTTGTCCGCGAGCTCCGACTCCGCGAGCAGCGAACACGCGAGCGGCGCGAACAGCAGGGGAAGGACGAGCGTGAGCGGCGTGCCGCGAGCGTTCATGAGCTCAGAAGTCGGGGTTCTTGGGGACGGGCATTGGCGCAGGGCCCGGCTTGCTGGAGGGCCTCGGGGCGATCGGCGCGCTCGTGCTCGGCGCGGGCGAGGGCGTCGCCGGCTTGCTGGTCGCGCTCGAAGCAGGCTCCGCGCTCGGGGGCGGCGTCGCGGAGGGGAGCGCGCCCTCGGGAGGCGACGCCGCGTGGATCGTGGGCTTCGCCTCGGGGTCGCTCGTGAGCGGCGCGGTGAGGGCCGACGGCGCGCGCGCGCTCGCCGCGCTCGGCGCCGAGCCATCCCCCTGCACGTAGATCCACGCGCCCGCCGAGGCCGCGCCCACCGCGAGCGCGATCGGCCCGATCCAGAGCGCAGCCGAGCGCCGCTCGGGTGGCCTCGTGCTCGTCGTCGGGAGCGGCACGCTCGAAGGCGGGTGCACGGCGTTCGGGTCGGCCTCCGCGTCGAGGTCCTCCGCGGCGGGATCGCCGTCGAGGTCCACGGGCGGCGGCAGCTCGCGCTCGGAGATCATGCGTGGCCGCGGCGAGGAGGGTTGCACCACGGATGTCGGCGGCCTGTCGGAGAGCGGCCGATGCTCCTCGGGCTCGAGCCAGTGGGCGCGCAGGGAGTTGCCCGCGGCGTCGGTCTCCACGCCGTGGCTCTGCGCCCACGCGGCGAGCGCGGCGCCGAGCTCGCGCATCGTCTGCCAGCGATCGTCGACCTCCTTCGCGAGGCCGCGCTGCACGATCGCCCAGAGCTCCTCGTCGTCGACCTGGTGCTCGGACCACGGCTCCGGATCACGCAGCAGGATCGCGCTGAGCAGCGCGTTGTAGTTCGAGCCGTCGTACGGCTTCACGCCCGCCGTGACCTCGTAGAGCATCACGCAGAACGCCCAGATGTCGGTGCGATGATCGACGTCGCTGCGGCCACACGCCTGCTC
The DNA here is from genome assembly GCF_009649845.1 of Polyangium spumosum. Lineage (NCBI taxonomy): Bacteria > Pseudomonadati > Myxococcota > Polyangiales > Polyangiaceae > Polyangium > Polyangium spumosum. Next base: position 22,364 of record NZ_WJIE01000008.1, read on the forward strand.
GGGCGACATGTAGTGCGGGCTGCCGAGGATCACGCCGGCCTGCGTCGTCGTGCGCACGACCTCCTCGTGGTGCAGCTTCGCGATGCCGAAGTCCACGATCTTGGGCACGACCGCGCCGCGATCGTCGGTGACGAGCAGGACGTTGTCGGGCTTGAGATCGCGGTGCACGATGCCCTTCGCGTGCGCGGCCGCGAGCGCGCTCGCCACGGGCAGGAGCGTACGCACGGCGGCGGCGGGCGAGAGCCTGCGCCTGCGCGAGATCGTCTCGCCGAGCGACTCGCCGTGCAGGACCTCCATCACGATGAACGGGTCCTTCTGCTCCGTCGTGCCGAAGTCGAACACGCGCACGATCGACGGGTGCCCGATGCGCGCCGCGGCCCGCGCCTCCTGCAGGAGGCGCTGCGACGCCTCGGCGGTCGCGAACTCGCGCCGGATGAGCTTGACGGCGACGTCGATGTCGAGCGTGAGGTTCTTCGCGAGCCATACGGCGCCCATGCCGCCCTCGCCGAGGACCTTCGAGAGCCGGTACTTCCCGGCGATCACGTCACCGGCGAGGTACGTCGTCGCGGGGGATGCCTCGGGCGGCGCGGAGCGCGGCGGCGTCGATCGGGGCTCGCCCGAGCGCGGCGCGTCCTGCGTCTCGGCCATGGATCGCGCCTCGGCCTCCGGGCTCTGCTCTGCGCCCGTGATCGCGGCGTCGCCCGGCGATCGAGCGGACGCGGGCGGCGGCTTGTGGGACGAAGGCGACATGAGGAAGCAGAAGGGGCGCCCGGGCCGGGCACGCGGATCCAGCCGAACTATAGCGCTGCCAACGGACGCTCCACAACCCTCGCCGAGATCCGGCTCTACGGGTTTTCCGGACGCCCGAGGTGGAGCGCCGAAATCCTCCGAAGGCGCGCGACTTTGTCCCGGGCGGCGACGCCGCGCGTCAGGGCAGCAGGCGATCGAGCAGACCGGCGAGGGAGGCGAGCGCGAACAGCAGGCCGAGGGCGTAGAGCGCGAGGAAGGTGGTCGGCACCGTGGCCTCGAGCTCCGAGAAGCCGAAGCGCTTCTTCGCGCGTGGCGCGTAGAGGCCCTCCCACTCGCGGGTGAAGAGGCGATAGCTGCCGACGAAGCGCCGCCGCTCCATGCGCCGGAGCTGGCGGTAGCGCCAGTCGACGAGGGCCTCGTACTGGAGGATCGTGCGCTTCCAGAGGCGGCAAGCGAGCACGCCGATCAAGAAGAGCGGGATCGTCACGAGCGCGAGGCGCGCGCCCTCGAGCGCGAGGTCCTTGACGAGGAAGGCGACGACCGCCGAGAGCCCCGCGTTCACCGTGAGGAACGTCTGCGTGGTGCCGCGCCTGCGCTCGACGAGGCGCTCGGTGCTGTCGAAGAGCAGGCGGTACTCGTCGAAGGCGTCGGTGCGCTCGGGCGCGTGGGATCGATCCACCTCGGCGAGGACCTCGTGCGCGACGTGGCGCTCGACGTCCCGCGCCGCGCCCTCGTCGAGCTCCGCGAGGCCCCCGCGCGCGGGCAGGACATCGGCGCGCAGGTCGACGAGCGGGGCGAGCGCGGCCCTGTCGACGGCGACGAGCAGGAGTTTGTCCGTGAGCTTCACGAGCGCGGGGACGAGCTCCTCGGGCGCGCCGATCTTGCCGGCGGCGAAGCTGCCGTCGGCGAGCAGGACGATCGCGGCGGCGGCCTTGCCGGCGCGGGCGAGCGAGCGCGCGGGATCGGCGCCGTCGTCGTCGTCGGGCCAGCGCTTCGCGTGGAGGCCGCGCTCCTCGAGCCGCTCGATGATCCGGGAGGCGCGTCCGTCCTGGCTCGGAGCAGCGACGACGAGGACCTCGGCCGGCGGTGCGTCGTGCATGATGGCTCGCCGCATCAAAGCAAGAGATTGGCATTTTGAACAGCGGAACGCGTGATGACGAGCGTCGGCCGTTCGGATATCGTGAGCCCCGGAAGGCGGGCGGCATGTCAGGAGGAAGAACGATGAGCGGGTGGACGAAACGCGGCGCGCTCGTGACGACGATGGGAGCGCTGGTGGTGATCGGTATCGCGTCGTGTTCGCTGGGTGATTACCAGCCGCCCCCGGCCTCGAATATCACCGTGGCGGCGGCGAGCGGGTCGGGCGGCGCGGGCGGCGCGGGTGGGATGGGGGGCGACGGCGGCGGCGTGACAGGTCCCGGCGGTGCGGGGGGCATGGGCGGCGCGGGTGGTTTCGGAGGCGGCGCGTGTACGGAAGGTGTATGCATCCCGTCGATACCGCCGGAAGGCTGGGTCGGGCCGTACTGGGGGCACGTGACGGAGCCCCTGGCAGCTACCGAGGCCTGCCCGGAGGGCGGCCCGCCCGACTTCACCTTGCGGGCGGATCCCTCGCCGAACGATTGTAATGCCTGCGAGTGTGACGTTCTCCCGGAGGTCACGTGTGTCGGCGCCGAGGTGTCGTGTCATGCAGGCTCCGGTTGCAGCAACGGCGCGCCCAAGCTCGTCCAGGGTGGGTGCGTGGGGGGCAGCTCCCTGCCGGGCGGCCCGCTCGGGGCCTCGTCCTGCAAGATCACGGGGTTGCCCGTCCCGAGCAACGACAACGCGGTGAAGTGTGCGTCGACGTTCGAGGCGCCGACGCTCAAGTACCCGAAATTGTGGCAACACGACGTGCACCTTTGCGAAGCGGGCCCGGGGAGCTCCGCGTGTGAAGGCGGCGCGTGCAGGACGCCGCCGCAAGGGCTCTACAGCGGTCTGGTTTGCATGAAAACGGAGGGCGTGGTGAGCGAGTGCCCGGTGGGCTGGCAGGACGCGCGCCATGTCGCGTATGGCGCCTACACCGAGGGGCGAAAGTGCGGGAATTGCGAGTGTGATTCGAGCAAGGTGTCGTGCGGCACGGAGGGCGTGTTCTGGTACACGCCGGCTGAGCTCGAGCTCGGATGCAGCGGGAACAAGGAGGTCCCGGCTGGGACATGCGTCAACATCGGGCTGGGCGGCGCGATCGAGGTCAAGCCCCCGCAGCCGGCGCTCGGCCCCGATGCGTGCCCGACGCCCGCGGGGCAGGGCGAGGTATTGACGGCGGGGAGCGCGACGACGATCTGCTGCAAGAGCCTCCTGCTGGCGGCCCCTTGAATCACGTCGGCGCCGGCCTCACCCCGCCGGCGCCTCCGCCCCCAGCGCCTCCCCCATTCGACGAATCGCCGCGACCTTCGCCTCGAAGGGCCCCCAGTCGTCGTGCGCGTCGATCGCGTGCCATATCGACTCGATCTCGTCGATGAGCAACGAGCACGGCCCGTCGCCCTGGAAATACGGGTGCGAGAGCGCCTCGGGGCGGGCGGGCGCATAGAGGTCGATGAGGCTCCGCAGCGCGTCGAATCGTTCACCTTGGTAAAACCGCGCGGCCTCGCTCGCCCGGGCCCGCGCCTCGCTCGCGGCGCCGCCGTACCAGTCGAAGAAGAATGGGTCGAAGGGGGCCCCGCTCTCCTCCAGGAAGAGCTCGATCGCCTCCGTCAGGCTCGCGTCGATGTCGGGATCCGAGGGCGAGAGGCCCATCCGGGAGAGGAACGCGGCCGAGCGCGCCTCGCGCAGCGCCGGCTCGAACGCGCGCACGGCCGGGGCGAACGCGGCCTGGGGGGCCACGAGGCGCAACGCGTCGGCGAGGCGCGTCAGGTTGACCGCCACGGCGCGCGCCTGCTGCCCGAAGGCATAGAGGCCCGTGTGATCGAAATAGGCGGCGATGAACGAGGGATCGAGCGTGGGCAAGAACCGGTACGGGCCATAATCGAAGCTCTCGCCCGTGATGTTCATGTTGTCGCTGTTCAGGACGCCGTGGACGAACCCCGCGGCGCTCCAGCGCGCGACGAGCCGGGCCGAGCGCCGCGCCACCGCCTCGACGAACCGGACGGCCGGCTCGGCGCCTCCGGCCGCCTCGGGCACGTAATGGGTGACGCAGAAATCGAGCAGCTTCGACAGGCGCGCCGCGTCGCGGTGATAGGCGTGCCGCTGGAACGTGCCGAAGCGGATGTGGCCGTGCGAGAGGCGGACGAGGACGGACGAGCGGGTGGGGGAGGGTTCGTCGCCGCGGAACAAAGCCTCGTGGGTCTCGAACAGGGAGAACGCCTTCGACGTGGGCACGGCGAGCGCCTCCAGCATCTCCGCGGCGAGGACCTCGCGCACGCCGCCCTTCAGCGTGAGGCGCCCGTCGCCGCCGCGCGACCAGGGCGTCGTCCCGCTGCCCTTCGTGCCGAAATCGAGCAGCCTTCCGTCCTCGGGATCCTCGAGCTGGGCCAGGAGAAACCCGCGCCCGTCGCCGAGGTGAGGGTTGTACACGTCGAACTGATGCCCGTGGTAACGCAACGCGAGCGGCGCGGGCAGGTTGTCCGGCAAGGGCTCGAGGCGCGCGAAGTGACGCTCCCATGCCTCCGCGTCGAGCTCGCCCAGGCCGAGGCGGCTGGCCCAGCGCTGGTTACGAAAGCGGAGCGTGCGGGCGGGGAAACGGGCGGGCGCGACGACGTCGGCGAAGCCTTCGCCGAGCGACGAAATCCGGGGGGAGGGGCGGTAGCGGGGGGGGAGGGGCATAGGAAATCGGAAGTCCTTTAGGCCACCTCTGCGCGGCTGGCCAGCGCAAGCGTGCGAGCGGGGCTCGCCCCGCGGTTGCGACGCCGTAGCTGCATCCTCTAGGATGGGGCCCTCATGTCCTCCTACGATCCGCCGTTGCTCCTCGGTCAACCCGAGGACGCGCTCGCCCAAGGCTCGCTCGAAGGCCTGCCTTTTGATGCCCTGGTCCTCGTCGCGCCTTCGCCGCTCAGCTCACGCGGCGGCGCGTTCACGGGCCCCGTCTCCGCGGCGCTCGCGTGCGCGCTCAAGGCCGACGCGGCGCTCGATCGAGGCCCGCGGCCCCCCGCGGTGATCGCGGCGCCCGGGCTGCCGGGAGGGCGCCTCGTGGTGGTGCCGATGGGCCCGCTCGGCGAGGACACGGACGACGTGCGCAGCGTGGCCGAGGCCGTGGCCGCGGGGACGAGCCGGGCGGTCGACGCGGGCGCGACGAGGCCGCTCGTGTGGGTACAAGCGCCGTCGGGGCCGCGGTTTTCGCGTGCGCGGGAAGTCGCAGCGCTCGCGGCGCTTGGCAGCCAGTGGGCGCCGGTCGAGGCGCGCGAGGCGGGCAAGGCGCCGCGCACCGCCTCTGCCGTCGGCGTGGTGGGCCTCGACGAGGCGCGGGCCCGGTCCTTGTCGGCGATCGACCATGGCCGCGCGCTCTGCCGCGACATCGCGGGCACGGAGCCCGAGCGTATGGCGCCGCGGCGTATCGCGGAGCTCTGCGAGATCGCGTTCCGCGGCACGGGCGTCGCGGTCTCCGTGGAGCACGACGTGTCGGGGTATCCGCTGATCGCGGCCGTCGCGCGGGCTTCGATGCGGGTCGAGCGTCACCGGCCGTGCGTCGTGCGCCTCTCGTACACGCCCGAGGCGCCGGCGTCGCGGACGGTGGTGCTCGTGGGCAAGGGCGTCACGTACGACACGGGGGGCGCGGATCTGAAGACGGACGGGCACATGGCGGGCATGTCGCGCGACAAGGGCGGCGCGGGCGCGGTCGCGGGGCTCGTCCTGGCGGCGGCGCTGCTCAAGGTGCCGGTGCGCGTGGTGGGGCTGCTGGGGCTCGTGCGGAACAACGTGGGCGACGAGGCGTTCGTGAGCGACGAGATCATCCGGGCGCGCTCGGGGGTGCGGGTGCGTATCGGGAACACGGACGCCGAGGGGCGGCTCGTGCTCTCGGATCTCCTGGCGGAGGCGAAGTCGATCGCGGAGCGGGCGCCGTCGCCGACGGTGCTCTCGGTCGCGACGCTCACGGGCCACGTGTACCGCGCGTACGGGCCGTACGTGGGTGCGATCGGCAATGGTTCGGCGCAACGCGCGGGGACGCTGGAGCTCCTGGATCGGCTGGGCGAGGCGTGGGGCGAGCCCCTGGAGCGGTCGCGCCCGCGGCGGGAGGATTATTCGTTCGTGGCGCCGCGATCGAGCGCGGAGGACGTGGTGAGCTCGAACCGGCTCGCGTCGGTGAACACGCCGCGGGGGCATCAGTTCCCGTTTGCGTTCCTCGATATCGCGTCGGGGCTGCGGGGCGAGAAGATCCCGTTCGTGCACCTCGACATCGGCGGCGTGGTGGTCGATCCGCCGGACTGGCAATTCGGCCGGCCGACGGGGAGCCCGGTGGCGATGTTGACGGCGTTTTTGGGGCAGCCGGCGGAGTGAGGGAGAGCGCGCGGCGGAGGTCGAAGGTGACCTCGAAGGTTGGCTCCGAGGTCCGCGCGGAGCTCGAAGGTAACCCCGAGGGGTGGTTTCGGGTGTCGGGCGGAGTTCGAAAGGAACCTCGGAAGCTGGCTCCGAGGTCCGCGTGGAGCTCGAAGGTGACCCCGGAGGCAGGTTCCGAGGTCCGCGCGGAGCTCGAAGGTAACCCCGGAGGCTGCTTCCGAGGTCCGCGCGGAGCTCGAAGGTAACCCCGGAGGCTGCTTCCGAGGTCCGCGCGGAGCTCGAAGGTAACCCCGGAGGCAGGTTCCGAGGTCCGCGCGGAGCTCGAAGGTAACCCCGGAGGCAGGTTCCAAGGTCCGCGCGGAGCTCGAAGGTAACCCCGGAGGCTGCTTCCGAGGTCCGCGCAGAGTTCGAAGGTAACCCCGGAGGCTGCTTCCGAGGTCCGCGCGGAGCTCGAAGGTAACCCCGGAGGTTGCCAGCAGCACATTCCCAACCCTTGCAGGAAACCAAGGAAACCGGTACAGTTTCCTGAGTTCCCACGGAGGCCCCCATGACCTTGCCTGCCGGCCCTCGCGTCCCTGCGCTCCCCGTGCTCGGGATCGCGCGTGATACGAAGCGTTTTTTCCTCGAAAGCTCCCGTCGTTACGGCGATCCCTTCACGCTCCCGCTCCCTACGGGTACGGTCGTCGCCACCGGCGATCCCGAGGGGATCCGCGAGATATTCACCGCCGATCCCGCCCTGTTCACCCCTTATGCGGTCCTCCCGCTCGAGCCCGTCGTCGGCCGGCATTCGGTCCTCCTGCTCGACGGCGCGCGCCACCGCCGCGAGCGCAAGCTGCTCACCCCGCCTTTTCACGGCGATCGCATGCGCGCTTATGGCGAGCTCATGGCGAACATCACCCTGCGCAATGCGGCCGCGCTCCCGCCGGGCGCCGCGTTCAAGGCGCAGGACCTCACCCAGGACGTCTCGCTCGAGGTCATCATCGAGGCCGTCTTCGGCGTGCGTGATCCCGCGCGCGTCGCGCTCTTCCGCGAGGTGATCGTCGGCTACATCGAGGCGTACACGCCGCCGCTCATGATGACGACGCTCCTGCGTCGCTCCTTCGGCGGGCTCGGGCCCTGGGCGCGTTTCCAGCGGTTCTCCGGGCGTTTTCACGCCCTCATCGCCGAGGAGATCACGGCGCGGCGCGCGAGCGGCGAGGTCCGCGAGGACATCCTGAGCCTCCTGCTCTCCGTGCGCGACGAGGACGGGCGGCCGATGTCCGACGAGGAGATCGACGACGAGCTGCGCACCATGCTCATCGCCGGCCACGAGACGACGGCCATCGGGATGGCCTGGGCGCTCGACGCGATTCATCGCGATTCGCGGATCCGCGATCGGCTCCTCGATGAAATCGGCGCGCTCGGCCCCGCGCCCTCGCCTGAGGCGCTCGCGAGGTTGCCTTATCTCTCGGCCGTCTGCGACGAGGCGCTCCGCATTCATCCCGTGGTCGGGATGGTCTCGCGCAAGCTGCTCGCGCCCTTCACGCTCCGCGGGCGGGAGCTCTCGCCCGGGATCGGCGTGATGGCCGCGATCGTGCTCGTGCACAATCACCCCGCCATTTACCCCGACGCGGACGTGTTCCGGCCCGAGCGATTCCTCGAGCGCAAGTTCACGCCTTTCGAATACCTGCCTTTTGGCGGCGGCGCGCGGCGGTGCCTCGGGGCGGCGTTCGCGCTCTACGAGATGAAGATCGTGCTCGGGACGTTGCTCTCGGCGCACCGCTTCCAGATCGTCTCCTCGACGCCGCCGCGTGTCGTTCGCCGCAACGTGACCCTCGGCCCCTCCGAGGGCGCGCCGCTCCGGCACCTCGGCCCCGTCCGTCGGGCGGTCGCGTGACGGTCGAGGCGGAGGTGAAGCTCCGCATCCTCGCCGCCGCGCGCCGGCTCTTTTTTGCGTACGGCTTCGGTCGCGTCACGATGGACGAGATCGCCTCCGAGCTCGCCATGAGCAAGAAGACGCTCTACCGCCATTTCGCGAGCAAAGAGGTGCTCTGCGAGGCGGTCATCGACGCGTCGTTCTCGGCGATCGACGGCGACCTCGCGGGCGTGCTCGGCGACGGGGCGCTCTCGTTCGAGGACAAGCTCGAGCGCTTCATGCGTATCGTGGCGGCGGGTTACGAAGAGGCGCGCGGGCCGCTGCTCAGCGATCTGCAGCGCGACGCGCCGTCGCTCTGGGCCCGCGTCGAGCAATGGAGGCAGAAGGTCGTCCACACGCGCACGCGCGCGCTCTTCGCCGCGGGCAAACGCGCGGGCGTGTTCCGGCCCGACATCCCCGAGGATCTCGTCGTCCGCGTCGTGATCGGCAATGCGCAGAACGTCCTCCGCCCCGACGTGCTCTCCGCGCTCGGGATGAGCTTCCCCGAGGCGTTCGCCCATTGCAAGGCCGTCCTCCTCGACGGGATCCGCGCCCGGGACGGGGACGCGCGCGGCGTGAAGGTTTGATCCTCCCGGAGCAGGGCGCCCTCGCTTGCGCGAATCGCGTCACGGTGACGCCGATTTGCGCAATTCGCGCAGGGGAGCTGCGCGACATGCGCAGCGGCGGGCGCGCGTGACCTCTCGGCGAAGCGAAACTCCCGGGCACGGCGATTGCCAGATGGATTCGTATGGACTTTCGACGAATCCGTACTTTTCCCGTGGCCACGATCCTCCTCGCTCTCGGCGTCGCCGCTTGTGGTGACGCCTCCTCGCCGGACGAGGACGTCGCCGCCGCGCAATCCGCCGTGAATGACGAGCTCCTCGCCGGGCTCGCGACGATCCCCGGGCTCACGGTGGTCAGCGAGAACCCCTCGACCATCCCGGGGGCGCGTTTCCTCGTGCTCCGATTCGAGCAGCCCGTGGATCACCACGACCCGCAAGGGCCACGCTTCACGCAGAAGATCGCCCTCGTGCACCGCTCCTTCGACGCGCCCATGTCGATGCTCACTGGAGGTTACTCCGTCTGGACGGGGCGGCAGGTCGAGAGCGAGCTCACGACCGCGCTCGGGGCCAATCAGATCTACGTCGAGCACCGCTACTACGGCGAATCCGTGCCCGCGGGCCCGGCGTACGAGCACCTGAACATCCAGCAGGCCGCCAGCGACATTCACCGGATCGTGCAGGCGATGAGGCCGGTTTACACGGACCGCTGGATCTCCAACGGCAGCAGCAAGGGCGGCATGACCTCGATCTACCATCGTTACTATTATCCGGACGACGTGGACGGCACGGTCGCGTACGTGTCGCCGTCCACCTATTCGGACAGGGATCCGCGGTACGTCAAGTTCATTCGCAATGTGGGGACACCGGAGCTCCGGGCGAGGTTGATCGCCTTCCAGCGCGAGCTCCTGAAGCGGCGCGACACGCTCGTGCCGATGATGCAGGCGGGGGTCGCTCAATGGGGCCTCACCTATGACGTCGTGGGCGCCGATCGGGCCTTCGAGTTCGGCGCCCTGGAGGCCTCGTTTTTCTTCTGGCAGTTCTGCCCCCTGGAGGTCTGCGAGCCCCTCCTCCCGGAGCCCACCGCGAGCGACGCGGAGCTCATCGACTTCTACATCAACTGGCTCGGCGCGCCCTTCAACTACGACGACGACACCATCAACATCCATTACGGGCCGTATTTCTATCAATCGGCCACCCAGCTCGGCCACCCGCGCTTCGACGAGGCTCCTTTGAAGGACCTCTTGCGATATCCGGGGGAGGACCTGGCGAGAAACCTCACGCCCGTGCCGGTGACGATCCCCTTCTCGCACGGGCTCATGCCGCTGATCGAAGCGCGGACGCGGGCGCACGGCGAGCGGATGCTCTTCATCTACGGCGAATACGATCCCTGGAGCACGAGCAAGTTCGAGGGCAGGGCGAAAAACGACTCCTTCCAGTACGTCGTGCCCGGCGGGTGGCACGGCGTGAGGATCGCGCATCTGCCCGAGGACGAGCGACTCCACGCGATGAGCCGCATTTTCGAATGGGCCGACGTGCCCTTTGATCCCTCGGTCTTCCAGGCGGCGGCGTCGCCCGCCTCGCTCGCGCCGGAGCCCGTGGACGACGAGCTCCCGGGGCCCTTCTCGCGCCTGCCGCCGCGCTGACGCCCTGCTTTCGTCACCGGAGCGGCCGCGCGGCGAGGTCCTCGGCGAGCTTTCGTAGCGCCGCGTCCCGCGGGTGGCCCTCGCGCCACACGAGCCGGAACCAGTCGATCGGCAGCTTCACGCGGGGCAGGATCGGCAGGAGCCGGCCGCGCCGGAGATCCTCCTTCACGAAATAATGCGGCAGCACCGCGACCCCCGCTCCCGCGAGGGCGCGCAGCCGCACGGCGCCTATCGTGCCGAGATATTCGACGCGGCGGAAGGCCCAGTCCTCACCTCCGGGGCGCGTGTCCAGGAAGTAGCGGAAGAGCGGCAGATCGCGGTGCACATCGAGCAGCGTAAACGCTGCGCAATCGTCCCGGCGCGCGAGGGGGCGGCACGCGAGGAGCCGCCGTTCTCCCACGAAGACGTATCGCTCCTCGTGCAGGCGCGCATAGGAGAACCCTGCGTCCGAGAGGCGCGCGCTCGAGATGAAGGCGTCGATCACGTCACGTTGCGCCTGCCGGACGAGGTCCGGCGTGTCGCCGAAAGAGAGGTGGATCCTGCGCTCGGGGCGCGCCGCTTCGAGCGCGTCGAGCGCCGGGACGAGCCAGCTCAAGCCGAGCTCGAAGCGCGTGCCGATCGTGAGCTCGTACGGCATCGGCGCGCCGTCCTCGCGCCGCGCGACCTCGCCGCACCGGCGCGCTTGATCGAGGCAACGTTGCGCCTCCGGCACGAGGCGTTCGCCCGCAGCGGTGAGCGCGACGCGGCGGGTCGTGCGGTCGAACAGGGAGGCGCCGAGCGTGTCCTCCAGGCGCTGGATGCGATCGCTGAACGCCGCGGGCGACAGCGCGACCGCGCGCGCGGCCACGCGAAAGCTCAGGTGACGCGCCGCGGCCAGAAAACAGCGGAGCGATTCGAGGTCGGGGAGGCGAGGGATGTCGGTCATCGTTCGGTCGCTCCGAACGATACAGTATCAAAAGTTCCGATTCACAGGACGTTCGAGGGAGCGCATGCTCTGACGCGAGGGATGCGATGAACATCGAAAAACTTTTTCATGTCCTGGTCATGGGCGGCGCGGCGGTTGGTCTCGCTGCGTGCAACCACGCGAGCGACGAGGGGAGCGGCGGCGAAGCCGGCGCGGCCAGCAGCACGAACGACGGCAATGGCGGGGGAGGGACGGGCGGCGCGGGCGGCGCGGGCGGCGCGGGGGGCGCAAGCGCGACGACGGGGAGCGGCGGCGCGGGCGGCGAGGCCGGCGCGGGCGGCGGGAGCAACCTCGAATGCACGCCGACGCCCGGCGACCTGGCCGATCCGTGCGGCTGCCCGTGCTGCTGGGCCAACGATTGCCTCAATACGGAGCCGTGCTGCGCAGCCCTCTGCGATGCGGGCAACGCCGGGGCGGGCTGCTGCGGTGGTTGACGTCGGAGCCGCGACGGCGCGTGAAGCCGCGGCGCTGATCTGGCGGAGCCGCGCGCGCGCCGAGCTCGAAGCGTCGGCGCGATTCACGCGGCTCGCGGGGGATCTCGCGGCGTGCGACGCCGTCTCGCCCGTCGTCACGATGGCCCGCGAGGCGGCCGAGGACGAGCGGCGCCACGCGGTGCAATGCGTGGCGCTCGTGCGCGAGCTCGGGGGGAAAGCCTTCGAGCTCGGGCCCGCGCCCGCCGCGTGCAAGGTCGGGCCCTCCGGGCTCGAGCCACGCGAGCGGCTGCTCTACGAGGTCGTCGCGATGTCGTGTGTCACGGAGACGCTGAGCGCGGCCCTGCTCGGCGAGCTCGTCGCGCGCGCGATCGATCCGCTCGTGCGCGAGACCATGCAATCGATCCTCCGCGACGAGGTCGACCACGCGCGGCTCGGGTGGGCGCACCTCGCGGCCGAGCACGAGCGCGGCGCGCCGGACGTCGTGGGCCCCTCTCTGCCGGCGATGCTCGCCGGCACGGTCTCCGAGGAGCTCTTCGCGTCCTGGGCAGAGCACCCGGCAGCAGAGTCGCTCTCCGGTCTCGGCGCGCTCGATCGCGCCGAGCGGAGGCGGATCTTCCGCGACACGATGTCGCTCGTCGTGTTCCCGGGGCTCAGGCGGTTCGGCGTCGATACGGGGCGGGGGGAGAGCTGGCTCGCGGAGCGGCTGCCGCCGTCATGACGAACCTCGCGTCATAACCCCAGTTTCCCCAGGAATGGCTCCAGCAAGTCCAGCATGGCCTTGATCCGCGGGACCTCGGCGAGCACGGCGGGCACGACCACGCGCAGGCCGATCTCCCGGCCCACGATTTCATCCAGGACCGGGACGAGCGCGCCCTCGGGCAGACCGGGGTCGGGGACCATGGCGTCGGGCACGAGCGCGACGCCATGCCCCGCGATCGCGAGCTGCCGGATCAAATGAATGTCCGGCGCCGTGATGACGGGCGCGACGGAGAACGTGCCCCCACGCAGGAGCGGCCAGGAGCGTCCGTCCTCGAAAGGGGCCTCCCAGGTGAGCAAATCGTGACGCGCGAGGTCCTCGACGGACGCCGGCGTGCCCCGCCGCGCGAGGTATTCGCGTGACGCGACCAGCCACACGCGGAGGCGGGCGAGCTCGCGCGAGACCCACGGCCCCGCGGGGCTCGTCTCGCCAAAATGGATGGCGAAATCCACGTTCTCCATGAGCCCCCCGATGGGGTTGTCGCTGAACTGGAGCCGGAAGGCGAGGCGCGGATACGTGCGCGCGAGGGTGAGCAGCGGGGGGAAGAGGTGCGGGGGCAATCCCACGGGCAGGAGGACACGAAGCACGCCGGACGGCTCGGCGCCGGCCTCCCGGACCGATTGCAAGAGCGCATTCGATTCTTGCACCATCAGCCGCCCGCGCGCCGCGAGGAGCCGGCCCGCCTCGGTGAGGGAGACGCCGTCACGCGTCCGATCGACGAGCAAGACGCCAGCCCGCGCCTCGAGCTGATCGATGCGCCGACGCAAGGTCGCGCGGGGCATGCGGAGCGACGTCGCCGCGGCCAGGAACGAGCCCGCCTCGGCCACGGCGAGGAAGGCGCGGAGCTCTTCGAGGTCCATCCCGAAAATTCCCTCAGCTCGGCAGGACGCGCCCGGCCGCCCAGGCGATCAGCGGCAAGGCGACGAGTAATGCGACGAAGGTGCGAAACGCGCGCGCATCCCCCTGCGCCGGCAGATCCGATTTCAGCCGCACCCCTCCCGCCGCGCACACCACCCAGCCCATCACGTCGCCCGAGAGCAGCGCGGCCACCGCTGCGACGGTGAGCACGATCCCACGCTGCCGGACATCGAGCGCGCGGAACCCTCGCGCGCCGTCGAGCTGCCAGACCGGGATCAGGTTGAACACGTTGATCATCGCGCCCACGCTCGCCACCGCGAGGGCCGTTCGTTCGTGCAGCAACCATCCCGCCGCGAGCGCCGCCGCCGCCGCCGCGCACCCCCACACCGGCCCCGCGAGCCCGACCCGCGCGTCTTCGCGCGCGTCGATGGGATACTGCCGCAGCCGCACCAGCGCGCCGAGGCCGGGGATGAACATCGGCGCGGTCGCCTGGATGCCGTAATGCCGCAGCGCCGCGACGTGCCCCATCTCGTGCACGTAAATCGACGCCACGAGCCCGAGCGCGAACGACATCCCGCGGGATCGATCGAGCGCGAGCCAGGCGAACATGGAGAGCACCGTCGGCAGCGACGCGAGCCCCGAGACGAGCAGCTTCGCTTTGCCGAGGAGCGAGAGCAGAAAATACTTGAGGTTCCAGGCAATCAGCGCGAGCGCGCCGAGCCCCGCCGCCGCCTTCGCGCGGCCGCCGGGCGTCTTCGGCGTATTGCCGTCACGCTCGAGCGCGAGGCTCAGGCGGCGGATCGTCTCGCCGACCGCGTGGTGCTGCGTGCTCTCCGGAGGCAGGAGCCCGAGCGCCTCGCGCCAGTGGACGAGGGCGTCTGTCAGGCGGCCTTCGCGCTCGGCGGCCTCGCCGTCCGCCGCGAGGGACCCGAGCCGCGCGCCGTGCACGAGCTTGCGACACGCGGGGCAAGCGAGCATGCCCGGGGCGAGCTCGACCCCGCAGGCCACGCAACGCGCGACGGCTCCGCTGCTCACGCGCCGGCGCTGACCTGATACGGCCCGCTGATGGCGACGGGGCCGCCGATGCCACGCGACACCTGCCACGCCGTGCGCAGGCCGAAGAAGATGATGAGCGCGCCGAGCACGCCGCTGAAGCCGCTCGTGACGTCGAGGACCGGCGCGGCGAGGGTGAAGGCCGCGGCGAGCCCGAAGTAGAGGATGCTCCCGATCAAGCCGAGGCTCCCGTCTCCGGCGCCGTTGTCGAGCGCCGCGAGGATGCCGGGCAGGTATCCCATCGCAGACGCGAGGTACGTGAACACGACCGCGAGCACCTGGTGCTTCGTGCCGCCGAAGCCGCGCGTGACCTGCTGGATCACGCGTCCGACGACCCAGCCGATGCCGATCGTCGCGAGCGCGAGCTGGATCTGGGTGAAGTGGACGAAGACCGCGTACACGGCGCCGCAACCGAGGCCCGCGCCGCCGGCCACGAGGAACGCCTTTCCAAAGGCCGCGCCGCTGCGGGCTTGCTCGGAGGTGTGGTTCACGGCGTCGCGACACGAGCCACACAGCACCTTGTCGAGGAGCTGATAATACGCCGTCGTGATGCCCGCCTGGCAGGCCGAACATGTCACGTGCCGGGCGGCGGGATCGCCGAACTCGGCGCGCTCGAAATCGAGCTTCTGTGGGGCTTCTGTTTCAGCAGGTTTGGTGTCGAGGGTCGCGTCGCTCATCGCCGAGGGGTCTCCGCGGGCGAGTGGAGCGTCACCGGCGAAGGAAGTCAATCGACGCGGGATGGCTCACGCCGTCGGCGAGGTCGGCGGCGGCAAGACGGCCGTGAAATCACGGACGAACCGCACGGCATACTCCTCGACGAGCTCGCGGACGCGGGAAGGTTCGTCCGCGCGGACGATGAGCCCCGCGTGGTACGTCTTCTCCGGCGTGCGCCAGACGATCTCCGGGTCCGTGTACGCCGACATGTCCGGGTGCTCCTGCCGCGACAAGGACAGCACCAGGCCCGCGTAGTCGTGGCGCCGCGGCGGCAGCTCGTACGGGCGTTCGCCCTGCGTGATTTCGATCTTCGCCCATTCGCGCCACAGGTTGATCCCCGTCGCCGCTTCCACCACGTCCGCCGTGTGGCTCCCGCCGACACGCGCGGCCGCCTCGATGAAGTAGATCCGGCCGTCCTCGGCCGAGCGCACGTACTCGATGTGCGTCACGCCCCGCACGAGGCCCATGTGCTCGATCACCCGATCGTTCACGTCGATGAGCTCGCGCCAGAGATCACTCGACCGATCGACCGTCTGCGTCGCCGAAGGGCCGCCCTGGTTCACCACCTCGAAGAGCGAGGTCCGGTACTGGTGCGCCTCCGCGAACACGATTCGTTTCTCCGAGACGATCGAGTCCACGTGGAAGAACTGGCCGGGGATCATCCGCTCGAGCAGGTAACGGGATCGATCGTCGCCGAGCTCCTCGATCACGCGCAGGGCCTCGTCTTCGCGCTCGAGCTTCTTGATGCCGAGCGACGCCGCCTCGGAGCGGGGCTTGAGCAGCCACGGGGCCGGCACTGTGCGCAAGAAGCGGCGCACGCGCTCGTCGTTCAGCACGTGCACGAAGTCCGGCACCGGGATGCTGCGATCCTTGGCGCGTGCGCGCATCGCGAGCTTGTCGCGGAAATACCGCGCCGTCGTCTCGCCCATGCCGGGGATACGCAGGTGCTCGCGCAGGTGCGCGGCGAGCTCCACGTCGTAGTCGTCGAGCGGCGCGACGCGCTCGATCTCGCGCGTGCGGGCGAGGTAACTGACGGCGTTCACCACGGCGCGTCGATCGTTCAAGGTCGACATGCCGAAGACCTCGTCGATGACCTCGCGCGGCCAGGGCTTGTCGAGCAAGGACTCGAGGGTCAAGAGGATCACCCGGCATCCCTCGCGCCGCGCCTGCTCGAGGAAATCGTGGCCCTTGAAGTAGCTCGACACGCAGAGGATCGTGGTCGGCAACGGGGGCAGGGAGGCGGGCCTCGTCGGATCGTGGTCGGTGTTGATCACGGCGGCTCCCTTACCCCAGCCGGGCCGGGATGTCATCCGGCCCGGTGATACCGCGCCCGCCGCTTCAGCCGGCCATCTCGGCGCCGCGCATCTGGCGAATGAGGGCAATCACGAGATCGATGCCGATCTTGTTGTCGCCCCCCTCCGGGATGATCACGTCCGCCCAGCGCTTCGAGGGCTCGACGAACATGAGGTGCATCGGCCGCACGGTCTTGTAATACTGCTCCCGGATCGAATCGAAGGTCCGCCCGCGGTGCTCGATGTCGCGGCGGATGCGCCGGAACGCGCGGATGTCGGCGTCCGTGTCGACGTAGATCTTGATGTCGAGGTGCTCGCGCAGCTTCGCCTCGACGAACACGAGGATGCCCTCGACGATCACCACCGGCGTCGGCGCCACGCGGCGCGAGTCGGGCGCGCGGCGGTGCGTCTTGAAGTCGTACCGAGGGACGTCGATGGACGCCCCACGCCGGAGCGCGGCGAGGTGCTCGACCAGGAGCTCGGTCTCGAGCGACTCGGGGTGGTCGAAGTTGAGCCCGCAGCGCTCCTCGTAGGAGATGTCACTGCGATCGCGGTAATACGCGTCGTGCTCGAGGATGGTCACCCCGGCCGGAGGCAACGCCTCGGCGATCCGGCGGGCCACGGTCGTCTTGCCGGAGCCACTGCCGCCGGCAACTCCAATCATGAGCGGTCGCATCAGAGCTCGTTCGTCCCGGCGGCACCATACTTCGATTCGGCGGCCCGGTCGACTGCCGAACGACGAAGCGAAGGAGCGAGCCGCGCCACACCCGGACGGACGCCAGGGAGCTTGCCGCAGCGCGGACGGAGCCGAATGTGAGGGGGAGAAGAAGGCGCGAGTCCCGGCGTCCCGACGGCCGGGTCCGTGCCTGTGCGTCGAGGGAGGCTCCATGAAGTTACCGCTCCAGATCACGTTCCGCGACATGCCATCGTCGGAGTCCGTCGCGCGCGAGGTGCGCGAGAAGGCCGAGAAGCTGGAGGAGGTCTACGACGGGATTTTGGGGTGCCACGTGGCGATCGCGTCCCACTCCCGAAGGCACCATCAGGGCAACGTCTACCGGGTGCGCATCGACATGGCGGTACACGGCGGCGAGGTCGTGTTCGGCCGCGAGGCGTCCGAGGATCACGCGCACGAGGACGTGTACGTCGCGGTCCGCGACGCGTTCGACGGCGCGCGCCGTCTCCTCCAGGAGCACGCGGCCAAGCAGCGGGGCGACGTGAAGACACGCGTCGGGCCGCCCCATGGCCGCGTGGCGCGGATCTTCCACGAGAGCGGCTACGGGTTCCTGGAGTCCGAGGAGGGCTACGACGTCTACTTCCACAAAAACAGCGTCCTGCACAACGGCTTTGCGCGCCTCGAGGTGGGCGCGGAGGTCCGCTACGAGGAGGAGCTCGGCGAAAAAGGCCCGCAGGCGAGCACGGTCGCCATCGTCGGCAAAAATGGGCACAAGGCGGCCTAGTCCCGAGGGGGACGCCTCGCGTCCCCCTCTCGTCCGGGCAAAGCCCGTACGATTCACCCCCCGAGGCGAGCTCGCTGCGCGATCTCGCGGAGCGCCGCTCGATCGGCGCTCCCAACCACCCCCCCTTGCGGAGCCCCGGAGAAGTAGGTACGAACGCCGGCTGCGGACGCGCGGCCCGGGCAGTCGCCCGGCGCGGTGATCCTTTCGGAGGACGGCGTGGCGGACCCTTCGGGGCGCTTCCCCAGAGCTTCACACGACACGCTGACCGGCGGCTTCTCGGGCCGCCCGCGCGCGGGCTCGACCTTGCCCGGCCCCATGGCCGAGGCGCCCTTCCATACGCCGATCGGCCCCGCCCTGCGCGCCTTCGAGAAGGGCGCGCGTATCGGCAAGTTCCCGATCGTCCGCGTGATGAGCACGGGCGGCATGGGGATCATCTACGAGGCCGCGCACCCCGTGCTCGGCTCGCGCGTCGTCATCAAGACCGTGCGCCCCGAGATGGCCGGCAAGGCCGCGATGGCCGAGCGCTTCCGCAACGAGGCGCTCGCCGCGAGCCGCATCCGCGACGATCGCCTGCCGCAGATCTTCGACATCGACCGGCTCGACGACAACACGCAGTACATGGTCATGGAGTACCTCGAGGGCGAGGATCTCCAGCAGCGGCTCACCGAAGGGCCGCTGCCGCCCGCGTACGCGACGCGCGTGGTCTTCGAGGTCCTCGAGGTCCTGCACAAGGTCCACAAGCTCGGCGTCATCCACCGCGACATCACGCCGCGCAACATCTTCCTCGCCCGCAGCGAGGTGCTCGGCGAGATCCCGAAGCTGCTCGATTTCGGCGTCGCCCACTTCGTCGACGACCCCAACACGAGGCCGGGCGAGCTCGTGGGGTCGCCGTTTTACATGGCCATCGAGCAGGTCCGCGATCACGGCGCGATCGGGCCCTGGACCGACGTCTTCGCCGCGGGCGTCGTGCTCTACGAGCTCGTCGCGGGCGTGCGCCCCTGGCCAGGGACGAACCTCCTCGGTTACCTCACGGCCCTCGCCGAGCGGCAGCCGCCGCGCCCGCTCGCCGCCGCCGCGCCGAACGTCCCGCCCGGCCTGGCCGAGGCCGTGATGCGCGCGATCCGCGTCGAGCCGATCGAGCGCTTCCCCGACGCGCTCGCCTTCGCCCGCGCGCTCGAGCCCTTCGCCGCCGATCGCGCCGTGCTCTACGATCTGCGCCGCGTCGGGCAACGATCGAGCGTGCCCACGCGCCGCGCGAGCCTCGAGAACGAGGCCACGGTCGCGATGACGCGCGGCAAGACCGTGACGATCCCGCCGCCGCCGCCCGTGCCCAAGCTCGCGGGCATCCAGTCGAAGCTCGCGGGGCTCGGGCGCGTTCGCGCCGGGACCGACGTGCCGCGGCCGAGCCTGCGCAAGGGCGAGCGCAGGCACCTGACGATCGCGATGGTCGGCCTCGCGCTCGACGAGCCCCGCGAGAGCACGCTCGGCGCCGAGGAGATCGAGCAGATCGCCTCGCAGATCTCCGAGGTCGTGGGCCGCGCCTTCGAGACGGCGGGCGCGCGCCTCGACAGGCCGCCGGGCGAGTCCTTGATGGCCGTCTTCGGCTACCACGCGTCGAGCGAGGACGACGCCGAGCGCGCCGTCGCTGCCGCCTTCGCCGCGCTCGATCAGCGTCACGAGATCAACGCGACCCTCGCCGAGATCGGCTGCGCGCTCTCCATGCGGATCGGCATCCACACGGGCTTCGTCACGCGCGGCGGTGACGCCATGCTCACGGGCGAGAGCATCAACCTCGCCGAGGTCCTCCAGCGCTCGGCGCCGCTCAACGCCGTCGTGGTCAGCCGCGAGACGCTCGATCTGCTCGGCGGCAGGTTCACGGAGCGGCACTTCGGGCCGATCTCGATGAAGGGCCGCGCGCGCCCGAGCGAGGCGTACGAGATCCTCGGCCCCTCCGAGGTCGAGGGCCCGCGCAAGACGCGCGCCGGCTCCCCCGAGGAGCGCCCCTTCGTCGGCCGCGACGCCGAGCTCTCCTCGCTCGAGGGCCTCCACGCCGAGGCACGCGCGCGCGGCGGCCTGCACCTCGGGCTCGTGACGGGTGGTCCCGGCGTCGGCAAGTCGCGCCTCGTGCACGAGCTCCTGCGGCGCATCGAGGCCGACGACGCTCGTTCGACCCTCGTCGTCCGCGCGCACCCGTCCTCCGCCGCGCCGTACGGCGCCTGGGTGGCCTTCCTCCGCCGCGTCTTTTTCCCGCCCGGCGCGACCATGATCGACGCGCGGGAGACCTCGACCGAGATCGGCGCCCTCGCCGCCGCGCTCGAAGATTCTCGGCGGAGCGAGCTCATGGCCAAGGCCCCCGTCGTCGACTTCCTCCTCGGCCTCGGCGGGCACGACCTCGTCGAGCAGTACGGCCCCGACGGCTTCCAGAGCCGCGTCCAGCAGACGCTCACCCTCTTGCTCGAGGCCCTCGCGCGCCGGGCCACTTCGCTCCGGCCTGGCAGGCCCGTCGTCTGCGTCCTCGACGACATGCACCGCGCCGACGCGACGAGCCTCGAGCTGCTCGGCCGCGTCCTCGGCGGGTATCGCGCCGCGCTCCCCGTCGTTTTTCTCGTCACGAGCCGCGACGGCGAGATCGCGACGTTGCCCGAGCACGTGGCCGTCACCCGCGTCCCGCTCGTGCCCCTCACGGACGACGAGATCCGCGACATCGCTGTGCACCTCGCGGGCGAGGAGCCCTCCGCGGACGTCGTGCGCCTGCTCGTCGAGCGCGCCGCGGGCAACCCGCTCTTCGCCGAGGAGCTCTCGCTCTCCTTGCGCGAGCAGGGCATGGTCATGGCCGACGCGGCCTCCCTCCGCCGCTTCACGGTCCCGTCCTCGCTCGTGGGCATGTTGCTCGCGCGCCTCGACCGGCTCGAGCCCGAGCTCCGCACCACCCTTCAATACGCGAGCATCCTCGGCGTCGAGTTCAGCGTCGATCTCTTCGAGGCCGTGGCCTCGGCCCTCGGCGACGAGCGGACCTCGCAGCGCCACCTCCACGAGCTCGTCCGCCGTGGCGTCCTCTCGCACCGGCGCGAGCGCGGCGAGGAGACGTTCACCTTCCGCCAGGTGCTCGCGCGGGACGCCATCTACGGCACGGTGCTCATGGACAACAAACGCGTCCTGCACCACCTCGCCGCCGCGGCGATCGAGCGCCTGCACGCCGGCAAGCTCGCGCCGCACCTGCCCGCGCTCTTCCATCACTACAGCCAGACCGACGAGGTCGAGCGCATCGTGCAGTATGCGCGCCTCGCGGGTCGCCGCGCCGTCGCCCTCGGCGCGTTCGCTGATGCCGTCGAGGCCTTGATGACCGCGGAGACCTTGCGTGGTCGCCTGCGCGACGACGAGCCGCTCGCGGCGGCCCGCGCGCTCTTCGACCTCGGCATCGCCCTCTTCTGGCTCGGCCGCTTCGACGAGGCGGGCGAGCGTGTCGAGCAGAGCCTCGGCCTCCTCGCCGACGACGCCCGCGGCGAGGCGCTCACGGTGCGGGCGCGTTGCCACCTCCTCTGCGCCGAGACCGCGCACCAGCGGGCGCTCTGGCCCGAGGCGGCCCTCGAGCTCGAGCGGGCGGAGGAGCTCTTTCGCCGCGCGGGGCGGCCCTTCGACGCGGCGCAGGCGCTCTGCACGCGGGGCTTTCAGCTCCGCAGCCAGGGCAAGATCGAGGAGGGCCTCGCGCTCGCCGAGAAGGGCTGGGCGACCTTGCGGGGTTCGGACGACCTGCCGGCGGTGGTGCGCGCGGGCCACGACCTCGGGAACTTGCTGCGCGACGTGAAGCGGTACGACGCGGCGATCGAGGTCTTCGAGGCGGCGATCCGGGCCGGCGAAGAGCTCGCGCTCTCGGGGGATCCGCTCGCGGCCGTGTGGGGCCAGGTCGCGGCGCGCAGCGGGCGGGCGATGACGTTCGCGGCGATGGGCCGGCTCGACGAGGCGATCGAGGATCAGAAGGCGGTGCACGCGCTCGCGGTGCGGGAGGGCAACGTGCTCGCGCAGGCGCACTCGGGCTTTCACCTGGCGCATCACCTGCGTGAAAAAGGGGAGCTCTTCGAGGCCGAGGTGCAAGCGAACCGCGCGCTCACGCTCTGCACGGAGCTCGGCTTGTCGGGGCGCGCCGTGAAGTGTCGATTGCTGCTCGCGGATCTGTCGGAGCAGACGGAGCGCGGCGGCGAGGCGCTCTCGCACGTGGAGGAGGCCGAGCGGCTGGCGCGTCCGATGGGCGGTGACCCGTGGATCGACGTGGTGGAGCGGCTCGTTTTGCTCCTGCGGGCGCGGGGGCGTACGGATCGGATCGCGGCGCTCGCGGCCGAGGCGGAGGCGCGCCTCGGTCCGTCGGCGGATCATGCGTTGCGGCAGAGGGTGGCGGCGCTCATTCCTTGAACAGGAACGTCGCCGTCACCTGCGCGCTCACCTGGATCTCGCCTGGCTCGACGGGGAAGCCGCCCACGCTCGTCACCATATCCTCGGATATCATGGCCTGCTGCGCGTATCCGTAGCTCTGGACGGTCTCCGTCGAGATCGTCTTCAGCCCGGTCAGCGTGACGTCCGACGCGCCGGCCACCACATCGGCGTTTTGCTGCGCGTCGCGCACGGCCGCCACGAGCGCGAGCCTGTGGGCCTCCCGCGGCTCGTTCAGGAAGAACTGCACCCCGCCGACGACATTGGCGCCCGCGGCGAGCGCGGTATCGAGGATCCGCGATCCCTGGGCGCGCAGGACGTCGACCTCGACGTTGCGTAATGCGACCGAGAGCCTGCTCTCGGCCTCGTAGCCGATGATCTGCGGCGGCGTATCGTCGCCCTCTCGCTGGCGCTCGTGAATCGGGCTCACCGAGATCTCCACGGTCCGCACCTGCAATGCCTGGATGCCCAGGCCCTCCAGCGCCGTGAGCACCGCCTGCGTCTTGGTCCCGGCCTCCTCGCGCGCCTCGGCCAGCGTACGAGCGCGCGCCCGGACCGAGACGCTCGTGCGCATCGAATCGGGCGTGACCATCACCTCCCCGAGCCCCTGGACGGTGACGATCCGGGATTCGGCCTTCTCCTCCGCATGATGGGCCGCCTCGGCCTCTGCGTCCTCGACCGCGAATGCAGGCGTGGAGACGGCGGACAAGGCGCAGGTCGCGAGCAAGGCGAAGAGTTTTGTCGTTTTCGTCTTCGGCATGGGTCCCTCCCTTCTCGGGAGAATCTAAGGCGGACGGCGGGGCGGTGGGAGCCGAGGCGGGGCGGCTGCGCGACTCTCGATGGCGTGTACGGCATCCACTCGACCGATGCCATGCCGTGGAGTCCACGTGTCGCGCCGCTGCACACCCGCACACGAGTGGCCCTGCCCCTGACTGGTTCGGCGTGGCGTGACGATTGCTTGTTTCCGGGACGGAAGGAGGCATTCCCATGAAGACAATTGCGATGACTCTGATGGTGGCTGCCGCGTGCGGGGTCGCGGCGCCGGTGCACGCGCAGCCGACGGTGCGGCCTCAGGAGGCTCCTGGGCTCGGTGGAGTGACGACGTCGGTTGGAACGGCGGCCGGGAGCAGGCTGGCGTCGGACCTCCGGTCCGGGTGCAATGGTTACATCCCGGTCGAGCACGACTTCAATGTGGAGATCACCGAACGGCGGGCTTCCATGCTACTATATACCCGATCCGACAAGGATCTGGTCCTCGTCGTAAAACTACCCGACGGCTCCTACCGCTGCGACGATGACAGCGGCGGCGCCAGCCAGCCGCAAATCCAAATCACGAACCCGCCGCTCGGCACGTATCGCGTGTGGATCGGCGTGTTCAACCCCGGCGACGTCGCGGACTTCAAGTTTCACACGGCGGTCAGACCGATCCTCAGCGGCTTCACTCCCTGAGCCCCCGTAGCGCGACGACCACCGCGTGCGCATGATCCGACCCGTCTTCGCTCAAGGCGAGGATGCGGAGGACCGGCATCTCACCAGAGCCCTTTTTGCCGCAGGACCTCGCTGACGGCCTGGATCCCGGTCCGATACGCGACGAAGAAGTCGTCGGCCTCCTCGTCGGTGAAGTTCTCCCAGACCATCTCGTCGCCGTCGAGGGAGCAGCGGATGAAGCGAGACTTCACGGATTCGCGGGTCTCGAAGCCCATGTGATCGACGAGCAGGGGATTCTGGCTGGCGAAGAACTTCTGGCGGCCTTCGCACGCCTCGACGCAGGCGGAGATCCAGTCGTAATGCAGGCCGTCGACGAGCTCGTCGGCGACGACGGGGTTTGAAAGGGT
Organism: Polyangium spumosum; assembly: GCF_009649845.1. Classification (NCBI taxonomy): domain Bacteria; kingdom Pseudomonadati; phylum Myxococcota; order Polyangiales; family Polyangiaceae; genus Polyangium; species Polyangium spumosum. The sequence continues at coordinate 46,463 of NZ_WJIE01000008.1, forward strand.
GAGATAGTAGAGAAAGGAAAGCAGCCGCTTTTGCCCGAAGCTCAGGTGCTGCTCGCGGAGCTCGTCGCCATTCTTGCGGCGGAAGAGGAAGGAGGGGCGGCCGTACAAGGCATAAATGTCGTCCTCGAACGTGGTTCGCTTGAGAAGTTCGAAGTGGAGAGAAGCATTTGCGAACCCACATAGGTCGACGAACCTACGAAGGAATGGCAGGTTGGTGTGCTCGACCGAGATGCGCTCGTCAGCGCTCCAGATGGAGTCTCCGAATGCTTGTACTAACTCCGGGCTGGCGAGCGACCGACCTGTCACATCCGTGGAGAGGGTCATATTTTCATTGGGGCTGATTCGTTGGAAGTGCGTAAGAATCTCGTCGAAACGCAGCACGTCCGCTGATCTGGATGCCGCACGCGCAGCTTTTCTGAACCAATGCTCTTTAGACGAAGCATGGTAACCCAACAAGACCATCACGGCGAAAAGCGCAGAGCCGCCGGCCGGGCTTATCGCACGAGTGCCGTGGAGCCCGTCGATTCCACGATCGTCGCCAATGAACGTGCGGTTCCCCAGGTCAGGCGCAAATAGCTCCGCGTGAAAGCGACGTTTTGCCGAATGCACGATGGCCGGCAGACCTGCGACGCGCTCAGGGACGGCGCTCGGCTCCGCGTTTTTGACCGACCACTTCACATCGACAGCCCCAAATGAGAGCTCCGCCTCCAGATCGTAATCAACCCCCTCGAAGGCCTCCAGATCCCCCCGAATCGTCGCCGCGATCAACTCCAGCAGCGTCGTCTTCCCCGTCCCATTCTTTCCGAGCAGGACGTTCCACTCCTCATCGAACACGAGCTCCGTCGGACGCACGTTTCGGAACTTGTTGATCTTGAGCCGCCGGAGCCGCGGTCCGGGGATTCCGTTCCCGCCCTCGGGGGTCGAACCTGTCGTCTCCGTCGTCTCGTCGCTCATCACCGCGGAGCATCGCACATCCAGCCAGAAGGGGCCTACCTCTCACCCCCGTCCATCTCGTTCGAACTCCCCACCCCCTCCACCGAACCCCAAGTCCCAACGGTTGGGACTCGACCTTCCCTCCACCGAAGGCCAAGTCCCAACGGTTGGGACTCGACCTTCCCTCCACCGAAGGCCAAGTCCCAACGGTTGGGACTCGACCTTCCCTCCACCGAAGGCCAAGTCCCAACGGTTGGGACTCGACCTTCCCTCCACCGAACCCCAAGTCCCAACGGTTGGGACCCGGCCTTCCCTCCACCGAAGCTCCGTCCCAAACGCGAACTTTTTTGTTCAGTCCCTCACCCCCAAGTTCGAACCACGAACCTCGCCCCCCTTCTCGGTTTGTCCCGTTCAGGCTACGTTGCCCCGAGCCCATGCACGACGAAGACAAGCTCCGCGCCTTCGGACGCCTCGTGGTCAAGCTCCAGCAGCGCGAGGACCTCAGCCGCGACGAGGTCCGCGAGGCCTACCGCCAGATCTGGCGCAACGAGCAGCCCGAGCTCCACCAGGGCGCCTTCATCGCCGCCCTGCGCGCCAAGGGCGAGACCCAGGCCGAGCTCACCGGCGTCGTCGAGGCCTTTCAAGACGAGTGGCGCCTCTGGTTCCCCCACACCGTCAACTCCCCCGAACCACCGCTCAGCATCGCCGGCGTCGGCATGGACGCCCTCAAGACCATCAACGTCTCGAGCGGCGCCGCCGTCCTCGCCGCCGCCTGTGGCCTCTACGTCCACAAACCCGGCGCCCCCGCCCTCACCGGCGTCAGCGGCGCCGCCGACATGTTCGCCCACTGGGGCGTCGACCTCGACGCGCCAGGCGAAGCCCAGGTCAAGAGCACCGAGACCTGCCGCCTCGGCTTCACCTCCGTCGTCGGCCGCGCCTTCATGACCAGCGGCTTCGCCCGCGTCATCAGCCAGATCCGCATCGGAACCTCGTTCCACATCGGCGGCCCCCTCGTCCGCCACGTCGGCGAGCGCCACAAGATCGCAGGTGTCCCCGAGCCCCGCCTCGTCCGCATCGTCTGCGAAGTCATGCGCGACCTCGGCTACGAGCGCGCCCTCGTCCCCTGCGCCGCGTCCACCGCCCACCCCGGCCGCTACCTCGACGAGATCGGGAACGTCGGCCCCACCCACGTCGCCGAGCTGCTCCCCAACGGCGAGATCCGCGAGTACACGATCCGTCCCGAAGACGCCGGCCTGCACGAAGCCCCGTTCGAAGCCATCGCCTCCCGCGGCACGGCCGAAGAAAACGCCCGCGTCCTCGCCCGCGCCCTCGCCGGAAAGCTCGAAGGTCCCATCGTCGACGTGCTCCTCCTGAACGCCGCCGCGAGCCTGAAGCTGATGGGCAAGGTCGACTCGCTCACCGAAGGCGTGGCCCGAGCCCGCCGCGCCATCCAGGAAGGCCACGCGATACACCAGCTCCGCGCCCTCGTGGAGACCCAGAACCGTGAGCCCACCGCAGGCCGAGCCAAGCTCGAAAGTTTGCTCTCGGACTGAGCGTCGTCGGAAATACGTGACGAGGCCCCCCCCGGTGGGTATCCTCGGCGCATTGCGTCGTCCGCCGTGAACGGGGAAAAATTCCGATGACGAACAAGACCAGCTACACGAAACACATCGAGATGTCGGCCGACGAGATGGCCAACCTGGCCGTCTGGGATCGCGCCGTCCTCCGCGCCTGGCAGGACCCCGAGTTCCGCCAGAAGCTGATCGACGACCCGAACAAGGTCCTCGCCGACCTCGGCTTCAAGATCCCCCCCGGCGTGCGCTTCGTGGTCGCAGAAAACACCGCCGAACGCCGCCACATCGTGCTGCCCGCAGCCCCCTCCGGGGACGTGTCCGTCAAGCCGCTCGATATCTCGCCGCTGCACGACTACGACCCGGGGTTCTGAGAAGAGGGACGGGGGTTTCCACCCCCGAACCCCCGACCAGGGGTTGTCCACCCCTGGACCCGGACCAGGCACGGCCTGGACCGAAAGTGGATGAACTGCGCGATGCGCAGTTCATCCAGCAGGGTGACGTCAGGGTCGCTTGTCTCGCCGGGTGACGAGCTCGATGAGGCGCGTGACGTCAGGGACGCCGAGCCCCGTCGCAGGGTCCCAGCCAGGGGCCGCCGAGTAACCAGACAGTCTGTGGATCACCGCCTTGCCGTGCGCGTTGAGCACGTTCATGGCGACGTCCGTGCTGCCCTCGGAGATCTCGCGGAACGGGGAGGCTTTCTCCTTGCGCAACGCGTAGAGGAGCGGATTGACGAACCCCACGCGCCCAAGCCCAGCCGCCCGGCGCGCCTGGTTCATGAGCGCCACGATCGCCGCCCAGATCGGCGCAGCCACGCTCGTGCCACCCGCATAGTCGACCCACTGCCCACACGCGACAGCCTGGTACCCCTGCATCGTGAGCGGCTGGCCCGGCGCACGTTGCACGGCGGAGCCAGAGGCCATGAGCGAGACGTCAGGGAAGCCGCGACCGTAAGGCACGACGGCAGGTTCTCCCTCGCCACGCGCGTACCAGCCCTTCATCGCGTCGGTTTGCCATTTCGGGACGGGCACCTCGCGCGAGAAGCCGCCGCTCGAAGCGAGCCGAACGAAATGAAGGACCCGGCCGAGACCAGGCGGAGGCGGCCCGCTCCAAGCGATCTCCGTGAGCGGCGCGCGACCGGTGATCATCGTGCCGCCGACCGAGAGCACGCGCTCCTCGACCGCAGGAAAGACCCCGTGGGGCCAGGGCGCGTCACCGACGTACCTGCCGTCCTTGATCGTGCGCGGCACGCCGTCGAACGCGCCCCAGTCGCCCGCCGCGCTGATCACCGTCACGCCGATCGCCGCGGCCTGATCGAGCAGGCCGCTCACGACCCTGCGCCCGTGGACGCGGTAGTAGCTGCGCTCGGGCGTGATCCAGCTCGTCGACACGATCGTCGGCGCGTTCTCGCGATCGCCGATCACCTTGAGCAGGAACGTCGCCCAGGGGTCGGCGATCACCATCGGGTCGACGAAGTACACGAGGATCCGCGCGCCCGGCGCCATCGCGGACGCCCACTGGACCGTCATCGCAGCCTCGAGCGTGTAGAGCTTGTTCGCGCTCGTCACCTTCGAGGGGCGTGATCCCACGTGGTACGTCTTGATCTCGGGCGGACGCGGGATCCCATGCGCGTCCCAGAACGTGAAGAGGTCACTCTCCTCGAGCGCGCCGCCGAGCATGAGCAGCGCGATCGTCTCGCCCGAGCCGTCGAGCTCCGTCATCGAGGGGAAGCGGTAGATCTCGCGCACGTCCGCGGGCGTGAGGCCAAAGCCGGGCTCGGGCAGGGTCTCGCGCGCGCCCTCGAGCGTGGGGAACTGCATCGGGTGCTCGGCGCCCGCGTCCGCGACCATCGTGCTGCGCGCGCGGTTGCCGCTCTGCCGGACCTTCACGGACTGCACGTACTGCGAGAGCTGCCGCGGGATCGGCCACTCGACGGGCGTGTGCGTGCGCTCGTCCTTCTCGCTCTCGTCGAGCCAGCGCCGGCACTCGGCGCCGAACGTGCGCCCCACGGCCTCCTTCGTGGTCTTCACGAAGATCGTCTGTCCCGACACGCTACGCACGTCCATGTGCGGCATGCCGTGCTCCTCCAGCCACGAGAGCACGGCGCGGCGCTCGTCCGAGGGGAGCACGACGAACTTGCGCAGCTCCTCGCGCTCGAGGTGCGGCGCGCGCTTGTGCTCGTCCGGGTGGCTCGCCGCCTCCGCCACGCGGCGGATCGACTCGCGATCGTGCTCGTGCAGGACGAAGACGAGCGTGAGCTCTTCCTGTTGCGCGTGGGCGCTCAAGCGGAGGCTCCCGGCGCGAGCTTGACGAAACCCTTCTTCGCGGCGGCGCGCACGACGTGCAGCGTGGCGGCGCGGATCGCCTCGGGGGAGGCGTAGCCGTCGGGCAGGAGCCGCGGCGCCTCGTCGAGCAGGGAGGAGACGTCCCGGTGGCGCCCCATCGCTTCGACGACGGGCCCGAGCGCGGGCGCGATCTTGCTCGGCGCGGCGTGCGTGCGGTGCGTGAAGTCGTCGTCGTCGCTGACGAGATCGTAGAAGACGTCGAGCTCTCCCGTCGGCTTGCCCTCGCTCGCCATCGGCTCGGTGCGGAGCGCGAGGCGGAAGCGCGCGAGGTGCTCGATCACGTGCTTCGGCAGCGCCTCGGGCGGGGGCAAACCGTCGTCGTAGAAGACGTTGTACACGTCGCCCTCTAGGCCCGCGATGCCCGCGACGAGCGGGATCACCGTGTCGTCCGTGACGGCGCGTAGCGTCGGGAAGAAGCCCGCGCTCGCCATGGTGAAGGCCTGGCGATCGTCGACGGCGAGCGCGCCCGAGGCGTTGACGAGCCGCTGCGCCTCCCACCACCACGAGGGCGCCGCCTTGTTGTTGCCGTAGAAGTACCGCGCGAGCCGCAAGAACGAGCCCGCCTCGCCGCGGATGTAGTCGGCATACGCGCGCCAGAGCGCGTCCTCGGGCAGGTCCTCGCGCGCCCGCGCCGTGCGGAGCGTGTACGCCGCGCGATGGCCGCTCTGCATGGCGAGCGTGACGCCGGACGAGAGGATCGGATCGACGAAGATGGCCGCGTCTCCCGCCGTGGCCCAGCCCGGGCCGATGGGGCTCTTCGCCCACGACGACCAGTCACGCGTCACCGAGATCCGCTTGCCTCCGCCGATGAAGTCGTCGCGCAGCGTCGCCCGCGAGAGGAGCCCCCGCACCTCGTCGCAGCCCTGGATCGTCTCGTGGTAAAACGCCTCGGGATCCTGGCTCTGGAGCGCGTCCTTGAAGTGCGTCGTGTTCGTCACGACGCCGACGCTGATGCGATCCTGCGCGACGGGGATGTACCAGATCCAGCCCTTGTCGACCGAGCAGATGAACACGTTCGTCCGGTCGCGCGTGCCCCGGTAGAGCACCTTCCACTCGGCGCCGGACCAGTAGCCGTAGACCGCGTAGTTGTTCATGTTCGGATCGAAGACACGCCCGCCGGGCGTGAAGCGCGTGCCTTGCCCGCTCGCGTCGAGCACGAACGAGGTCTCGATCGTGCCCCCGCGGCCCGCGTCGTCCTCCCAGTCGACGCCCGTGACGCGGCCACGTTCGTCCTTGTGGATGGCCTTGCCGCGTGTCCCTTCGCGCACGTCGGCGCCGAAGTCGCGCGCGCGGTTCATGATCATCTGGTCGAACTCGGCGCGCCGGACGTTGAAGGCGTTGAAGGTCTCGTCGCGCTCCTCGGGGCGGCGCAAGAGCTTCGAGAAGTCCTGGCCGAGCACGTTCAGCACCTCGGCGCCGTCGTGGATCCGCACGTCGCCGAGCTTGAGGTAGTCGGCGTCCCAGGGCGCGCGATCGCGGCCCCAGACGAAGGTGATGCCCATCTTGCGGATGAAGCCCGCGCGAGGGAGATCGTCGTAGATGCCGAGATCCCGCAGCACGGGGTTCACGGCGGGGATGAGGGACTCGCCGATGTGGTAACGCGGGAAGCGCGCCTTCTCGAGGACCGTGACCGAGAGGCCCGGCTCGTACTTCTTCAGGATGGCGGCGAAGGTGCTGCCTGCAGGACCTCCGCCGAGGACGACGACGTCGCGACGCTCGATGCCCATGGTCGACGTCGATTACCACGAGAGCGCGCGCGCCTGGAAGCCACGCGCCCGATGGGTTATTCGTGCTGTGAGCCGTGCAGGATTCCGACATCACGTGGGCGCGTATCGCGCCAGGCAAGGTCGTGGTCGCGACGGGCGCGCGCGCGTTCCTCCACGAGGACACGTCGGCGTTCGGAGGCCCGTTCACCATCCCACCCGAGGGCCCCGTGAGCCTCGCGGCCACGCGGCACTTGCTCGAAGGCGCGGTGGGCGTCGCGCAACGCGAGGGCCCCGCGCCGCCGCGCCGAGCGCTCACGCTGCCCGGATGGATCCACCGCCTCGCCGGGTATTTCCACACGACGCACGCGACGCCTCCGCTGATGATCGAGGCGCGCGCGCGCTTCGAAGCGGAGGGGCGCGCGGCGCTCGCGGCGTGGGCGGACGAGAAGTCACGCGACGAGCGAGGGCACGACGAGCTCGCGCTGCGGGATCTCGTGTCGCTCGGGTACGACGGCCGCGCGCTCGTCGCCGCGCACGTGCCAGAGACCGCGAGGGCGCTCGTGGATTTCTTCACGTCGCTCGTGCGCGGCCCGGGAGATCCCGCGCGGTGCGTGGGTTACGCGTTCGCGCTCGAGCGCCTCGCCGCGACGCGTAGCGCGGCCGAGGTGCGCGCCGTCGCGGCCGTGATCCCGGACGGGATCGACGCCACGCGATGCCTGCGCGTGCACAGCGCCGCCGGCACCGACGCGGATCACGTCGACGACATCGTCACGCTCGTCGCCGGCCTCTCGCACGACGAGCGCGAGGCGATCACGCGGGCCGCTCACGAGACCACCCGGATCGGTAGATCCACGCGGGGCGAGATCGCTCGCAGCGACGACGAGCTCTCCGCCGTGTTCGAGCCGTTTCGCGTCGCGCGCAAATCTTGACAGGATCACGCGCGTCGGCTTTCGATGCTCGCCCTCCACAGCGGGAGAGCGGATGTACCAGAGGCGTCACGTGCCGAGCCCACGCGCGCTCGCGAAGTCCTATCGTTTCCTGCGGCTGCCGCTCACGCTCGACGTCGGGCCGATCGTCGCCGAGATCGAGGCGGCGAACATCGACTGGCTGCCGAGCCAGTGGAAGTGGCACCTCGGCACCTCGTTCTGCATCCTGCGCGGCGGGCAGGAGCGCGGATGGCCGGGCAGTCGGCTCACGAGCGGCGGCGGCATCGACGCGCCGGCGCTCGCGCCCCTGCCGCGGCTGCGCGAGCTGCTCGACACGGCGTTCCCCGCGCGCCCCGTCTCGGCCTGGCTCGGCCTGAGCCCGCCGGACTCGCGCATCCATCTGCACGTCGACAACACGCCGCACTGGGACGAGCACCACCGCTTCCACGTCCCGCTGATCACGACGCCCGCCGCGCGCCTTTGCGTCGCGGGCCGCTTCCTGCATCTGCCCGCGGGCACCGCGTGGGCCTTCAACAACAGCGTGCCGCACGGCGCGGAGAACCTGGGTCCGCCGCGGATCCACCTGATGGTCGATCTGCCGCCGACGCCCGAGGTCGAGGCCCTCGTCGCCGCCGGGACCGCGGAGGACGGCGCAAAAGATCCCGAGGCGATGGCGCGTTTGTCGCGGGATCCGATGGAGTCGATCCCCGAGGGGATGAAGTCGGACGCGTACCTGCTCTGGCGCCTCGCCCAGCAGTAGCGGGGCAGGGGAGGGAGGGCGTTTTTCTCGCTCGACCCCGAAGCCACGCAGGACCCGGCGAACCTCGAACGTCCCCCTACGGAACGTTCTTCTCCCATCAAATCCCCGTCAACCTGTGGCCTGACCAACCGTTCGTCGGACCGTAAGGGAGGGGGTGCGGCAGGTTGCCGCAGCCGTGCGGCGCTTTGCCATCTTGCCCTCGTCGGCTGGGGACGGCAAAACCCGCCCGCGTCGTCGGGAATTCCCGATGATCGAGCGTCCACATGGCGAGATACCTATTCCCAAAGTGGTCCAACCGGGTGCTGCCGATGGTAGCCGCCTTCGTACTTGCTCCGCTTGGCACCGCGGCTGCCGGCGGCCTCTGGTACTACGGTACCAACAAGCACGTCGAAGTTGGCTACACCCCCACGCAACCGGTGGACTACAGCCACAAGCTTCATGCCGGCGATCTCGGCATCGACTGCCGTTACTGTCATACGGCCGTCGACAAGAGCGCCCAAGCGTCCGTCCCTCCCACCGAGACGTGCATGAACTGCCACTCGAAGGTGAAGACGGATAGTCAAAAGCTCCTCCCCGTGCGGGAGAGCTACGCGACGGGGAACCCCATCCCCTGGGTGCGCGTCCACAACCTGGCGGACTACGCGTACTTCAACCACCAGGCCCACGCGACCGCGGGGGTGGCTTGCCAGAGCTGCCACGGGCGCGTCGACCAGATGATCAAGGTGAGTCAGGCCCAGCCGCTCTCGATGGGCTGGTGTCTCGACTGTCATCGGAACCCGGAGCCTCACCTCCGCGATCCGAAGGACATCACCAAGATGGTCGACGAGACCGTGCCGGCGAGCGTCGCGAACCTCGCGGCGCCGCCGTCTCAGCGCAAGGTCTCGCCTCCCGTTCATTGCTCGGGGTGCCACCGATGAAGCGAGCTCCGTATCCCATCGAGCCGGATACGTCCGGAAAGAACTACTGGCGGAGCGTCGACGAGTTCGAGAAGTCGCCGTCGTTCGCAGAGGATCTCACGCGCGAGTTCCCGGAGGGCGCCGCAGAGCCTCCGCAAGGGACGAGCCGTCGTAGCTTCCTCACCATCATGGGCGCCTCGATGGCCCTCGGCGGCCTCGCGGCCTGCCGCAGGCCGGAAGAGGTCATCGTCCCCTACGCGCGCGCGCCGGAAGAAATCGTCCCCGGCAGGCCGCTCTTCTTCTCGACCGCGATGCCGCTGCAAGGCTCCGCGATCGGCCTCGTCGTCGAGACGCACGAGGGTCGGCCGACGAAGATCGAGGGCAACCCGCGCCACCCCGAGAGCCTGGGTTCGACCAGCACGTTCGTGCAGGCGTCGGTGCTCGACCTCTACGATCCCGATCGCAGCCAGAGCCCGCAGGAGAAGGGCGAGGCGCGCACGTGGGACGAGGCGAGCTCCTTCCTGCGCAAGCTCGGCGATGACGCGAAGAAGAAAAACGGCAAGGGCCTCGCGGTCCTCGTCGAGGATCATCGCTCGCCCACGCTGGCCGCGCAGCTCGACGCGCTCCTCAAGCTGATGCCCGACGCCCGCGTCGTGCGTTACGAGGCGTTTGGTCGTGACGCAGCCGAGGAGGGCGCGAAGCTCGCGTTCGGCAAGGCGATCGTGCCGGTCTACGACCTCGGCGAGGCCGACGTCGTGGTCTCGCTCGACGCGGACTTCCTGCTCACGGACGGCGCCGCGGTGAAGAACGCGCGCGCCTTCACGTCGCGTCGCAACCCCGAGAACAAGCAGAAGCCGATGAACCGCTTCTACGCGATCGAGAGCGCCTTCTCGGTCACGGGGACGAACGCGGATCACCGGATGCGCGTGCAGAGCCGGAAGATCCCGGCGATCGCCTTCGCGCTCGCGCAGGAGATCGCCTCGGCCGCGAAGGCGGAGCTGCCCGCGGAGATCGCCTCGGCGCTCGGCGGCGCTCCCGCGCTGGATCCGCAGGCGGCGAAGATGGTCAAGGCCATCGCGAACGACGTCGCCAAGCGTAATGGCGCGGTCGTGATCCTCGTCGGTCGCAAGCAGCCGGCGGCGGTGCACGCGCTGGTGAACGCGCTCCATCGGACGATCGGCGCGGTCGGCAAGACCGTGAAGTTCGTGAAGCCGCTCGACGAGGTGAAGGGCGGACCGGCCGAGGTCGCGGCGCTCGGGAAGGACCTCCAGGCGGGGGCGATCGACACGCTGCTCGTGCTCGGCGGCAACCCCGTGTTCAACGCGCCCGCGGACGTTCGGGACGCGATCACCAAGGCCAAGACGCTGGTCCACGTCGGCACGCACGTCGACGAGACGGGCAAGGCCGCGGCGTGGCACCTGAACCGCGCGCACGCGCTGGAGAGCTGGGGTGACACCCGCGCCGAGGACGGCACGGGCGCGATCATCCAGCCGCTCATCGCGCCGATGTACGGCGGCAAGACCGACGCGGAGATCCTCGAGGTCCTCCTCGGCGGCACGCGCAAGGGCTACGACCTCGTCCGCGCGAGCTGGCGTGGGGCGGAGTCGCTGGTCGCCGACTTCGAGCGTGATTTCCGGCGCGCGCTGCACGATGGGCTCTGGAAGGACAGCGCCTTCCAGGCCGAGACGGCGGAGCTCGACGCGGCGAAGATCGGCGCGGCGATCAAGGCGCAGAAGGCCGTGGCGCCGAAGGGCGACCTCGAGGTCGTCTTCGAGCCCGACTTCCACACCTGGGACGGCCGTTACGCGAACAACGGCTGGCTGCAGGAGCTGCCCGATCCGATGGGCAAGCTCACCTGGGGCAACGTCGCGTCCCTCTCGCCGGCGACGGCGAAGGGCCTCGGCGTGGCCGACGGGGATCTCGTCACGGTGAGCGCGAACGGCGCGAGCGTGACGCTCCCTGCGCTCGTGCAGCCGGGGCAGGCGGACGGGACGATCCTCCTGACCGTCGGTCAGGGCCGGAGCGTGGTCGGTCGGGTCGGCAAGAACATCGGCGTCGAGACGGGCGTGCTCCGCACGAGCGCGGCTTTCCACGTCGCCGACGGCGCGTCGATCACGAAGGCGGGCGGCGTGGCGAAGCTCGCGCGGACGCAGGAGCACTTCCTCACGGAGGGCCGTCCGCTCGTGCACGAGGCCTCGTACGTCAAGTACCAGGAGAGCCCGCAGGTCGTCCCGCCGCCGAAGAAGTACCTGAGCCTCTTCGAGGAGCGGAAGTACGACCAGGGCCATGCCTGGGGCATGACGATCGACCTCTCGGCCTGCATCGGCTGCAACGCTTGCAGCGTCGCTTGCCAGGCGGAGAACAACATCCCGATCGTCGGCGCGGAGAGCGTGGGGCGCACGCGCGAGATGCACTGGATCCGCATCGACCGCTACTACGAAGGGACGAACCTCGACGAGCCGACGAGCGTGGCGCAGCCGATGATGTGCGTGCACTGCGAGAACGCTCCGTGCGAGGAGGTCTGCCCGGTCGCGGCGACGACGCACAGCCCCGAGGGGCTGAACGAGATGACGTACAACCGGTGCATCGGCACGAAGTACTGCGCGAACAACTGCCCCTTCAAGGTCCGAAGGTTCAACTACTTCGACTACACGAAGGACACGATCGAGCAGCACAAGATGCAGATGAACCCCGACGTCACGGTGCGAGGCCGAGGCGTGATGGAGAAGTGCACGTACTGCGTGCAGCGCATCAACCGCGCGAAGATCGCCGCGAAGGCGGAGGGGCGTGATCGCCTCCGCGACGGTGAGGTGGTGACGGCGTGCCAGGCGGCTTGCCCGGCGCAGGCCATCCACTTCGGCGATCTCAACGACAAGCAGAGCGAGGTGGCCAAGCGGGCCGCCCTGCCGCGCGGATACAAGCTCCTCGAGGAGCTGAACATCCGCCCGCGCACGTCGTACCTCGCCAAGATCAAGAACCCCAACCCTGAGCTGGAGGGGGCATGACCACCGCCGCCCTGCAAGAAGACACGCCCGGCAAGCGTGCTCCACTCGTCCTCGGCCACCGCGATTTCAACGCGGTGACCGAGACGGTCGCGGGAATCGTCGAGAAGAAGACGACCCCCACTTGGCTGGTCCTTCTGGGCGTCGCGATGAGCGTGTTGCTCATCCTGCTCGGCTCGCTCGGTAAGCTCGTCGCGGACGGCCTCGGTATCTGGGGTCTGAACAACACGGTCTTCTGGGCCTGGGACATCACCGGCTTCGTCTTCTGGATCGGCATCGGCCACGCCGGCACGCTGATCAGCGCCATTCTCTTCCTGTTCCGGCAGAAGTGGCGCACGAGCATCAACCGCGCGGCCGAGGCGATGACGATCTTCGCCGTCATGTCCGCCGCGATTTACCCGGTGTTCCACGTCGGCCGCGTGTGGTTCGCGTATTGGCTCTTCCCGATACCGAACCAGATGAGCATGTGGCCGAACTTCAAGAGCCCGCTGCTCTGGGACGTGTTCGCGATCTCGACGTACGCGACGGTCTCGATCCTGTTCTGGTACGTCGGCCTCGTGCCGGACCTCGCGACGCTGCGTGATCGCGCGAAGACGAAGGTCCGCTCGATCGTGCTCGGCATCTTTTCGCTCGGCTGGCGCGGGTCGCACAAGAACTGGCTGAACTACGAGAAGACCTACCTGATCCTGGCGGGCCTCTCGACGCCGCTGGTCCTCTCGGTGCACACGATCGTCTCGTTCGACTTCGCCGTGTCGATCATGCCGGGCTGGCACACGACGATCTTCCCGCCGTACTTCGTCGCCGGCGCCATCTTCAGCGGCTTCGCGATGGTCGTGTCGCTGATGGTGCTCGCGCGCAAGGCGTACGGTCTCGAGGGCCTGATCACGATCAAGCACCTCGAGAACATGAACAAGATCATCCTCCTCACGGGGACGATGGTCGGTTACGCCTACGCGATCGAGTACTTCATCGCCTGGTACGGCGGTAACGAGTACGAGCGCTTCGCGTTCATCAACCGCGCGTTTGGTCCGTACAAGTGGGCGTACTGGACCATGTGGAGCTGCAACGTCTTCTCGCCGCAGCTCTTCTGGTTCAAGCGCATCCGGACCAGCATCCCGGCGATGTTCGTGATCTCGATCTTCGTGAACATCGGCATGTGGTTCGAGCGCTTCGTCATCATCGTGACCAGCCTCCACCGCGACTTCATCCCCTCGAGCTGGACCTACTTCCGGCCGAGCCTCTTCGACATCTCGACGTTCCTCGGGTCGTTCGGCCTCTTCTTCACGCTGTTCCTGCTCTTCCTCCGGTTCCTCCCGGCGGTGGCGATCAGCGAGGTGAAGGGCGTGATGCCGCAGGCGGATCCGCACGCGGGTCACGGCGGTCACGACGACCATGGGCACGACGCGCACGACGACCACCACGAGGAGGCGAGCGCGAAGGCCGACGAGAGCAACGAGGACGAGGGCGACGAGGGCGAGGAGGCTTCGAACGACTCGGAGAAGGACGAGGAGGAGTCCCGTGGATAAGGCTCATCGTCACGAAGAGCTCGAGGAAGAGTCGGCGAAGCCGTTCGGCCTCATGGGCTACTTCCTCACGCCGGGCGAGCTGATGCACGCGTGTGAGAAGCTCAAGAACGCCGGGTACAAGCACTTCGACGCGCAGACGCCGTTCCCCGTGCACGGCCTCGAGAAGGCGATGGGGCTGCCTCCGTCGAAGATGCCGTGGATCGTGCTGTCGTGTGGCGCGACGGGTCTGCTCAGCGCGATCGCGCTGACGTGGTTCGTCTCGGTCGACTACCCGCTCGTCATCAGCGGCAAGCCGTCGTTCTCGTGGCAGGCGTACATCCCGATCATGTTCGAGCTCACCGTGCTCTTCTCGGCGTTTGGTGCGTTCTTCGGCATGTGGGGCATCAACCGCCTGCCGATGTTCTACCACCCGTCGATGAAGCACCCGTCCTTCCCGCGGGCGACGGACGACGCGTTCTTCGTCACCGTCGAGGCGAAGGACCCCAAATACGACGCGTCGAAGACGAAGAAGCTCCTCGAGGAGCTCGGCGCGCGCGAGATCGTGGAGGTCACGGAATGAGGCCCGCCGCATTCCTGCTGTTCGCGCTGGCCCTCGTCGGCTGTCGCGGCGGCAAAGGCGAGGAACCGCCGGTCCATGTCTTCGGAGACATGGACTGGCAGCCCAAGTACCAGTGGGGTGAGGCGAGCCCGCTCTTCGAGGACGGCCGCGCGATGCGTCCGCTCGTCGACGGGACGGTGCCGGTCGGCTACCTGAACGAGGACGACGCGTATTACCGCGGTAAGGACGCGAAGGGCGAGTTCGTCAAGCGGGTGCCGACCGAGGTGGACGAGAAGCTCGTCCGCCGCGGCGAGGAGCGCTTCAACATCTACTGCGCGCCCTGCCACGACATGTCGGGCAGCGGCCGCGGGATGGTGGTGCAGCGCGGGTTCCCCCCGCCGGTCGATCTCGCGTCGGAGCGTGTCCTCACGATGCCGGACGGGCAGGTCTTCGACACCATCACGCACGGCGTCCGCAACATGCCGGGCTATCGCAAGCAGATCCCGGTGGCCGACCGGTGGGCCATCGTCACGTGGGTGAGGGTGCTCGGCAAGAGCCAGCATGCCTCGATCGACGACGTGCCTGCCGAGAAGCGCAGCGCGATCGAGCCGGAAGGAGACGCGCAATGAGCCAGGCGGCGGCGATGACCGCAGGTCGGGCCTCGGGCGGCAAGGCGAAGACCGACGACGCTCGGAAGCTCCCGAAAGACGTGGGCGACACGCTCACGAAGGCGGGCATGGGGCTCGCGGTCGTGGGCGTCGTGGCGGCGGGCGCCGGGTATGCGATGGACGCGAAGCGGTTCGCGTTCTCGTACCTCGTCGGCTTCCTGTTCGTCGCGACGATCGCGCTCGGCGGCCTGTTTTTCGTGCTGGTCCAGCACCTCGCGCGAGCGGGCTGGTCGGTGGCGGCGCGGCGGCAGATGGAGTGGCTCGCGAGCCTGCTCCCTGCGGTCGCGGTGCTCGCGATCCCGATCTTCCTCTGGGCGCACGACCTCTACCATCACTGGATGGGGCCCCAGGCGGCGACGGATCCGCTCCTCCAGAAGAAGGCGGGGTATCTGAACCCGTCGTTCTTCTATGGCCGGTCGGTGCTCTACCTCGTGGTGTGGGCGGCCCTCGGGCTCTACTTCGTCCGCACGAGCCGGGCGCAGGACGAGAGCGGGGACCTCAAGCTCACCGAGAAGATGCAGGCGGCGAGCGCCCCGGCGATGATCCTCTTCGCCCTGACGACGACGTTCGCGGCGTTCGACTGGGTGATGAGCCTCGACCCGCACTGGTACTCGACCATCTTCGGCGTGTACGTGTTCGCGGGCTGCGCGACGAGCTCGCTGTCGGTGCTCGCGCTCATCACGGTGCAGCTCCAGCAGCGCGGCTACTTCCGCAAGATCAGCACGGTCGAGCATCGGCACGACATCGGCAAGCTGCTCCACGGGTTCGTCATCTTCTTCGCGTACATCGGCTTCTCGCAGTTCCTGCTGATCTGGTACGCCGACATCCCCGAGGAGACGATCTGGTACCACCACCGCTGGGACGACGCGGGGTGGGCGAAGGTGAGCCTCGCGATCTTCTTCGGCCACTTCGTGATCCCGTTCCTGCTGTTGCTCTCGCGGCACGCGAAGCGGCACGGGGCGGTGCTCTCGCTCGGCGCGGTGATCATGCTGGTCATGCACTATGTCGACCTCTACTGGCTCGTCATGCCGACGTTCGACCACCACTTCCACTTCAGCGTGGTGGACATCTGCGGCCTGCTCGGTCCGCTCGGCATCGCGGCGTTCCTGGTTGCGCGGCAGGCTGCGCAGGGACCGCTCTACCCGCTCCGTGATCCTCGGCTCGCCGAGACCGTGAAGGTGGACAATCCATGAGCAAGAAGAAGAAGAAGAACCAGGGCCGCGCGGAGGCCGCTGCCGAGGAGACCTCGAAGGTGTCCTCGAGCGACGAGGAATCCACCTCCGAGGAGCGCGAGGACGGCGCCGAGGCTTCCGCGCACGACGCGGGTCACGGCGACGAGGCGCACGGCGGCGGCCACGGGCACGGCGGGCACGACCCGGTCGAGGACGACAGGCCCCGCAACGGGCTGATCGCGCTCGTCACGGTCGTCACCTGCGTGGTCGTGGTGGTCATGTGCGTCGCGGTGCGCGAGATCTTCAACTACTACGTGGACAGCGAGCTCCACGAGAAGGTCCTCTCGCTCCAGTCGAGCGACCTTCGGGCGCTTCGCGCCGCCGAGCAGCAGAAGCTCACGCATTACCAGTGGGTGAGCAAGAAGGACGGCGTCGTGCGGATCCCGACGGATCGCGCGATGGAGCTCACGATCGCGGCCTATCGGCAGCCGGCGCCCGAGCCCTTGAAGGAGGAGCCGGCCCCCGCGCCCCAGCAGGACAAGCCCGAGGAGAACAAGGGCGAGGACAAGGGCGAGGAGAAGAAGGACGGCGCCAAGGTCGAGGAGAAGAAGGACGGCGCCAAGGTCGAGGAGAAGGGCGAGAAGAAGGGCGAGGCCACGGACAAGAAGCCCGAGGACAAGCCCGAGGAGCCCAAGCAGTGATGGTTCGTCCGGGCCGCTTCCTTATGTTCTTCGCTGCCGCGCTCACGGCGGCCGTGGTCACGCTTGCGCCGGCTTCGCGGGCGCTCGCGGGGGATCCGGCGTTGCCGAAGGAGCTCGTTGGTGTGGACATCGAGGAGCGACCCGGCGCCGACCTTCCGGCGGACGTGAAGCTCCGAGATCAAGAGGGGCGCGACGTCACGCTGGGCAGCTACCTCGACGGCGAGCACCCGGTGATCCTGGTGCTCGCGTATTACGAGTGTCCGATGCTCTGCACGCTGGTCGTGAATGGCCTGATGCAGGGCATGAAGGGCCTCGATTGGACGGCGGGCAAGGAGTACCGCGTCGTCGTCGTGAGCTTCGATCCTCGCGACACCCCCGAGATGGCCCGCAAGAAGCGCGACGTGTACGTCGGCGCGTATGGGCGTCCCGTGGGGGAGCGTGGGTGGGAGTTCCTGGTGGGGGAGGAGGCCCAGGTGCGTCGGTTGGCCGACGCGGTGGGCTTCCGGTACCGCTGGGAAGAGGCGACGCAGCAGTATGCGCACGCGGCAGGGGCCTTCGTATTCACGCCCGAGGGCAAGCTCTCGCGGACGCTGTACGGGCTCAACTTTGCCTCGAACGACTTGAAGTTGTCCTTGCTCGAGGCGTCGCAGGGCAAGCTCGCGACCGCGTGGGGTCGCGTGCTCCTGTTCTGCTTTCATTACGATTCCGGCGAAAACAAGTACGTCCTCGCGACGAGGCGTCTGATGAAGGCGGGTGGCGCGTTCACAGTGCTGGGACTCGGGGGTATGCTCCTCGGGTTCTGGCGGCGTGAGCGTCGCCGCGCGTCGAAGTCGGCGGATGGAGCTCTGGCATGACGTTTGACCCGATCGACCTCGGCTCGTTCTGGATGCCGAAACAGTCTTCGACGATCGCAGAGGAAATCGATACTGCGTACTACATCGTCTACTGGCTGGATGTCGTGATGTTCGTTGCCCTGATGGGAGCGCTCGCGTACTTCATGTGGAAGTACAAGCGACGCGGCCCGAAGGACAAGCTCAGCGACGTCACCCACAGCACGACGCTCGAGATTTCCTGGACCATCATCCCGACGATCCTCGTGATCGGCCTCTTCTTCGTGGGCCTCAAGGGCTGGATGAAGGCGATGGTCGCGCCGGGCAATGCGCTCGAGATCCGCACGACGGCGGAGATGTACATGTGGACGTTCACGTACCCGAACGGGAACGTGAGCGTGAACGAGCTGGTGGTGCCCAAGGGCCAGCCCGTGAAGCTCATCATGAGCTCGAAGGACGTCCTTCACAGCTTCTTCGTGCCCGAGTTCCGGGTGAAGCAGGACGTCGTGCCGGGCATGTACACGACCGTCTGGTTCGAGGCGATCGAGAACCGCGAGACCGTGCTGTTCTGCACGGAGTACTGCGGCGTCGGTCATTCGGACATGATGGCCAAGGTCCGGGTGATGGAGAAGGCCGATTACGACAACTGGCAGGAGACCGGCCTCCTCCCCGGGGAGAAGCCGCTTCCCCCGGCAGAGCTCGGCAAGAAGCTCTTCACGACGCGTAGCTGCAACACCTGCCATTCGCTCGATGGGTCCCGCATCCAGGGCCCCACGTTCAAGGGCATCTTTGGTCGGACCGAGCAGATCGCGGACGGCTCGTCGGTGAAGGTCGACGAGAACTACATCCGCGAGAGCTTGCTCGAGCCGAACAAGAAGGTGGTCCAGGGGTATCCGGCGGTGATGCCGACCTACAAGGGCCTGCTCAAGGAAACGGACATCGACGCGCTCATCGCGTACCTGAAGACGGTCCAGTAGGGAATCGGAGGCTCGATCATGGCAAATACGGCTACGGTCGACGAACTCGGGCACGCGCCCGAAGTTCGAGGCAAAAACTACCTGAACCAAACTGCGGGCGTCTGGTCCTGGCTGACGACGGTCGACCACAAGCGCATCGGCATCATGTACCTGGTGTCGGTGCTCGTGGGCTTCGGCCTCGGCGGCATCTTCGCCTTGCTGGTGCGTCTCGAGCTCCTGACGCCGAAGAAGACGATCATGGACGCCACGATGTACAATCAGGCGTTCACGCTGCACGGCGCGGCGATGGTGTTCCTCTTCATCATCCCGTCGATCCCGGCGTCGCTCGGCAACTTCTTCCTGCCGCTGATGATCGGCGCGAAGGACGTGGCCTTCCCCAAGCTCAACCTCTTGAGCTTGTACCTGTTCTGGATCGGCGCGGTCTTCATGCTCGCGGCGATCGTGACGGGTGGCGTGGACACGGGCTGGACCTTCTACGTCCCCTACGCCTCCGGCGTGTCGACGACGTCGGTCATCTCGGCGACGTTCGGCGTCTTCGTGATGGGGTTCTCGAGCATCCTGACGGGGCTCAACTTCATCGTGACGCTGCACAAGCTGCGGGCCCCGGGGATGAGCTGGTACCGCATGCCGCTCTTCCTCTGGTCGCTCTACGCGACCAGCATCATCCAGGTGCTCGCGACGCCGGTCCTCGGCATCACGCTGCTGCTCCTCATCTTCGAGCGCGCCTTCCACATCGGCATCTTCGATCCGACGCTCGGCGGTGATCCCGTCCTCTTCCAGCACTTCTTCTGGTTCTACAGCCACCCGGCCGTCTACATCATGATCCTGCCGGGCATGGGCGTGGCGACGGAGATCCTCACGACGCACTCGAAGCGCCGCGTGTTCGGGTACAAGGCGATCGCGTTCTCGAGCGTGGCCATCGCCCTCGTGTCGTTCCTCGTGTGGGGCCACCACATGTTCGTCTCGGGGCAGAGCGAGCTCTCCTCGGCGATCTTCTCCTTCCTCACGTTCTTCGTGGCCATCCCGAGCGGCGTGAAGATGTTCAACTGGCTCGGCACGCTCTGGGGCGGGTCGATCCGGTTCACGGTCCCGATGCTCTACGGCATCGGGTTCCTCTTCCTCTTCGCGATCGGCGGCCTGACGGGCCTCTTCCTCGGCACGCTGAGCGTCGACCTGCACCTGCACGACACGTACTTCGTCGTCGCCCACTTCCACTACGTGATGATGGGCAGCACGGCGATCGCGTTCTTCGGCGGCCTCCACCACTGGTGGCCCAAGATGACGGGAAAGATGTACGACGAGAAGCTGGCGCGCGTGGGCTTCGCCCTCACGTTCATCGGCTTCAACTGGACGTTCTTCACCCAGTTCATCCTCGGCACGCGTGGCATGCCGCGCCGCTACTACAACTACCTCGACCAGTTCCAGCCGCTGCACGCGTTCTCGACGTACGGCTCGTGGGTCCTGGGCACGGGCTTCCTCATCACGTTCATCTGCCTCGCGCGCTCGCTCAAGAACGGCGCGCCCGCGCCGGCGAACCCGTGGGACAGCACGACGCTCGAGTGGCAGACGCAGTCGCCGCCGATCACGGAGAACTTCGAGAAGGCCCCCATCGTGACGCTGGACGCGTACGAGCGTCCCGCTGAGGAGACTGCTTGATGAGCGCGAAAGCCGAGGCTTTGGGCGGCGCCGGGGAGCAGAAGCTCTCCCCCCAGTTCCACGTCGCCCACCACTTCGACAAGGCGGACACGCAGTTCGACGCGGGTCGAATGGGCGTGTGGCTCTTCCTGGTGACGGAGATCCTGCTGTTCGGCGGCCTGTTCTGCGCCTTCGCCATCTTCCGGAGCAAGTACTTCCCGTCGTTCGTCGAGGCGCACCACCACCTCGATCGCGTGATGGGCGGTATCAACACCATCGTGCTGATCACCTCGAGCTTCACGATGGCGCTCGCGGTGCGCTCCGCGCAGAAGAGCGAGACCAAGAAGACCACCGCCCTGCTCGCGATCACCCTCGCGTGTGCGGCGATGTTCCTCGTGGTCAAGTACTTCGAGTACAGCCACAAGATCCACGACGGGCTCCTGCCCGGCGGGAACTTCACGGCGGCGGATTTCGCGTCCGGTCATCCGGGCATCTTCTTCGCCATCTACTTCATGATGACCGGGATCCACGGCGTCCACGTGGTCATCGGCATGGGCCTCATCCTCTGGATCCTCCTCCGGAACCAGAAGAACGAGTTCTCCAGCCGTTACTACGCGCCGGTCGAGAACGTCGGCCTCTACTGGCACCTCGTCGACCTCGTCTGGATCTTCCTCTTCCCGCTCCTTTACCTGGTCGGCTGAACCCCGGAGCAGAGCGCACATGAGCACCTCGCACGCAGAGCACGACCACGGTCACGGTCACGGGAGCGCGAACGGCGATCACGTCCCGCACGTGCTGCCGTTCAAGGTCTACATCGCCACGTTCGCCACGCTGCTCTTCCTCACGGTCGTCACCGTGGCGGCGAGTTACGTGGACATCGGCCACACGGGCAACCTGATCGTCGCCCTCCTGATCGCCACGATCAAGGCGTCGGTCGTCGCGCTCATCTTCATGCACCTCAGGTGGGACCAGAAGTTCCACTCGATCATCTTCATCTCCGCCCTCATCTTCCTGGCCGTCTTCATCGGCATCACGATGAGCGACACGCAGTACCGCGGAGAAGCCGAGTCGATCGAGGCGCACAACCCGATCGACATCAAGGACCCGTTCAAGGGCCAGCGCATCGGCGACGTCGCCATTCCCAAGGAGGCGGCCGCGCCCGCCGCCGCCGGCTCGGCCGCTCCGGCCGCCGGTTCGGCCGCTCCGGCCGCCGGTTCGGCCGCGCCCGCCGCGGTCCCCGCCAAACACTGATCCCTCCCGCGCCCGCTCGGGGGCCGCGTTCGGACAAGCCGAGCCGCGACCCCCACCTCCCCGAGCCCCTCGGAGCCGCGAACCGCTCGACACCGGGTTCCGACTCGCCATAGTCTGGCGACCCGATGTCGGCCCGCGTCTCCGTCCCCCCCATCGAGATCGTCGAGCCGGGGACGGCGCGCGTGTCGAACGCCGCAGCCCCCGGAGGACGATTCTTCGTCCGGGACGTCCTCTCGAGCGCGGATCCCATCCCCGAGGGGATGGCGGCCCGGTGGTTGATCCAGCTCCGCTGGCTCGCGATCCTCGGCATGGGCGCCACCACAGCGACGGGGAGATGGTTCGTCCCCGAGCTCGCCGTCGGCCCGGTGTTCCTGATCCTGGGCGTGCTGGTGATCCTGAACGGCGCCTTCGCGTTCGGGTTCGGCCGCATGTTGCGCCACGAGCGACGCCTCGTCGCCGGTCAGATCGCGTTCGACGTCCTCGCCCTCGGCGCCGTCCTGTGGGTCACGGGTGGCACGGGGAACCCGTTTGCTGCGTTCCTCGTCTTTCAGATCGCGCTCGCGGGTCTGTTGTGCGGCGGCCGCGCGATCCTCGCGATCGCGGGCCTGACCGTGGCCGTGGGCGCGCTCGTCTCGGTCGCCGAGCCGCTGCCGCTCGCCTCGGCGCCGCTCGGCAAGGAGCGCGTCCATCACCTCGGCGCGTTCGTCTCGCTCGCGTCCGTGGCTGGTTTCCTCGGGGTTTTCCTGTTCGTTTACGCGCGCAGGCTGGACGAGCTCCGGCAACGCGCGTTGCGGAACGACAAACTCGCCATGCTCGGCCGCGTGGTCGGCGGCATGTCGCACGAGCTCTCGACGCCGCTCGCCACGATCCTGCTCGCGGGTCGCGAGCTGTCGGAGCTCACGAAAGACGGCCCGCCCGACGCGTCCGATCTCGCGCGGACGATCGCGGGGGAGGCGCAGCGGGCGAGCGACATCATCGGGCTCGTGCGGGGGTACATCCGGCCGGACCAGCGGCGCGAGGAGGTCGAGCTCGGCAAGCTGGTGATGGAGATGGCGGGCAAGGAGCTGCGGCGGCTCGCGTACCGGGGCGAGATCACGATCGACGCGCCGGAGCCGGTGCACGTGACGGTGATGCCGGCCGGTCTCCTGCAGGTGCTGGTCAACGTGCTGACGAACGCGACCGAGGCGATGGTGCGGACGCTGAAGCCGCGCATCCACATCGTGGTGCGGGACGGCGGGGATCACGCCGAGATCATGGTCGACGACAGCGGTCCGGGGTTCGCGCCGGAGATCCTGGCGCGGCTCGGCGAGCCGTTCCAGACGACGAAGGAGCGCGAGGGCGGGATGGGCCTCGGGCTCTACGTGAGCTCGGTGCTGCTCGATCGAATGAACGGCACGCTGAGCGTGGACAACAGGGGCGAGGGCGGGGCAAGGGTGACGATCCGGCTCGCGCGCCGTGTGGCGTCGCGTGATTCGGAGGTGTGAAGATGCCTCGCAAGATCGAGACAGCGCTGCTCATCGACGACGACGACGCATTTCGCACGACGCTCCAGGGCGCGATGCGGCGACGCGGGGTGCAGGCGCGGACGGCGGCGACCGTGGAGGAGGGGCTCGTCGCGCTGGAAGACGCGCCGGTGGATCTCGTGGTCGTCGATTATCGCATGCCGCGCGTCGACGGTCTCTCGGCCCTGCCGCGATTGCGTCGGCTGTGCCCGGAGGCGGCGATCGTGATGCTCACGGGATTCGGGGACATCCCGCTCGCCGTGGCGGCCGTGCGCGAGGGCGCCGACACGCTGCTGACGAAGCCCATCGACGCGGATCGGCTGCTGCGCGAGGCGACGGTTTTGTTCGAGCGCCCGCGCGCGCCGCTCTCGTCGTCGCCGCCGTCGAGCCGGACGACGTACAAGCTCGACGAGCTCGAGCGCGACGCGATCAACGCCGCATTGAAGGATTCTGGCGGGGTGATCGCGGTGGCGGCGAAGCTCCTGGGGATCGATCGCCGCACGTTGCAACGGAAATTGAAGAAATCGTCCTGACGATCAGGCGTGTGCCCGCGCGGCTTTGCCGTTCCTGGCCTTGGCTCTGGCGGCTTTGGTTTCCTCGCGCCCGAGGATCTCCGCCAGAAAGCGCCCCGTGTGGGACTCGGACACGCGCGCCACGGCTTCGGGCGTGCCTTCTGCGATGACGCGGCCGCCGCGCGCGCCGCCTTCGGGGCCGAGATCGAGCACCCAGTCGGCGAATTTGATCACGTCGAGGTTGTGCTCGATCACGACGACCGTGTTTCCTGCGTCGACGAGCCGCGAGAGCACGACCAGGAGGCGCCGGATGTCCTCGAAATGCAGGCCCGTCGTGGGCTCGTCGAGCACGTAGAGCGTGCGACCCGTCTGGGTTTTTCCGAGCTCGCGGCTGAGCTTGACCCTCTGCGCCTCGCCGCCCGAGAGGGTCGTCGCGCGCTGGCCGATTTTCATGTAGCCGAGGCCCACGTCCACGAGCGTCGTCAGGATTCGCTTCAGCGCCACGTGGTGCTCGAACATCGTGAGGCACTCCTCCACGCTCGATTCGAGCACCTCGTTGATGTTTTTCCCTTTGAAACGGACGCCGAGCGTCTGCGCGTTGTACCGCTTGCCGCCGCAGACCTCGCAGGGGACGTAGACGTCGGCGAGGAAATGCATCTCCACCTTCACGACGCCGTCGCCGTGGCAGCTCTCGCAGCGGCCGCCCTTCACGTTGAAGCTGAATCGCCCCGAGTCCCAGCCGCGCGCCCTCGCTTCGGGCAGGAGCGCGAAGACCTCGCGGATGTGGTCGAAGGCCTTCGTGTACGTGCCCGGGTTCGAGCGGGGCGTGCGGCCGATGGGCTGCTGATCGATGGCGATCACCTTGTCGAGCGCGTCGAGGCCCTCGATCGAATCGTGCGCGCCCACGGTGCCCGTCGCGTCGTGCAGGGCGCGGCTCAGCGCTGGCAGGAGGATTCCATTGACGAGCGAGCTCTTCCCCGCGCCCGAGACGCCCGTCACCGCCGAGAACACGCCGAGCGGGATCCGCGCGTCGACGTTCTTCAAATTGTGCTCGCGCGCGCCCTTGATCTCGATCCATCCATTGGGCTTGCGGCGCAGCTCGGGGATCTCGATGCGACGGCGGCCGGAGAGGTAATCGCCCGTCACGTTCCCTCTCGCCTCGCAGAGCTCCTCGGGCGTGCCCGCGAAGAGCACGCGACCGCCCTCGTGGCCTGCGCCGGGGCCGAAGTCCACGACGTGGTCGGCTGCGCGGATCGTCTCCTCGTCGTGCTCCACGACGACCACCGTATTGCCGAGATCACGCAGGCGCCGGAGCGTCGCGATCAGCCGCTCGTTGTCGCGCTGGTGCAGGCCGATGCTCGGCTCGTCGAGCACGTACATCACGCCCGAGAGCTCGCTCCCGAGCTGGCTCGCGAGCCGGATGCGCTGCGCCTCGCCGCCGGAGAGCGTGGTCGCCGAGCGATCGAGCGTCAGGTAATCGAGGCCCACGTTCATCAAGAAGCCGAGCCGCGCTTCGATCTCGCGCTTCACGCCCTCCGTGATCCGGGCCTTGCCGCCGGAGAGGGCGAGTTTGTCCACGAAATGAACGGCGCCGCCCACGGTCATCGAGGTGATGTCGGCGATGTTCTTCTCGGCCACGAAGACCGCGAGCGTCTCGGGGCGCAGGCGCTTCCCCTCGCAGGCGTCGCAGGGCATTTCCCGGAAAAATTTCCGGTAGACGTCGCGCGCCATGTCGCTCGTGGTGTCGCGGAAGCGCCGCTCCAGGTTCGGGATGACGCCTTCGAACTTCATGCCGAAGGTCCCGTGGCTCTCCGAGCCCTCCTTGCCCCATTGCACGGCGATCTTCTTGCCTTCGAGCCCGTAGAGGATGAGCTCGCGCTTCTTCGCCGGGAGTTTTCCGAAGGGGGCGTCGAGGTCCACGCCCGTCGCCTTCGCCACGGCGTCCGCGATGCGGAACGTCCAGCCTTCGCCGCGCGACATCGCCGAGGCCCAGGGCGCGATCGCGCCCTCCCGCAGCGAGAGCGCGGGGTTTGGCACGACGAGGTCCGGATCGGCCTCGAGCCGCGTGCCGAGGCCGCTGCATTTCGGGCACATGCCGAGCGGGCTGTTGAAGGAGAAGCTCTGCGGGCTGAGCTCGGGATAACTCTTGCCGCAGCACGTGCGCGCCTGGCTGAACGGGCGGGGTTTTTCGCCTTCGATTTCGACGATCATCTCGCCCTTGCCCTCGCGCAGCGCGAGCTCGATGCTCTCGGCGATGCGCGGCCGGTCCTCGCCGCGGATCGTGATTCGATCGGCGACGAGCGAGATGTCGTGCCAGAGCTTCTTGTCCAGGCGGGGAAGGGGATCGAGCTTCTCCATTTTGCCGTCCACGATCACCCGGGAGAAGCCACGCGTCGCGAGGTCCTCGAAGACCTCCTTGTGCTCGCCTTTTCGGTGCACGACGAGCGGGGCGAGCAGGGTCGCGCGGCTGCCTTCGGGCAGCTCGAGCAAGGTCTCGACGATCTCGTCGACGCTCTGCGAGGCCACGGGCTTGCCGCAGGTCGTGCAGCGCTGCTCGCCGGCGCGGGCGTACAGGACGCGCAGGTAATCGTATATCTCGGTGATCGTCCCGACGGTCGAGCGCGGATTCGAGGACGCGCTCTTTTGCTCGATGGCGATCGTCGGCGAGAGGCCCGAGACGTGCTCGACCGCGGGGCGATCGAGCTGGCCGAGGAACTGGCGGGCGTAGGCCGAGAGCGTCTCGACGTAGCGGCGCTGGCCTTCGGCGTAGAGCGTGTCGAACGCGAGGCTCGACTTACCCGAGCCGCTCGGTCCCGTGAAGACCACGAGCTTGCGCTTGGGAACCTCGAGCTCGTCGATGCGTAGGTTGTGCTCGCGGGCGCCCTTCACGACGATGAAATCGGGCTCGCGTGCGGCGGGGATCTCGGTCTTCGTCCTGGTCTTGCGCATGGGGCGGTGGTTTGTCCTCGGTGAATCGCGCGCGCCTCGCCCATACCACGTCCGTCCGTCCGTGTCTTCCCCAAACGCCTTGTCCGTTCCCATTCGAATGTGTGCCCGTGTATACCGCGTTACGTGAAACACGGTAGAATGACGCTTTGTTGACCACCCCGGAGACTTTGGGGACCAGGGGGCGCCCTGCGTCTTGACAGGGGATCCGAGGGGTTTGGGGGTGATCATTGGGCGCGCTCGTATGGCTGCTACGTATCCTCGATCTGGTGATCGTCGGGTACGTGACCGTGTTTTTCCTGATCAACCTGCGGTTCGTCCTGGTCAGCTACCGGCGCATCCGCAGGGAGCTCGTGGCCGAGCTCGTCCGGCCCGCGTCGCTCTCCGAGCGCGACGCGTTTTTGCCCGTCGTGTCGCTGCTCGTCCCCGCCTACAACGAGGAGGTCACGATCGTCGAGAGCCTGAAATCGCAGCTCCGTCTGCGGTATCCGGCCTACGAGATCGTGATCTGCAACGACGGATCGAAGGACCGGACGGTCGAGGTGTTGCTCTCGGCGTTCCCGTTCGTCCCCGCCGTGCTGGAGCGCGCGAGCGGGCTCGATACGGCCGCGGTGCGCGGGATGTGGGAATGCCGGACGGGGCTGCCCGACAACGTCAAGCGCATGGTCTTGATCGACAAGGAGAACGGCGGCAAGGCGGACGCGCTGAACGCGAGCACGAGCGTCGCCGTGGGCGAATTCGTGACGAGCATGGACGCCGATAGCCTGCTCGTCCCGGACGCGCTGCTGCTCGCCGTCCGCAAGGTGATGGAGTCGCCGGACGATACGGTGGCGGTGGGGGTGCAGGTGGGGCTCTCGAATGGATCGATCATCCGCGAGGGCGAGGTGAAGGAGCTCGCGCTGCCCGGGAGCCTCATCGGAAAGCTGCAGATCGTGGAATACATGCGGTCCTTCGCGAAGGGGCGGACGGCCCTGTCCGAGGACAACGCGGTCCTGATCTTGTCCGGCGTCTTCGCCTTGATCCGCCGCGACGTGCTCTTCGAGGTCGGGGGCTTTCTCACGCGCCACGTCCGCTCCAGGATCTGCATCGAATACTGTTCGGAAGGGGCGCACACCGTCTGCGAGGACATGGAGATCGTGGTGCGCCTCCACCGCTATCTGCTCGACAAGGGCAGGCCGGGTCGCATCGTCTGTTTGCCCTTCGCGGTCACGTGGACGGAGGCGCCCGAGAATTATCGGGACCTGGGAAAGCAACGAGCAAGGTGGTACCGAGGGCTCTGGGAGGTCATGAGTTATCACCGGGCGATGCTGCTGCGGCCTCGGTTCCGGCAGATCGGCCTCTTCGCGATGCCGTATCAGCTCGTGTTCGAGGCCCTCGCGCCGCCGATCGAGTGCATCGGGTATCTCTTGCTCGTGCTGACGGTCCTCTTCGGAGCGCTCTCCGGGAAGGCATTGCTCGCGTTCCTGGGGCTCGCGATGGCCATGAATTTTTGTCTGTCGACGCTCTCGATCGTGCTCTGCACGTTCTCGGCGCGGCCCGGGCGGGGGCTCCCCGGCGCCGCGTCGCTCGTGCCGTACCCGCGGGCCCGGGACGCGGTGGAGCTCGTCCTCGTGGGGTTCTTGTCGAACCTCGGGTATCGACAGTACCTCGTTTTCTGGCAGCTCCGGGGGCTCTACGATTTCTTGAAGGGGAAGAAGGGCTGGGACAAGTTCGGGCGCAAAGGGTTTGCACAGGCGGCCACCGCTGCGCGGGCCTGACGGACGTTTTCGCAGGGGATCGGGGGAAGACGGTGAGTGTCCTTGTCTTGGTCCTGTACGTGGGGCTCGGGATCACGATCCTCGCGCTCGTGCCAGGCATTTCGGTGATCGGGCGCGAGGTCTGGCGGAGGCGGCGCGAGCGGCGCGCGGTCGAGCGGCTCGCGGCCGCGCGGAAGGTGCTCGAGAGGCTCCGCGTCGAGCCGGCCGCGCGCGTGGCGCGATCGCTCGCGCAGAGCTTCGATCGAGGCACGATCCAGGCGGCCCTCTCGCAGGCGCTCGACGAGGAGGCGCGCTGCGCCGCGGTATGCGAGGAGCTCGGCCTGCGCGCGGCCTGGGAGCGGACGCTGCGCGCATCGAAATCGTGGAACGAGCGGGCGCACGCGGCGCGGATGCTCGGCAAGCTCGGCGCCGCGTCGGCGAGCCCCGCGCTCGCCTCGGCCCTGACGGACCCCCACGAGGACACGACGGTGCGGCTCGCGGCGGCCGAGGCCATTGGATCGATCCCGGACATCGCGGTGATCCCGCACCTGTGCGAGGCGCTCGCGTCGCAAGGCGAGGGGAGCGCGAAGGTCGTGGCCGAGGCGCTCCTTTCATTCGGAGCGGAGGCGGTCCGGCCGCTCGTGAGAATGCTCGACGACGAGCGCGCGCAGGCGCGGACCTGGTCCGCGCGGGTGCTCGGTCGAATCGGCGATCCGGGGGCGACCTTGCCGCTCGTGGCGCAGCTCGGCGACGGCAATGCGGCGGCGAGGACGGCCGCGGCGGAGGCGCTCGGGCATATCGGCGATCCGCGGGCCACGCGGCCGCTCGTGACGGCCGTCCTGGGAGATCCCTCGGGCGCCGTGCGCGCGCGGGCCGCGGCGGCGCTCGCGCGGGTCGGCGACGAGGAGGTCGTGGCGACGCTCGTGGCCGCGCTCGGGGACCCGGACTCCGAGGTCCGATCGCGGGCCGTCGACGCGCTCGCGGCCCTCGCGCCGGAGGATCGATCGGCGATCGAGCGGGCGCTCTTCGATCCTTGTGACGACGTGCGGAGGAGCGCGGCGCTCGCGATGGATCGGCTTGGAATGGTGTCGGCCTGGGCCGCGGCGCTGGGAGAGGCCTCGGCCGAGGGGCGCGCGGCGGCGCGCGCGGCGCTCGTGGCGGTGGGCCGCGCAGGTTTGTCCGAGGCGATCATTGCGGCGGCGCGGCACGAGGCGGCGGGGGTGCGCGCGGGGGTGCTCCGGATCCTCGGGGAGCTGGGTCTGTCGCGGCACGTGGTGGTGCTCGGGCGGGGGCTCGACGACGCGGCCGCGGAGGCGCGGCAGAGCGCGGCGATCGCGCTCGGTCGGATCGGGGGCGAGGCGGTCGAGGTGCTGCTCGGCCGCGACAAACCCGAGGGCGTCGCGCAGGCGGCGTGGATCGTGGCGCGGGCGCTCGCGGGCGTGGAGACGTGGATCGCCGAGGCGCGGGTCTGTCTTTCGGAGCCGGCCTTCGCGGCGGAGGCGCGGGCCCTCTGCGACGAGGAGGGCGAGGGGATCTTTCGGGCCTTCGAGGCGAAGGTGGGCTCGGCGCGCCCCTCCGAGAGCGGCCGCAGGGGGGTGACCTTGTCGCGGTTCGCCATTGCAGCGAGGCGCGCGGCGCGGCTCGAGGATCGGGTGCGGGCCATCCTGGAGCTCTCGGAGCGGCGCGGGCCCGAGGCGACGGCGGCGCTCGCGGAGGTCGTGATGAGCGACCCGTCCGCGGAGGCGCGCGCGCTCGCGGCGCGGAGCCTGGCGCAGGCGGAGGAGCGGTGGCTCGCGGTGCCCGCGCTCGTGCGGGCGCTCTCGGATCCGTCGCCGGAGGTGGTGCTCGAGGCGTCGCGGGCGCTCGGCCGAGGGCCCGCGAGCGAGGACCGGCGGGGGCCTCGATCCTCGGAGGCGCCCGTGCCGTCGGAGCGGAATGGTGCGTCGCGACGAACCACCGGAAAAGTGCTCCGGGAGGAGGCGGGCGAGAGCGCGGCCTGAAGGTGTGGCCTCTCCGATCAGAACGCCGCCTGCGCCTGCACCATCACGAAGGGCTCCCAGGCGCGCGCCTCGTGCCTGCGCGCGAGCCCGACGTTGGCGACGATCTTCAGATCGTGCTCCGCGGCGTAATAGGCCGCGTCGAGCTCCAGCTCGGTGCGGGTGAGCTCCGGGGCATCAGCTCCCACGATCCGCGTCACCCGCGCGCCGAATCCGCTGCGCAGCGAGGGGATGTATCGATCGGCGCGGGCATACAAGCCCGCCACCGTGCGGCTGCCGGTCGTCGTCCGCTGCGATTGCCCCATGAGCTCCAGGGTCACGTCGAGCCCGTGGCCGCGGTATGCCATCTCGAATCCGCCGGCCGTGGCCCGCGCAGGATCGAGCGTCGTGTACCCCGAGAGCCCGACGACGACCGTCCGCGGGCTGTCCAGGAAGTCCACCTCTCCCTCGATGCTCCGGCCCATCAAATTCCACGCGGCTCGCCCCGCCACGACCGGGGACTCGACGGCGGCGCCCGCCTCGCTGATGCGACCGACGCCGTTGAAGACGCCGACGGCGTAGTCCACGTGCGCGGCGAAGAGCTCCCCGCTCGCGAGGACCCCATAAGAGCGCCCCGGCGCGAGGGTCTGCGTGAGGCTCGTACGCTCCACGGACGCGATCATCCTGGCCGTCTCCACCCACTCGCGGAATACGGGGATCTTGAAGCGCCCGGCGCGGAACCCGATTGCGTCCGTCGCGCGGAAGTCCACGTACGCGTCGTAAAGCTCCGGGTGGATGGACGAGGCCGGTGTGCCCAGCATGAGGCGGTAGCGGACGTTCGGCGAATGGACGTGCCCGAAGGCATAGAGGCGCGTTCGTGGCGTGTCGAAGCTCGACGATTCGAGCTCGAAGTCACGCGCCACGAGCGTGTAACGCCCCTGCAGAAAGCCGCCCAGCGCCACGGAGTACCGCCCGTCCTTCGACCGGGCCTCGATCCGCGGCCGCACCGATTGCTCCTTCATCATGGGCGGCTCGGCCATCGCCGGCGTGGTCGTGGCGAGGAGCGAGACCGAGAAGCTGAACGCAAGCGCGCCGCGCAGCGACGAGAAACGCATGCGGCGCCGTCACAGCAAGGACGGCGCCACCCCGCGTCGCCGGGCGCCCGCGCCTCGTCCGCCGCCGAGTTTCGGCCCGAAATCGCTCTTCGACGCGATCACGATGAAACGTCGTGAAACATCTGCAACGAAGCTTGAAACGCCTCGTCGTGGCGCTCCGTGGGAGCACCGTCGTGCAGGACACAAGCACGAAGGTTCTGTCCGCCAAACCCGACGAGAGGCGCGCGCGGCCGGGTCGTCCATGCCATCCGAGAGCTCCTGGCTACGGCGTTTCCCTCCCCAATCGGGATCATTCCATCTTTACCGATCACGTTTTGTGAGCAATCTTACGCGCAGGAGCTTCTTCCTGTTCTTGGCGACGTGGATCTAGCCGTCGCTACTGCCCTGGAGGTTTCATGCAATCTTTGCACCGTGCGGCCACGCGCTTCTCGCGATGGCAATGCTTGGCTCTGTTTGGCGCCGCGCTCGGCGCGACCGTCTCTTCGAGCGCCGAGGTGTCCGCCGCGTCATCGTATACCCTCTTCGAGAGCGGCCAGGTCCGTCCGCTGGCGATGACGCCGAGCGGAAACCTGCTCCTCGCGCTCAATACACCCGACAATCGCCTGGAGATATTCCGGCTCACGTACAGCGGCGTCCTCGAGCATACGGACTCCGTGCCCGTCGGCCTCGAGCCCGTCGCGGTCGCGGCGCGCAGCAACAGCGAAATATGGGTCGTCAACCACCTGTCCGACAGCGTGAGTGTCGTCCACGTGAGCGGGTCCGGGAAGGGCCAGCTCGTGCGAACATTGCACGTCGGCGACGAGCCGCGCGACATCGTCTTCGCGGGGCCGCAGAGGAGCCGCGCGTTCATCACCGCGGCCCACCGCGGGCAAAACGCGCCCTTCGACCCGGAGCTCACGACGCCCGGCGTGGGCCGCGCGGACGTCTGGGTCTTCGACGCGAAGAACCTCGGCACGGCGATGGGCGGCACGCCGATCCAGATCCTGAACCTCTTCGGCGATACGCCGCGCGCGCTCGCGGTCACGCCCGACGGCTCGCGTGTGTATGCGGCCGTGTTCAATTCGGGCAACAAGACGACGATCGTCGATGAGACGCTCGTGCCCGACGGCGGCGAGGACGTGGGCGGCGTGCCCGGGCCGAACACCAATTTCGAGGGGATCCCCGCGCCCGAGGTCGGCGTCCTCGTGAAGCACGACGGCACGGCCTGGCGGGACGTCCTCGGCCGTCCCTGGGACGACGCGGTGAATTTCTCGCTGCCCGACAAGGACGTCTTCGTCATCGACGCCCACGCGAACCCGCCGGCGCAGCTCGCGGGCTCCGCGGGGTTTTACTCCGGCGTGGGGACCACGCTCTTCAACATGGCCGTGAACCCCGCCAATGGGAAGGTCTACGTCAGCAACACCGAGGCCCGCAACGACCTGCGATTCGAGGGCTTCGGCGATTTCGCCGGCGAGACGCTCCAGGGTCACCTGCACGAGAGCCGCATCACGGTGCTCGGCCCCGGCGGCGCTGTCCCGCGGCACCTCAACAAGCACATCGATTACAGCCTCCTGCCCGCGCCGCCGACCGTGAACGCGAGGAGCCTCGCGCAGCCGCTCGGCATGGCCGTCTCGAGCTCCGGCTCCACGCTGTACGTGGCCGCGTTCGGCTCCTCGAAGATCGGCGTATTCAACACGGCCGCGCTGGAGAACAACACGTTCGTCCCCAGCGCGGCGACCCACATCTCGCTGAGCGGCGGCGGACCGACGGGCATCGTCCTCGACGAGGGCCGGGCGCGTATGTACGTCCTTACGCGCTTCGACAATGCCATCTCCGTCGTGAGCCTGTCGTCGTACCAGGAGATGGCCCACGTCAGGATGTACAACCCCGAGCCGGAGAGCGTCGTGCGAGGGCGGCCTCTCCTTTACGACGCGCGGCTGTCCTCCAGCAATGGCGAGGCGGCCTGCGGGAGCTGTCACGTCTTCGGCGAAATGGACCACCTCGCCTGGGATCTCGGCAATCCCGACGGGTCGATGCTCGACAATCCCGGTCCGTTCAAGGGGCCCCTGTTCGTCAACCCCGATTTCCACCCGATGAAGGGCCCGATGATGACCCAGAGCCTGCGTGGAATGGCGAACCACGGCCCGATGCACTGGCGCGCCGACCGCACGGGTGGCAGCGACGAGCCGAGCTCGCAGCCCGATAACGGGGCCTTCGACGAGGAGGCCGCGTTCAAGGCCTTCAACCCCGCATTCGTGGGCCTGCTCGGCCGGACGGCGGAGCTCAGCGACGAGGAGATGCAGGCCTTCACGGACTTCATCCTCCAGATCGCCTATCCGCCGAACCCGATCCGGAACCTCGACAATTCGCTCACGCCCTCACAGCAGGCGGGCAAAGACTTCTTCGAGCACGGGTCGCTCCTCCCGAACGGGATCACGTGTCGGTTCTGTCATGCGACCGAGGAGAATGCCAATGCGAACGATCCATTCCCGGGGTTCTTCGGGGGCGACGGATCCTCGAGCTTCGGCTTCGCGCCGCAGATCATGAAGAACGTGCACCTGCGCAGCTTGTACCAGAAGATCGGCATGTTCGGCACCGCCGCCAGCTTCGGCGCCGAGCCGCCCGATCCCTTCATGGGGGATCAGATCCGCGGCTTCGGCATCAATCACGACGGGAGCTTCCCGACCTTGTTCCTGCGCAGCTCCATCTTCGACACGGGCACCCAGGTGCTCCCCGGCAAGCTGCCCGAGGTGGTCAAGGTCAATCCCGGCATCCCCGTCACGCCGGCGGGAGACCAGATCAAGCGCAACCTGGAGGCGTATCAGCTCGTCTTCGAATCGAACCTCGCGCCCATCGTCGGGCAACAGGTGACGCTCACCGGGGTGAACGAGGCGGCGGCCGGGGCGCGTATCGACCTTTTGCTGGAGCGCGCGAATGCCCTCGAATGTGATCTCGTGGCCAAGGGGGCGTCCGGCTCCGCGGGCGCCGACGTCGGGTATCTCTACATCCCGGAGATCGAGCAGTTCGTCGTCGATCAGCAGTCCATCCCGCCGCTCTCGGACGCGCTTTTGCGCTCGATCTTCCTCGGGAGCGGCAAGGCGCTCACCTATACCTGCGTGCCGCCGGGCTCCGGGGTGCGTATCGGTATCGATCGGGACCTCGACGGATACCTCGACGGCGACGAGCTCGCCGCGGGCAGCAATCCCGCGAATTCCCTGAGCACGCCCTGACCGGCCCCTTCACCAGCGTACGAGCGCGCCGATCTCGAAGGTATGGAGCGCGGCGCGCTCGGCGCCGGGGGGGCCGCGGAAGGTGAGGTTGTAGAGCGGCATCACGCGCAAAAAGTCATACGGCCAGAGATCCGCGCCGACATACACGGCGTCCGTGACGAGGTCGAGGATCTGGAACGCCGCAGGGAACCGCTCGGCCTCGGCGCCATGCGCATACCCGGCCCG
This sequence comes from Polyangium spumosum, assembly GCF_009649845.1. Lineage (NCBI taxonomy): Bacteria > Pseudomonadati > Myxococcota > Polyangiales > Polyangiaceae > Polyangium > Polyangium spumosum. The sequence goes on from NZ_WJIE01000008.1 coordinate 81,121, forward strand.
GAGCGCGAGCCAGGGCAGGAGCGCGCGGCCCGCCGAGATCAAAAAGGCATGCGTGAATCGACCTTCACTCGCCCCCGCAGGATCCGTGACGCTCACGTGCGTGAGCCAGTAGGTCGCGTCGAGCCGCAGCTCGTCGCCGATCACGACGCCGAGCGTCGGGCTCGCGCCGTGGGTCTCGATGCCACCCGTGTACCTCCGGTACGTGTACGAGAGGCCGCTCGTGAGCCACGGGCGAACGGGCGCGGTCCCGTGCACGCGGAGCCTCAGCGTCGGGACGCTCCGGGCCGGCGCGCCGAACGCCGCCTCGCCGCCGAGCGAGAAGCCATGGCCAAAGAGCCAGGTGGCCTGGCCGCCCCAGGTCGCGCCATAGGCCCACCCGCCCGAAGCCGTGGACGGACGGCCGCCGTGCTCGGTCACGACGCCGAGCACGAGCCTGCGCCACGCCTGCGAGACCTCGACCTCGACCTGCCCGAGGGTCGGCATCGGCCGCGGAAAGACGAGCACCCGCGTGGTGATCCGCGCATAACCCGTGGAGAACCGCCGCGCGAGCGCCCGGAGCTCGCTGTTGCCTCCGGACGTCTCGTAGGCCCGCTCCGCCAGCCGATGCGCCGCCGTGAGGTCGCCCCGCGCGTGCTCGAGCTTCGCGCGGCACGCGAGCACGGTCGGTGATTGCTTCTGCGGCGCCGCGTCGAGGACGGCCTCGGCCTCGTCCCAGAGGCCCTGCCAGGTGAGCACGTGGAAGAGCCCGGCGCGCACGTCGTCGTCGTCCGGGTGGCGGGAGAGCACGTCGCGGTAGGTGGCCGTCGCCCGCGTGTAGTGCCCGTCCCAGGCGTCGAGCCGCGCGAGCCCGGTGCGCGCCTCGTCGTCCCGCGGATCCCGCGCGAGGAGCGCCTCGTAGCGCCGCCGCGCCCCGGCTCGGTCGCCCCGGTGCGCCGCCGTCCTCGCCTCGTCGAGCAACGTCCCGCGGTCCTCGGAGAGCACCTCGCCGGCGCTCCGAGGAGGCGCCGACGTGCAGGACACAAGCGGCAGGGAGAGGGACGCTGCCACCCACCCCGCGAGCGCGCGGCGGCCCAGGCTTTTGGCCTGTGCACGGTGGCTGCGCACGGGGCCGAGCGTCGCACACGCACGCGCGGCGTGCACGCGCGACGTCGCGCCCCGGCGCGGCGTGTCCTGGATGGATCCGTCAGTGGAAGCGGTAGCCGACGCCGATGGGCAGGGCGATCGCGTAGCCGTTCCAGGTCTTCAGGAACGTGGGCCAGGCGCTCGCGACGAGTGAGCCGGTGGTGATGCTCTTGCCCTTGCCGAACTCGGCGAGCGCGAACGAGACCTCGGCCGAGGCGCCGAAGGAGAAGCCGAAGCCGGTCTCGTTTTCTGCGGGGATCGTGCGGTTGAGCTGCAGCTCCACCTCGTCGCCGCCGTTGAGATCGACCCACTCGCTCGGGACCTCGCCGCGCGCGCCGTTGATGGTCGCGTTTTGCCCGCCGAACCCGACGACGAGGGTGCCGCCGACCCAGAGTCGATCGTTCACGCGCACGGAGAGCGCGGGGCCGACGAGCAGCGAGTAGCCACCCGTGACGAGGTAGCTGCCGAAGAAGCGGCCGCCGAGGTGCATCTTCTCGGTGAGCGCGTACCCGACGAACACCTGACCGCCGACGGGCACGCCGATGGCGGGATCCACCGTCGCGTAACATGCGCTCGCGTCGCACGCCTTGTACTCGGCAGCCTCGCCTCCGAGCGGGTAGGTGATGCGGTACTCGTAGGTGAGGGACGACAGCGCATCGACGGTGCCACCGCCGAAGAAGAGCTGCCCGCCGCCGAAGGCGCCGACGTCGACGACGAGGCGCTTCGCGCGGTGGATCGGGCCCTTGCCGTCGTCCGGCTCCTCGGGTTTGTCCTTGGGCTTCGTGTCGCCCGCGGCGCCGCCGCCACCGTCCGTGTTCACGTTCGTCGTCCCGCCCGCTTGACCGGCCGCGGCGCCGTCCTGCCCGGCGGGTTTGTCCGGGGCCTTGTCGGGCGTGGCCGCGGCGGCGCTGCCGTCCTCGGCGAGGGCGGGGACGACGACGGTCTTGCGCTCGGCTTTGCCCAGGTTGAGCGTGGTCTCAAAGGGCTTGCGGCCGGGCGCGGAGGCCACGATCTTGTGCTCGCCGGGATCGATGGGTCGGCCTTTGCCGAGCGCGCCGACGTCGATCTTCTGTCCGTCGATCGCGATCTCGATGCCGGGCGTGTTCGCCGCGACGGTGACGGTCACGCGTGGCAGCTTCGGCTCGAGCGCCTTGCTGTTCGCGCGCGCGCGCGTCTCGATGTCCGCGCGTCCGGCCTTGCGGGCGTCCGTCTCGGCGTCGAGCATCTCGCCCCAGGCGGTCGCGAGTTTGCCCTGCTTCTCGTGGCAGAGCGCGAGATCGAGCAGCGTCGCGGGCGACGGCGCGAGCTTGTACGACTCGGCGATCTTGGGGCATGCCTCGTCGTACTTCTTCTCGGTGACGAGCTTCTTGCCCTCTTTGAGCAGCGCCTCGGCGTCGGCCGCGCCGGCGCTCGCGAGGGGCGCGAGGCACGCCGTCGAGAGGGCCGAAAGGAAGAGGAAGAGGCGCGCGCGCCGCGAAGCGCGGGGGACGTGCACATGGTTCGGCTTGTCTGTCTGGGTCATCGCGTGGTCCAAGGCAGGAGCCCGGAAAAGGAAAGCTACGAGCGAGGCAGGCTGGAAATCAATTTTTTCCTTCGTCCACGACGATCCGGGCCTCGCTCGAGACGCGTGGACGCTCGGAAGGTGGGCTGGGTGAGGTTCAGCGGGAAATGAGGCCTCGCCACCAGGCGGTGGGCGCCTTGTCTTCCGGGGTGTTCGCCGGGTCGGGGCCCTCGAGCTCGTCGCTGAGGCCGGAGAACGTCTCGCCTTCGAGATCCGAGCCGAGCGAGGACGGGGAGGCCACCGGGTTCGCGCCCGTGAGCTTGAAGAGGTCGGGCTGCAGGCTGTTCGGAGCGGCGTTGTCCTGCTGGGTGAGGGACTTGAACTCGAGCAGCATCAGGTCGAGCATCTCGCCGATCATCGCGAGCCCGTCCTTCCGGACGGCGGGCGCGCCCGCGGCGCCGAGGACGAGATCGGCGACCTCGTACTCGCTGACGGGCCTGCCGAAGCGATAGAGGAACCGCGTCAGATCGCGGCCGAAATCACGCGCGGTCTGGTAACGGACGTCCCGATCGCGGGCGAGGGCCGTGCGGAGGATCTCCTCGAGCTCCCCGGGGACGTCGGCGTTGATGGGCTTGAGCGACGGGATGTTCGCGTCGCGCACGAGCTTGACGGTGCCGAGGTCGGTCTCGCCGAGGAAGAGGCGCCTCCCCGCGAGCATCTCCCAGAGGATGATGCCGGCGGCGAAGACGTCGACGCGTTTGTCGACGCCGAGCTCCATCACGGTCTCGGGCGCGAGGTACCCGAACTTGCCCTTGATCATGCCCGCGTCGCTGTTGGCGAGCTGGCTCGACGCCTTCGCGAGGCCGAAGTCCACGATCTTGCACTCACCGTGGCGCGTGATGAGCACGTTGGCCGGCGTGACGTCGCGGTGGACGATGTTGAGGTGCTCGCCGTCGGGCGTGTGGAGATCATGGGCGTAGGCGAGGCCCTGGCAGATCTTCGCGGCGATGAAGCACGCGCTCTCGACCGGCATCGGCTTGCCGACCTTCTTCTGGTACTCGATCACCTGCTTCAAGTCGGCGCCGTCGACGTACTCCATGACGATGAAGTACGTGTTGTCACCGACGCCGATGTCGAAGACGCTCACGACGTTGGAGTGCGCGAGGCGGCCGGAGAGGCGGGCCTCGTCGAGGAACATGTCGATGAACTGCTCGTTCTTGCTGAGGTGCGGCAGGACGCGCTTGATCGCGACCTGCTTGCGGAAGCCCTCGATCCCTGCGCTCTCCGCGACGAACACCTCGGCCATACCGCCCGAGGCGAGCCGCTTGATGACCCGGTAACGCTGGTTCTCCGACATCGATGGTTCCTCGTGACCCCCGCGCCTCCGAGAGTGTAACCGCTCGTCACGCCGATGTGATGTTTTTGTCCCTCGCGACTCAGGGGACGAGGTCGACCGCGAGGACGTAGGCTTCGAGCCCACCCGACTGCACCCGCGGCGCTTCGGCCATCCAGGGATCACGCGCGAGCCGCACGCGCACGCAACGCGGCGTGCCTTCCTCGTAGGCGATCGCGGGGCCGATCCACGGAGAGCGCGCATCTTCCTGGGAGAGCGCACCCTCGCCCGTGGTGTGCACGCGGACCCTCGTGTCGATCTCCCGACCTCGCATCGTCGTGACCTCCAGCACCGAGCCCGCGTCTCGCACGACGTCACGCGCCGTCCAGCGGATCACCTTGCCGTTCGCGCCCGCGCCCACGCAATACGTGTCCTGATCCTCGATCCAGCCGAGCGCGCCCGTCCATGATTCGCCCGGCTCGATCGGCGTGGCCGAGGGGAGCTCGTCGTTTGGCTCGATCTCGTGCGACGACGGCTGCTCGGCGAGCGCCACGGTGACGCTGTAGCTGTCGGACACGTTCTCGTGCACGAAGGGGATCCTCCGCTCGCCGCGCGGATCCAGGTCTTGCAGCACGGAGGCGTAGTACCGGCCCGGCTCGATGCGCAGGCGCGGGATCGAGAGATCACGCCCCGGCCGGCCCACGCAATACTGCGCGATCGGCGCGTGGAAGCCCTGCCGGTAGAGCAGCGTGCAGGTCTCCATGTTCGGCAGCGCCGTGACCACGAGCCGCGCGATCCGCGGCGCATCCACCGCGCCCTTCGGGACCTCGAAAGCGTAGAAGTCACGATCGCTGCGCTGCGCGTCGATCCGCTTGCCGAGGAGCCCCGACGCCGACACCCCGAGCGGGAGCTCGGTCGCGTTCGCGGGCGTGTCGTTTGGCTCGATCTCCACCCCCGCGAAGCGCGGCGCCGCGCGTCGCCACATCACGAAGAGCCCCGCGCCCGCGAAGGCGAGGAGCAAGAGGCTCGACGCGAACCAGGCCAGGTGCCTCCGGCTCCTGAGCTTGCGCTCGTACGCCTCGACCTCGTCGCGGCTCGCGATCTCGCCCGGATCCGGCGCGGCCTCCGCCAGCGCCGCGCGCGTGAGCTTCCGGAGCGCGCTCGCGTCGAGCAGCGCCTCGACGTCCTCGGTCCCGAGCTTGCGGAGCTCCGCCGCGATCGCGGCTTGTAGCTCGTCCGCGCTCTGCCATCGCGCCGCGGGCTCTTTCTCGAGCGCGCGCAGCACGATGGCGTCGACCCCGGGCGGGACGCCACGCGAGGGCGCGCGGGCCGAGGGCGCGACCGCCTTCTCCGTCACGTGCTTGACCAGGATGCTCGCCGAGGTCTTCGCGTGGAACGGGTAGTGGCCGGTGAGCGCGTGGAAGAGGAGCACGCCGACGGCGTAGAGATCGGCGCGATGATCGACCGGGTCGCCGCGGATGAGCTCGGGCGCGAGGAAGTACGGCGTGCCGATGAGCTGATCGCGGCGCGTCACCTCGCCGCCCGCGCTCGCGTCGGCCTCTTCGCGGAGCTTCGCGATGCCGAAGTCGAGCACCTTGGCGATGTCGGTGCCGCCCTCCGTCGTCGTGATCATCACGTTCTGCGGCTTGACGTCGCGGTGCACGATGCCTTTGCCGTGCGCCTCGCCGAGCGAGCTCAGGATCTGCAGGACGATCTTGCCAAGGCGCGCGAACGGCATGGGGCCACCCTCGGCGAGCACCGCGGCGAGATCGCGGCCCGTCACGAGCTCCATCACGATGTACGTGAGGCCCGCGTCGACGCCGTAGTCGAAGACGTGCACGGTGCTCGGGCTCGCGAGGCGCGAGACGGTGAGCGCCTCGCGCTTGAAGCGACGCACGACCTCGGGGCTCGTGCTGAGCTCGCCCGCGAGCAGCTTCATCGCGAGCAGCTTGCCGAGGTGGACGTGCTCGACCTTGTAGACCACGCCCATGCCGCCGCGGCCGATCGGCGTGAGGATGCGGTAGCGGCCCGCGACGACGAGGCCGATGAGCGGATCGGCGAGGTGCGCGCTCTCCGCGTCGTCGAGGGGCATGGAGAGCGCGAGGGCCGCGATGCGCGAGGTCGGCTGCGGCGTCTCCGCGGGCGCGGCCGCGTCGAGCTCCGGCGCGAGGTCCGTCGCGAGCGCCGTGGTCTCGGCGTCGGGAGCGGTGTCGCCAGGCTCGTCCTCGCCGATCGTCATGAACGCGCGCCGATTGTGCCCGACGGACCTCCGCGCTGGAAGCTCAGATCCACGCGCCCCTGAGCCGCTCGGCCGCCGCGAGCACGTGCGCCGCGGTGATCGGCTGTCGCAGCGGAGGCCGGAGCTTCTCCACGATCTCGCGCGCGAGGACGTTCACGACCCACGGGTGCCCGCCCGAGATCGCGGCGATGTGCGCCACGGCCTCGTTCTGGAACGGCTGCCCCGTCTCCTCCGTGTGCTCCGCGCAGAGCGCGGCCACCTGCGCGGCCGTGAAATCGGGCAGGCGGAGCGCCGTCACCGCGCCGGGATCCAGCAGCTCCACGGCCGCGGCGCGCACCTCCTCGGAGCCCGAGAGCACGACCGACCACGGCGCCGCGCGGGGCCGGGCCTCGTACGTCGCGCGGAGCTGCACGAGCAGGCTCGCGCGGGCCTCGCGGGGCAGGAGGTCCACGTCGTCGAGCAAGAGGACCAGCGGCCGAGGGCACGCCCGCGCCCACGCCGAGAGCACGACGCCCGCGAACCGCACGTCGTACGAAGGTGGCCACGGCGGAGGCCGCAGCTCGGCCGGGAGCTGCTCCACGGCCGCCTGCGTGATCTCCTCGAGCAGCGCCCGCTCCGCCGGAGCCCCCTCCGAGGCGCCACGCTTCGGCCGGCACGACGCCCGCACCACGGCCCACGCCCCGCTCTCCGCGAGCCCGGCCGAGAGCCCCCGCAGCCACGTCGTCCGCCCATGCAGCCGCGGCGCGTGCACCACCACGTACGCCCCACGCGCCACCAGGCCCGGCACCTCCGCGAGCCGCGCGCCGGCCGGTAGCATGTAATGCAGATCGCTGTGGCAAGGACCCACCACGTTGAACCTGCGTCGGTGCCGGTGCGCGCGCAGGAACCCCGAATTGCGGGCCCTGTCGTGCCCTCGGTGTACTTTGGAATTTCGGTCATGATCGATGGCTGGTTCACCGAACCAACCTTGCCCGTGTTGCCTCGTCGTCGTGCTCACGACGAGGAATGTCTCCAGGCGGGGCCCGTTCGAAGTTTTTCTGGGCCGCTCAGGCGACGCCGAGGGACCGTGCGATCGGGAGGAGCACCTCGCCCGTGAAGTCCCGCGTCGAGCGCGGGACCCAGGCGACGCCGAGCCGCTCGAGCAGGCTTTGACGCGCGCGCTCGATGTGCGGCGTGACGAGCAGGGAGCGCGGTCGAGGGAGGTGCGGCTCCTCGCCGTTCGCGCCCGCCATCCGCTCGAGCTCTTGCCAGAGAGGAGACTCGTCGAGCCGGGTCCCGACGAAGACGAACGGCTGCTCGCAAAAATCGTGGACGAGCGCGGCGTAGTGGGGATCTTTCTCCGTCGCGAGGCGCGCGCCGTACTGCGTCGTGGAGAAGGTCACGCCACGCGCGCCGCTGCGCACGTGTCCGTTGAGGTGCACGACCTCCAGCCGGGAGGAGGCGGGGACCTCGTCCGGCGGCGGATCCCCCGCGAGGGCCGCGCGGATCACGAGGGGCCGCGGCAGGTCGAACCGAGCCGCCGCGGCCGACGCGAGGTCGTCCACGTTCAGCGTGTAGATGCGGCGCCAGGGCAGGGCGAACCAGACCCGGTAAAACGCCGGCAGCCGCGCCGCGTCGACCGTGAGCCGCCGCCGGAGCAGCGCCTCGAGCTCGTCGGGGGCCTCGGTCAAGGCGTGCTGGAAGAGGTCCGAGAGGGCGCTGCCATCGCGGCGTTCCCCGGGGAAGCAGATCTGCCAGAGCTCGTCGGCGAGCTCGGGCCCGCTCGGGATCGGGCTGCCGTCGTGCGCCTTGGCGTCGACGGAGAAGCCGGCGCCCGTGAACAGGACCACCCGCCCGGCCGCGAGCTGCCGGCCGAGATCGCTCGTGATGTCCCCCTCTGCCATGCGGCGATCCCTCGGGCCGCGCCGCCCGACGTCGAGCCCGCCGCGGTCAGCGCGGGCTGGGCAGCCGTCCGAGGTGCATCCCGACGAACCCGGCGCAGAGGCAGCCGACGAGCGTCGCCGCGCCGTACGTCGCTGCGAGGCGGGTCTGTCCGTTCTGCGCGTACTGGACGAGCTCCAGGTTGAACGTGGAGTACGTCGTGAACCCGCCCATGAACCCCGCCCCGAGCGCCATCTGCAGCGTGGGGGAGAGCCAGGTGACGCTCCGGGAGAGCTGGAACAGCAGCGCGAGCAGAAACGAGCCTGCGATGTTGACGGCGAGGGTCCCGTACGGGAACGCGGGGCCGTATCGCTGCAGGGACCAGGTCGTCACGAGGAACCGCGCCCCCGAGCCGAGCGCGCCGCCGACGCAGACCCAGACGAGCTTCATGACCACGGGCGCGCGCGCCTCCGAGCCGGCATCCCTCTACAGAAGAGCACACCGTCGTCGTGGTCAAGCCTTCGTGAGGGGGGCGGGCGCCTCGCCTCTCCGGCGGGATGCGGTAGCATCCGCGCGCCATGACGGAAGACCAAGCGGGGACGCTCCCCTCCACCCCGCCACCCGCGAGCGCGGCGCCACACGCCGCGGCCCCGCACGGCGCCACGAGCCCTGGCGCGCGATGGGCCCTGCTCCTCGGCGCCCTCGGCGTCGTCTTCGGCGACATCGGAACGAGCCCGCTCTACGCGATCAAGGAGTGCTTCAGCCCGGCGAGCCCGCATCGGGTCCTGCCCACGCCCGACAACATCCTCGGCATCCTCTCGCTCGTCTTCTGGTCGCTCTTGATGGTCGTGACGGTGAAGTATCTCACGTTCGTCCTGAAGGCTGACAACCAGGGTTCGGGCGGCATCCTGGCGCTGCTCGCGCTCGTGCCGACCCGCAAGGGCCCGGGGACGGGGCTGCTCGTCTTGCTCGTGCTGCTCGGGGCGTCGCTCCTTTATGGCGAGGGCGTCATCACGCCCGCCATTTCGGTGCTCTCGGCCATGGAGGGCCTGGAGATCGTTTACGAGCCCTTGAAGCCCGCCGTCGTGCCGCTCACGGTGCTCATCCTCGTCGCGCTTTTCCTCGTGCAAAAGCGCGGCACCGGGGGCATCGGGAGCGTCTTCGGGACGGTCACGCTGATCTGGTTCGTGACCATCGCGGCGCTCGGGGCCCGGTGGATCGTGGCGAACCCGAGCGTGCTCGCGGCCGTGGATCCGCGGAACGCCGTACGGTTTTTCCTGGAACACAAGAGCCACGGCTTCCTCTTGCTCGGCGCGGTGGTCCTCTGCATCACGGGCTGCGAGGCGCTTTATGCGGACATGGGCCATTTCGGGCGCGGGCCCATTCGCCGGGTCTGGTTCGTGGTCGTGTGGCCCGCGCTCCTGCTCAATTATTTCGGCCAGGGCGCGTATCTGCTCCAGCACCCCGAGGGCGCGACGAACCCCTTTTATGCCCTCGCCCCCTCCTGGGCCCGCGGTCCGACGGTCGCGATCGCCACGGCGGCCACGATCGTCGCCTCGCAGGCGCTCATCTCGGGGGCGTTCTCCCTCACGCAGCAGGCGGTTCAGCTCGGCTACTTCCCGCGCGTGACGATCGTGCATACCTCGAAGGACACCGAGGGGCAGATCTACATCCCCGAGATCAACCGCGCCCTGCTCGTCGCGTGTATCACGCTCGTCCTCATGTTCCGCTCGTCGACCTCGCTCGCGGCGGCGTACGGCATCGCGGTCACGGCGACGATGACCATCACGACGATGGTCTATTTCGTGGTCGTCACGCAGCGCTGGGGCTGGCCGCTCTGGAAGGCGCTCCCGCCCGTCGCCGTCTTCCTCGCCATCGACGTCTCGTTTTTCACGGCAAACGCGGCCAAGTTCTTCCACGGCGGCTGGTTCCCCGTGGCGCTCGCGGCCGTGCTCTTCACGGTCATGACGACGTGGAAATCGGGCCGCAGGATCCTCGCCGAGTCCTTCAAGGAGGGCGTGCTGCCGCTCGAGCTCTTCCTCGAGGACGTCGAGCGCACGAAGCCCCACCGCGTCCGCGGCACGGCTGTCTTCATGGCCTCGAACCCGAACGGCACGCCGCCCGTCCTGCTCCACCATTTCAAGCACAACCAGGTCCTGCACGAGCAGGTCGTGCTCCTCTCCATCATGAACGAGCGGGTCCCCGAGATCCCGCCCGAGGCGCGCCTCTCCGTCGAGCACAAGGGCCACGGGTTTTACCGGGTCACGGCCCGTTACGGCTTCATGCAGACGCCGCACGTGCCGAGCCTGCTCGCCGCCTGCGAGGAGCACGGCCTCTCGATCGAGCTCGGGCGCGCGAGTTATTACCTCGGCCGCGAGACGCTCTTGCCGACGGGCCGCTCCAAGATGTGGAAATGGCGCAAGGACCTCTTCGCCTTCATTTCCCGCAACGCCCGCCCCGCCACGGCGTATTTCGGCCTGCCCCCGGGCCGCGTGGTGGAGCTCGGAATGCAGATCGATCTCTGAACCCGAACACGCCTCGGCGTTCGAGCGGGGCGAGCCGCTCGAGCGTGCGCTCCGCGTCGAGACCGTGATGCGATCGTGAGCCGTTGCGTCGGCGGGGTCCTTGCCCGATGCCCCGATACGGGATCGGGAGGCGCGGATCATGGTCGACGAAAGAATGGAGAACACGCCGGTACGCGTGCCGGCAGGCGGCGTGATGCTGGACGGGGATCTCGGGAACCCGGCGGGCGCGCGGGGCGTGGTGGTCTTCGCGCACGGGAGCGGCTCGAGCCGGTTCAGCCGGCGCAACCGTCATGTCGCTTCGATTCTGCAAGCCCGCGGGCTCGCGACGTTGCTCGTGGACCTCTTGACCGTCGAGGAGGAGGCCGTCGATCTGCGGACGGCCGAGGTCCGGTTCGACATCGACCTGCTCGCGCGGCGGGTCGTGGGGATCGTGGACTGGCTCGGCGGGGAGACGGTGACGGCGGGGCTCGGGATCGGGATCTTCGGCGCGAGCACGGGGGCCGCGGCGGCGCTCGTGGCGGCGGCGGAGCGCCCCGAGGCGGTGAAGGCGGTCGTCTCGCGCGGCGGGCGGCCGGATCTCGCGGGCGGCGCGCTGCCGCAGGTGAAGGCGCCGACGCTGCTCATCGTGGGGGGCGCGGACACGCTGGTGATCGACCTGAACCAGCAGGCGTTCGAGGATCTGCGGTGCGAGCGGCAGATCGTCATCGTGCCTCGGGCGACGCACCTCTTCGAGGAGCCGGGCGCGCTCGACCAGGTCGCGGATCTCGCGGGCCACTGGTTCGAGGCGCACATGGCGCCCGGGGAGCGGCGGATGGCCCGGGCATCATGAGGCGACGGAGCGCGGGCGCAGGAGCGTAGGATCGCCCCGTTGCTCGAGGGCGTGGGCGATCCAGCCGGCGAGGCGGCCGATCGCGAAGAAGGTCGTGGCCGCGCCCGGCGGCAGGCCGAGGGCGAGGCAAAGCGCGACGAGGCCGACGTCCACGGACGGGGGCGGGTAGCCGGCCTCCTTCGTCGCGTCGAGCAATGCGAAGAGGGCGGCGACGTCGGTCTTTCGAGGCGCCCCCACGCGCGCGGCGTCCACGAGCAGGGGAGGGGTGCGGGGATCCCCCTCGGGGTAGAACGGGTGACCGAGCTCGAGGATTGCGTCGCCGCGGCGCGCGCGGGCGGCCACGACGTCGCGGGCTCGCTCCGGGCGCCCGACCTCGGCGACCACGGCCTCGATGCGGTCGCAGGCGCCGCCGTGCTTGGGGCCGGAGACGGCGGCGAGGCCGGCGCTCACGCAGGCGTAGAGGTCTGCGCCGGTCGAGGCGGTGACCCGCACGGCGAAGGTCGAGGTGGCGAGCTCGTGATCCGCGATCAACACGAGGGCTCGTTCGACGGCGGCCTCGGCGCGCTCGGTCTTGCGTCCGCCGAGGGCGACGAGCAGGGCGCGGCTTACCGTGGGCTCGGCGAGCGCGGCCTTGGCGCGGCGCGCGCCGGCGGGCAGGGCCGAGAGCGCGGCGAGGCGGCGGATCAAGCCGCGGGCGCGGGGCAGCTCGGCCTCCTCGGTGGCGGCGAAGCGTAGCGGGTCACGCGCGGCGAGGGCCGGGACGGCGAGGGCGAGGGTCGCGACGGGCGGGGCGCCGTCGGGGACGAGGTCGGCGAGGCGTGTGACGGGCAGGGCGGCGTCCTCGGGCACGGTCCAGGTGGGGCGTTCGCGGGGCAAGGTGCCGGTCCAGAGCAGCTCGGCGACGGACTCGAAGGGCGCGCCGGCGGCGGCGAGGGCCGTGGCGGCCTGGCCGCGGTAGCGCGGGCCTTCGGGGCCGATCGTGGTGATCGTCGAGGTGAGGACGGGCTCGCCCCAGCGCAGGGCGGAGGCGGCGACCGGGCCGTGTCCGCGCCGCGCGTCGCTCCGGGCCTTCAACCGTTCGAGGTCCTCGCGGACGTAGAGGCGGCTCCTTCCGCCATCACTCGGCACGCTGCGGACGAGGCCGCGGCTCGTGTACGCGTAGAGCGTCTCGCGCTTCACGCCGAGCAGCGCGGCGGCCTCCGGGCCGGACAGGAGGCTCTCGGGTTGATTGTCGAATCCAGTGGGTTGATTGATCAATCCACGTTGATCAACGTTGCTCACGCCATCAAGGATACCATCAACAACGGAGGAAACGATGGATCTTGCGAAGCAAAATGGCGCGGCGAAGGCGGGCGGGCTGGATGGGGTCGTGGTGGCGGACACGGCGCTCAGCGAGGTCGACGGCGAGCGGGGGCGGCTCGTCGTGGCGGGGCACGACATCGAGGCGCTCGCGGGTCGGGTGGGCTTCGAGGATCTCTGCGGGCTGCTCTGGACGGGCGCGGCGCCGGACGCGGCGACGCGGCGCGCGATCGGGCAGGCGCTCGCGGAGGGGCGGGCGCTCGCGTTCGAGCAGATCCCGGCGCTCGGGGAGGCGCTCGTCGCCGAGGATGGAAGCGCGGCGCTCATGGCGTGCGTGGCGCATTTCGGGGCGCGCGCGGCGTGGCGGGCGGAGGGCGCTGCGCCGTGGACCGAGCTCGGCCGCGTGACGGGCGCGGTGGCGACGTTCGCGGCGGCGTGGGCGCGCCGGCGCGCGGGCGGGCAGCCGATCGCGCCGGACGTGTCGCTCGGGCACGCGGCGGACTACCTGCGGATGGTGCGCGGCGAGGTCGCGCCCGAGGCGGCGGCGCGGGCGCTCGACGCGTACCTCGTGACCGTGGCCGATCACGGCATGAACGCCTCGACCTTCACGGCGCGGGTCGTGGCCTCGACGGGCTCGGATCTCGTCTCGGCGATCGTGGCGGCGACGGGCGCGCTCAAGGGTCCGCTGCACGGGGGCGCGCCGGGGCCCGTGCTCGACATGCTCGACGCCATCGGCGAGCCGGGGCGCGCTGGGGCGTGGATCGCGGCCGAGCTCGCGGCGGGCCGGCGCATCATGGGCATGGGGCATCGGATCTACCGGGTGCGGGATCCACGGGCCGCGGTGCTCGAGCGGGCCCTCGGGGAGCTCGAGCGGGGCGGGAGCGTGGGGGCGCGCCTCGCGCTCGCGCGGGCCACGGAGCGCGCGGCCGAGGCCTTGCTCGCCGAGCGCCACCCGGATCGACCGCTCAAGGCGAACGTCGAGTTCTACACGGCCGTCCTGCTCGACGCGGTGGGCCTGCCGCGTGAGCTCTTCACGCCCACCTTCGCCGTGGGGCGGGCGGCTGGGTGGTCGGCGCACGTGCAGGAGCAGCGCCGGGCGGGGCGCCTCATCCGGCCGGCTTCGCGGTATGTTGGGCCCGTCCCGGCCTGAATGACGCTGCTCGTCATCGATCCGCCACTGTACATCTAGACAGCGGCCACGACCTGGGGTAGCGACCCGCCCGAGCGGATCGCGCAGGGTGCGGGCGCGCGCCCCGGCCCTGCAACGGAAAACGGAGAAGACCATGGACGTGGCAGATCCCATTCCTCCCTCGGTCCAGGCCCTGATGGACCTGTTCGCGAGCGAGCTCTCGCATGTGAGCTTCCCGGGCGTCGATCGGGCGATCCTCGAGCAGGTGGTCACCGACGTTCGGACCCACACCGAGGCCGTGGTGAAGGCCGAGGCGGCGCTCGAGGCGGCGCGCGCGGCGCTGCGCGAGAGCGAGGAGACGCTGTCGAGCAAGACCACGAAGGCGCTCGCGTACGCGCGGGTCTACGCCGAGGATCACCCCGACATCCGGTCGAAGGTCGACTCGGTCGCGCGGATCGCGGGCGTCTCGTCCTCGCCGCCCGGGCCTTCCAAGGAGGCCAGCGGCGACGCGCCGAAGCGTCGCGGGCGCCCGGCGAAGGTGAAGCCGGCGGCGAGCGCCGAGCCGGCCGCCGAGCCGAGCGACGCGACCCCGGCGGCGCCTCCGGTCATGGAGCTCGGGCCCTCGTCGATGACCGGCGAGGAGACGGCCCCCGAGCCGTCCGAGCTCCCTGGCGTGTCCGAGCAGAACGGCTCGGCGCACCCGGCCTGAGCGGAGCGCTCTCAACGTAGGCGCGGCACGCGTGCTCCTTCGAGCGCGAGCAGCCGCGCCTTCGTCTGCACCCCACCTGGCGCGGAGAACCCGACGGCTGCGCCGGCTGCGCCCAGGATCCGGTGGCAAGGCACCACGATGGGGATCGGGTTCTTCGCGAGCGCTTGCCCCACGGCGCGGGCGGCGCCTCGGGGGCGGCCGAGGCGCGCGGCGAGCTCGCCGTACGTGACGGTTTGGCCGGGCGGGATGTCCCGCGCGGCCAGGTACACGGCCCGGTAAAACGGCGGCACGCGCTCGAGATCGAGCGGCACCTTCGAAAAATCCTGCGGCGCGCCGCCGAGGTGCGCCGCCACGAGGTCCATCACCTCCTCGGCCCAGGGAGGCGGCGCTGCGTGCACCGCTCCGGGCGCGCTCGCGGCGATCCACGCGATCGTCTCCTCTTCCCGTTCGCTCGGCAGCGCGAGCGCGTAGAGCCCTCGCTCGCTCCAGGCCACGACCACGCGACCGAGCGGCGTATCGAAGGGCGCGAACCTCAATCCGTCCATAATGGTGCTTCCTACCAAACCCCGACCTCGACGTCCACGACGGTTTGTCGCCGGGCGCGCCTGGTCTCCGGAGAACCCAGGGAGTCGCTCCACCTGCTCGCTGGTCCGTCCGCGTCATTGCCGTACGGCCGCGTACGTGCGTGGCGGAGCGCCCCTGGAGCAGCCGCTTCCCGCGCTCGTGTACGCCTCCACGGCGATCCACCCCGGGAGCTCTTCTCTGCCCGGGTTCATTTTGCGCTCCGTTCTGGATACACCCGCTCCTCGGTATGGGGCGTGCATTACCGCGCCTCGTTCCTGCTGTGGGGTGCATACCATCGGGCACGGCGACGCCGGCTATTCCCGGAATTCCCCGATGGCGTGCGCGATCGAATTCGTCACCTTGTGAGTCCGTGCTGGACTCATTGATCAACTTGAAACGGCGCGTGGGCGTCGATCGAGCTTCGAGCGGAGGGCGTGCATGACGCGATCCAGGGTTCGGCTGGGTGGAAGGTGCTTCGGGTTTCTCGTCGGCGCGGCGCTCGCGGCCGCGATGTTCCTCCAGGTGGAGGCGCCGTCGGCCGCGCCCGCGCATTGCGACTTCCTGGCGCGCCTCGCCGAGGCGCCGGGGTATCCGGATGGCATCGTCCTCCGCAAGAACCGCATCTACGTCGCGGGCCCGGCGTGGGGCGTCGACGTCGGCGCGGTCCCCTCCGAGATCGCGGTGTTCCACCCGAAGACGGGGGCCGCGCGCGGCACGATCCCCATTCAAGGGGAGGACCTCGCCGCGCCCCACGCCCTCACCGGCCTCACCGTCGACGCGAGCGGCCGTCTTTATGCGTTGAGCTCGCAGCTCGGCCTCCTCAGGCTCTCGGAGAAGGGCCACGGCAAATGGCACCAGTCGGTTTATGCCGGGCCCTTCCCCGACACCCTGCTCTGCGATCCCGCCGAGCCCTCGGACCTGTGCTCCCTCGTCACCAAAGAATTGCCGCCGATGCCCAGCGACATCGCGTTCGCCAAGGACGGCAATGCCTACGTGACCGACGCGGCCCAGGCCACCATTTTCCGGATCCCGCCCGGCGGCGGCGCGCCCGAGGTCTGGCTCGAGAGCACGAAGCTCGCCGGTTTCTACGACCTCCAGGGCGCGCGCGGCATCGTCGTGAGCCCGGACGGCAAGAGCGTCTACGTGACGGTCTCGTACGCGGCCGACGCGCCGTGGGAGGGCCGCGTGTATCGGATCCCGCGTATCCCTTCGCCGAAGGAGGCCGACGTCGCGCTCGTGGCCGTCTTCCCGGATTTCGAGGGCCCCTCGGGCCTCGCCCTCGGCGAGGACGGCGCGCTCTTCGTGGCCCTGTCCCTCAAGGACGAGATCGCGGTCGTGGACCCGGCCGGCGGCGAGCTCGGTCGATTCTCCGCCGCCACGAACGACGACATCCCCCTCGATGGCCCGGCGCACCTCGCCTTCGACGGCAAGGGCGGCGTCTTCGTGACGAACCAGGCCGTCGCCAGCGGGTTATCCGACCATTTCGCGGTGGTCGAGGTCGACGTGGGGGATCGGGGCCGGAAAATCCACCCGCCGAAGGTGCCTTGAGGGCCGCTCGACCACGCCCAGGACCTTCTGATACGCTCGGCGCGCCATGCGTGCGCCGCTTCGCCCCACGACCTCGAGCGCCCTCTTCGTCGCGACCGCCCTGCTCGTCCTGTCCGCCTGCGCGCCCACGCAGGAGCGGTGCGCCGCCGCGCCCGCCGCCGCGCCTGCCCCTGCGCGCGGGGGGCGGGGCGAGTTTTTCCTGGGCAACGCACGCGATGTCGTCGAGAAAAACCCGATCGGGCCGGACGAGAAGACCAAGCTCGTCCCGCTCTTCGAGAATGCCGATCACACGGTCAACGTGATCCAGACCCGGGGCGCCGTGCCCGCGCATTACCATGCCGAGCACGACGAGCTCGTCGTGATCCTGGAGGGCAGCGGGACGTTCACCGTGGAGGGGCAGACGCGCGTGGTGAAGGCGGGCGACGTGCAGGTCATCCCGCGCGGCGCCGTGCATTCCTACGTGCACGACGGCCCCGGCGTGACCGTCGTCGTGTCGACGTTCTCGCCGAGGTTCGATCCGAAAGATCGAATCATGGTCGACGCGAAGAAATGAGCACCGGCGCCCCGGTCCTCGGGCGGCGCCTCAGACGCTCGGCGGCGGCGAGGATTCGCGCTTGTCGGAGAGCTCGGCCCGCGCCAGGCGGTCGAGCGAGAGGGCGACCGCGCCTTGCGCCATCGCTTGCTCCTCGGGCCGCAGCCCCGCCCGCGCCGCGAGCCATGGCCGCACGTGGCGCCGCAGGACGTCGGGCAGCACCAAGCGTTGTTGCCGGATGTGCGCCTCGGCGTCCGTGCGCGCGCTCTCGTGGCTGTAGACGTGCAGCGCGCCCTCGTGCTCGCCCTCCGGCGCCGCGCTCGGCACGAGCGACAGCCCCGTCGCGAGCCGCAGCACGGTCACGGTCGCGCTGTATCGTTTTGGCTTCGGCAGGTCCGTCTCGACGTACGTGTTTTGCGTGCACGTCGCCACGAAGAGCCGCTCGCCTGCCCGCGCGCGCGCGGCGAGCGCCCGCCACGGCGCGAGCTGCCAGTCGGCCGGCGGCAGATCGCCGTGTGTCCCGTCGATCGCGAGCACGCCCGAGGGATCACGGCCTGCGATGAGCTCGCGGCGCACGGCCTGACAACCCGCGGAGAAACCCGCGAGGATGACGTCGCCCACGGTCGCGCCCGTCGTCGTCGCGACGCGGGCCACGGTCTGCGGCAATGGCTCGCCCACGGCCTCGTCGTAGGCGACGATGCTCGGCTCGGGCCCCAGCGCGGCGCGCAGATCCGCGTCGACGTGCGCGCCCACCAGATAAAGAACGACGAGCGGACGCTGCTCTCCCTCTCCACGCTGCACGAGGCGATAAGCCATTGGATTTCCTCCGCGCTGGCCGGCGAGCGCCGGACGTCTCGATCCTCCAGCATAGCATCGATATCGCCGCTCGGGTCATTTCAGGTTCTCTCCGATACGGGAATCATGGCATGCTCCCCGCCGATGCTCGGCTTCTTCAAGGAGCGAAGGCGCAAAGCCGTCCGGGGCCGGCCCTTTCCGCCCGCGTGGGAGGGGATCCTCTCGGAGAACGTGCCCTACTTCGGTCGGCTCGCCCCCGAGGACCAGGACGAGCTCCGCGGCCTCGTGTTGATTTTCCTCGACGAGAAGCGCTTCGAGGGCTGCGGCGGGCTCGACGTCGACGACGAAATTCGCGTCACGATCGCGGCCCAGGCCTGCATCCTGCTCCTCAACCGCGCGAGCGACGTCTACCCGGATCTCGAGGTCGTCCTCGTGTATCCGAGCACCTACGTCGACCGCCGCCCGCGGACGATCGAGGGCGGCATCGTCGTCGAGGACGGCGAGACGCGGCTCGGCGAGTCGTGGGGGCGCGGCGTGGTCGTGCTGGCCTGGGACGCGGTGCTGCGCGGCGCGGCCGACGTCCGCGACGGCCACAACGTCGTCCTGCACGAGTTCGCCCACCAGCTCGACA
The DNA here is from genome assembly GCF_009649845.1 of Polyangium spumosum. Taxonomy (NCBI): domain Bacteria; kingdom Pseudomonadati; phylum Myxococcota; order Polyangiales; family Polyangiaceae; genus Polyangium; species Polyangium spumosum. The sequence continues at coordinate 99,737 of NZ_WJIE01000008.1, forward strand.
CCGAGGACGGCGCGGCCGACGGCGCGCCCGTGCTGCCGAAACGCGCGGCCTACGGGCCCTGGGCGCGTGTCCTCGGCGCGGCGTACGACGGGCTCTTGCGGGACCTCGCCTCGGGAGACCGGACCGTCATCGACAGCTACGGCGCGAAGAACCCGGCCGAGTTCTTCGCTGTCGTGACCGAAGCCTTCTTCGAGCGGCCGCGCGCCCTGCGGGCCCGACATCCCGCGCTCTACGAGCAGATGCGCGACTTCTACCAGCAGGACCCGGCCGAGTTGTCGTGCTAGGACGGCGCTCCCTCGACCGACCTCGTTTCGACCATCCTCTATGTCCAGAACCGCCACCGATCGCCCCGCCGCCGTGCTCGTCGCGGTCCAGCTCTCCACCGTCGCCGACGTGGATCACGAGGCCGACATGGCCGAGCTCGGCAGGCTCGTGAACACGCTCGGCTACGACATCGTCGCGACGGTGTCGCAGCGCCGCTCGCACGTCTCGAAGGGCGCCGTGCTCGGGGAAGGGAAGCTCCGCGCCCTCGCCGAGATCACCGGCGGGCCCGGCCCCGCGGGCATGCGCTTCAGGAAGCCGGGCACGAAGCGCGACGACGACGCGGACGAGCACGACGAGGCGCCCGAGAGCGTCGAAGGCGAGGACGACGCGGACGACGACGCCGGCTCCGTCGTCGCGACGAAACCCCCCACGCTCGTCGTCGTCGATCACGACCTCACGCCGAGCCAGCTCCGCAACCTGGAGAAGTGCACGGGCCTCGAGGTCCTCGATCGCAGCGGCGTGATCATCGAGATCTTCCACCGCCACGCGCGCAGCCGCGAGGCGCGGCTCGAGGTCGAGATCGCGCGCCTCAACTACGTCGCGCCCCGCATGCGCGAGTCGAGCGCCGGCGGCGACAGGCAACGCGGCCGCGGCGCGGGCGAGAGCCAGCTCGAGCTCGACCGGCGCAAGATCCGTGATCGGATCGCCGAGCTGCGCAAGGAGATCGACGGCATCCAGCGCGAGCAGGCCACGCGGCGCGCGCTGCGCCAGAACGCCCGCCGCGTCGCGCTCGTGGGTTACACGAACGCGGGCAAGTCCTCGCTCATGCGCGCGCTCACGGGCAGCGACGTCTACGTGATGGACAAGCTCTTCGCGACGCTCGACACCACGGTGCGCGCGCTGCACCCCGAGGTGAAGCCGCGGATCCTCGTGTCCGACACCGTCGGCTTCATCAAGAAGCTGCCGCACGACCTCGTGGCCTCCTTCCGCTCCACGCTCGACGAGGCGCTCGAGGCCTCGCTCCTGCTCTACGTGGCCGACGCCTCGGACCCGACCTTCCGCAGCCAGCTCGACGTGACCCGCTCGACGCTCGCGGAGATCGGCGCGGAGGGCGTGCCCTACAAGCTCGTGCTGAACAAGATCGATCGGATCTCCGACGAGGAGCGGCTGATCCTCTCGCGCGAGTTCCCCGAGGCGATCCTGCTCTCGGCCAAGGATCCCGCGGACGTCGCGCGCCTTCGGCTCGTCCTCGTCGACTTCTTCGACGCGCTCATGGTCCCCGGCGAGCTCGTCGTGCCGTACACGAAGCAGGCCCTCGTCAGCGAGGTCTACGAGCACGCGAAGGTCCTCTCCGAGACCTACGACGAGGCCGGCGCGCACCTCGTGCTCCGCGCCGAGCCCGCCGCGCTCGCGCGGCTCCAGAGCTTGATCACGCGATGACGCGAGCCATGCGCCAAGCCGATCCCGCCCGCCCGCGCCTCCACCTCGTCGACGCCACCTACGAGCTCTTCCGCGCCTACTTCGCGCAGCCCTCCCGCAAGGCCCCCGACGGCCGCGAGGTCGGCGCCGTCCGCGGCTTGCTCTCGACGTTGATGGTCCTCACGCGGGACGCCACGCACCTCGCTTGCGCGACCGATCACGTCGTGACCTCCTTCCGCAACGACCTCTACGCCGGCTACAAGACCGGCGACGGCCTGCCGGAGGAGCTCACCTCGCAGTTCGCCCTCGCCGAGGACGCCATGCGCGCGCTCGGGCTCGTCGTCTGGCCCATGATCGAATTCGAGGCCGACGACGCGATCGCCGCCGCGGCGGCCCGCTTCTCGGAAGACGCGGGCCAGGTCTTGATCGCCTCGGTGGACAAGGACCTCGCGCAGTGTGTCGACGGCACGCGTATCGTCATGCTCGACCGGAAAAACGACAACACCCTGCTCGACGAGGACGGCGTGACCCGGAAGTTCGGCGTCAAACCCGCCTCGATCCCGGATTTCCTCGCCCTCGTGGGGGACTCGGCCGATGGATATCCGGGCTTGCCGGGCTGGGGGGAGAAGTCGGCCTCGTCCGTGCTCTCCGTGTTTGGCTCGATCGAGCGTATCCCGCGCGAGGCTTCCGCGTGGGGCATCAAGGTGCGTGGCGCCGACAAGCTCGCCGCGACGCTCGCCGCGCGGGCCGACGACGCGCGCCTCTTCAAGCAGCTCGCCACCCTCCGGACCGACGTGCCCTTGACCGAGGGCTTCGACGACCTCGCCTACCGCGGGGCGCGGCCCGAGCTCCGGGCGCTCTGCGACGCGCTCGGTTTGCCTGACCTCGTCAAACGCGTGACACGCTGGGCGCCTTGAACCGTGGGGGCCGTGACGGAGGCCGCTCGAATTTTGCGTGCCGTCCTGGCCGAGCCGTCGAGAAGATGCCCGCCGCCCCGCTGCTGGTGTAGAACCGGGGCCGGTGGAGTCCGGACTGGGGGGCACGTACGACGGTGGCGCTGGGGAGTTCCCCGATGGGCCCGAGTCTCTTGCCGGCGATGACAGGCAGACGCTCGTCATCATCGGCAACGGGATGGTGAGCTATCGGCTCTGCCAGAAGCTCGTCGAGAACGGCGTCAACCAATCGATCCGCATCGTCGTCTTCGGCGAGGAGCGCTTCCCCGCCTACGACCGCGTCCACCTCACCGACATCTTCGGCGGGCGCGACGGCGAGAGCCTGATCCTCGCGGAGGAGGACTGGTACGAGTCCCACGGCATCGACCTCTTCCTCGACGACCCGGTCGTCTACGTCGACCGCGAGCGCAGCTACGTCCAGTCGTACTCGGGCCGCCGCGTCCCCTACAACCGCCTCGTCTTCGCCACGGGCTCCGAGCCCTTCGTGCCGCCCATCGAGGGCATCCGCGTCGAGACCGACGACGGCACCAAGCACATCCGCCCGGGCGTCTACGTCTACCGGACCTTCGACGACGTCTACAACATCGAGTCACACGTCGAGGGCTCGCTGCGCGTCGCCGTGATCGGCGGCGGCTTGCTCGGCCTCGAGGCGGCGAAGGCGATCTACGACCTCGGCCGGCGGCTGCACCCGATCGAGGTCCAGGTCATCGAGGTCGCGCCGGGCTTGATGCCGCGGCAGCTCGACGCGCAGGGCGCCGCGGCGCTCAAGGAGAAGATCGAGGAGCTCGGCGTCAAGGTCCAGGTCGGCAAGAAGATCAAGGCCGTGCTCTCGGCGAAGGAGCACTTCGCCTCGAAGAAGAGGGCCGAAAAGGCGGCCTCGAAGGCGGCGTGGCGGCAGGCGAGGGAGGCGGAGCGGCAGGCGAAGAGACAAGCGAGGCAGGCCCTCATGGCGCTCTCGCCCGGCGAGCTCGCCCCCGGCAACGCCGGCCCCTACCGCTTCACCCAGCCGCGCGGCGACGTCGACGAGGAGACGCCGGAGGAGCCCGAGCAAGAGCCGGAGGAAGAGGACCTCGCGTCGTCCGAGGACGAGGTCGAGGAAGAAGAGGAGGCGTTCGAGGACGAGGAAGAGCGCCTCGTGATGCTCTTCGACGACGGCACGATCCTCGCCGTCGACATGATCATCGTCTCCACCGGCATCCGCCCGCGTGGCGAGATCGCGAAGGCCGCGGGCCTGAACTGCGCGGCGAACGGGGGGATCCTCGTCGACGATCGGCTCCAGACCTCGGACGAGCAGATCTTCGCGATCGGCGAGTGCGCCTGCCACAACGGCATGACGTATGGCCTCGTCGCGCCGGGTTACCAGATGGTCGACGTGCTGGTCGCGAACCTGCTCGGCGAGGACGCGGAGTTCAAGGGCGCCGATCAGTCCGCGAAGCTGAAGCTGCTCGGGGTCACGGTCGCGGCGCTCGGCGAGTACGACGGCGACACGAAGCCGCTCTCGTCGGCGCTCCGGTACACGACCGGCGGCGTCTATCGCAAGCTCGTCACGCGCCAGGGCAAGCTCATCGGCGCGGTCACCGTGGGCGACTGGGAGAACCTCGATCGCATCCGCGACGCGCTCGTCGCGCCCGTGCCGATGTCGTTCTTCGACATGCGGCGCTTCCGCTCGACGGGCAACCTCTTCGCGAAGGAGGAGTCGAAGAGCATCACCGAGTGGGCCGACGACGCGGTCGTCTGCGGCTGCATGCGCGTCACGCGTGGCGCGCTCAGCCTGGCGATCGTCGAGGGCTGCGGGACGATGCAGGCGCTCTGCAGCAAGACGGGCGCGGGCACGGTCTGCGGCTCGTGCAAGCCGCTCATCGCGGAGCTGCTCGGCGTCGACGAGAACGCGCAGGTCCCCGTGGCGGTGCCCGTCTCCTCGGTGCGTATGGGCGAGCGCCCGACCTTGCGGGAGCGAGCGCCCACGTCGCGCCGCTCGATGACCCCCGCGCCGGCCTCGCAGCGCCGCTCGACGTTGCCGGGTGTCTCGCGCTCCTCGACGCTGATGAACATCGTGATGCCGGGCAGCTTGCCGCCGTCGACCGGCGGGCGCGCGCGGCGCAAGACGCTCACGCAGATCGACCTCACGGCCGGGCTCGCGGATTTCAGCGCCGAGGCGCCGGCCGCCTTTGCCCCCGAGGCCATCATGCGCGAGACGGACGCGGCGCCGATCAGCAGCCGTCGCCCGCCGTCCTCGCGCCCGCCTGGCAGCCTCAAGCCGCGCCCCTCGTCGCGCCCGCCTGTGCCCACGCAGGCCGAGCTCGAGGCGGCGATCCGCGCGCTCGCGCCCCCGGCGTTACCCGAGGACGAGGCCGAGGTGGGCCTCTCGTCCGATCGTTCGCCGGCGTTGCTCTCCGAGGAGCCGGCGCGCGAGGCCATGGACCTGCAGATCACGCCGCTGCCTCCCTTGCCGACGTTCCTGGACGAGTCCACGAGCTCTGACGACGTCGAGGGCGCGGACGAGGACGACGACGCGTACGAGGAGGAGGCGGAGGCCGCGTTCAAGGCGCTCGACGAGGGCGACTACGACTACGGCTACGTGCAGGCGCGGCGGAGCTGGGTGCCGCCGAAGCGGCATGGTTTGCTCCCGCCCGAGGGGCGCCCGTCCCTGCCAGACATCATCCTGCCGCGCATCAAGGGACCGCCGCCGCCCGAGTCGGGGCTCCGGCCTCTCCTCGTCGCTTCGATGGGCGCGTTCCTCCTCTCGGTGGTGGCGGTCGCGGCGCGGCCGATCCCGGTGCCTGCGACGATGGCGGGCCGGCTCGGCCCTGCTCGTCTGCTCACGGACGACACGCTGAAGCAGATCTCGGGCTACGTGCTCCTGGGGCTCTGCGTGCTCAGCCTGGTGCTCTCGCTGCGCAAGCGCTGGCGGCGGTTCACGTGGCTCGACGTGCCCGTGTTCCGTGCGATCCACGGGGTGATCGGGGCCTCGACGTTGCTCGCGCTCGTGGCGCACACGGGCCTTCGGCTCGGCCACAAGTTCAACCTCATCCTGTCGGTCGATTTCCTTCTGGTCTGCGTGCTCGGCGCGGTGGCCGGCGTGGTCACGGCGATCTCGAACCGCTGGAGCCCGATGAAGGCGCGCGACAGGCGCCTCTCCACGTCACGCGCGCACCTCTGGGCGTTCTGGCCGCTGCCGGTGCTGGTCGCGTTGCACGTGGTGCAGGTCTACTACTACTGACCCGACTCGTATCGGAGGCGGTCAGAGCTCGACGAGTTGTCGTTCGAGTTGATGCGGAAGGTCCCGAAGCTGTGTCGCGCAGCGGCAGCGATATTCGGCGGTTACCTGCTCTGGAACACCGAGATAACGCCTCATACGCTCTTCGAGATCTCTGACGGCCCTCTTCAATATCTCCGCTTCTGTTCGAGCCCTGTCGTCGTCGGAACGCTCGAGTCGATTTGCGAGGCGTATGAGGGTGATTCGCCTCTCCAGGTGAGAATGAATGAATTGCCGGCGCGCTTTTCGTTTCCGGACCTTGCGCTCGTCGTTGATGTCGTAGACGATTTCCGCGTACGTGCCCCTTTCGGTCCTCGGCACGAGCCTGTCACCGACCACCTCGAAGTGGTCAGCCCATGCGTCGACTGTCGGGTCGAGGAGCGGAGTACCGTGTTCGTCGTGAAGGGGCGTGTTGGAGCGCGCCCTGTTGCAGAACCAACAGGCGTAGAGAAGGTTCTCGTACACGTTTGCGAGATTCCGGTCCACGCTTTGCGGAGTGCAGTGCTCGACGGTCATCTGGTGCGGCGTTTCCTCGACACCGCGCTCCGTGAGATCACCCTCGTGCAGTAGACATAGCGCGCACGTGAAACCGAAATCCCAGCGAAGACAAGGCACGTATGCTCGATACCCGCCCTGCCAATCGGCCTTCTTCGGAGCGTGAGCCCGCTCGAAAGGTCTAGTCGGTGGTTGTGTCGTCGGCGGGAGTACCTTCATAGTATTCGACGAGCTTCATGGCTCGCTGAACGAGCTCCGAGTCTTCGTAGGCGGTTGCTGCATGCTCTGGACTGCATTCCGTCTCGCTCCGATCCGCATATTCGATCTGGAGCTGACGTCGCCGTGCGATGGCAGCCTCGAGTTTTGCCTTTACCTCCGCGTCCTTCGGGCGCGCGTTCCGCTCATGCAAGAGCGCTGCGACTTCGTCATGCATGGCGTTGATCTGTCGTTCCAGCTCATCGAGCGAGGGGAGAGCTTTTCCGACCTGTGGCTGTTTACGATGCCAGGTCGCTCGGTGAATGCTCTTCCCTCGCCGCTTCTCGAGTTTTTGCGCAGCCAGACCCATGGTCACCTCCCGAGTCTCAACGTTTCGACGAGGTCGTGCGGAACGTGGGCCATGTCGACATCGCCCTCCCAGAATACGTTGGCGAGCGTGGGGACATGATCGACGAAAGCAATTGTCTCCTCGATGCCCGCAAGGCTCGAGATCGATCCGAGTCGACTGCGAGCGAGCGCTCGCACGGCGTTTGGCGCTCGAACCCGGCGGTTGACGACGGGCTTCAAGTTCGGAACGATATCGTGGTGGCGGGCGATGTACTCGAGCGCGGGCACGAGATCGTTGGTATCACAGCTTGTGACCAGGAAGGGATTCGGCTCCCAGCGTACGCCGCCCATGGATGGGTAGTCGTTGGGCAGCTTCTTCGTCGGTTCGAGCAACATCGAGACGAGATCCAGGACTTCGTGAGGAAATCCCCAGACGCCAGTCGGTAGATCCAGGACGACGTCGGTCAACGATGGAATCTGGGAGGGCAGTGCTCCCAGGGTCCGAAGGAGCGCGCGAGCCCAGTCGAACTCCTCGCCGTAAAACCACGCTGCGCTCTCGACCACGTCGTCGTAGGTCGACGAAGAGGGCAGGTACAAGACACCATCCTCACGCTGGTGCTTCCACACCAAGGCATCCACTCGCGCGGCGTGCTCGTAACCGAATGCGTGGTTGAGTACGTCGTTCACGAAGGGCGGTGGATGAGGGAAGTACCTCCAGCGCTCTTCTGTCTGCATCGCCGTGCGCCGTGCCGCTCGCAGCGCTCTCGTTTCGTTGACGGAGAAGAACCTTCCCGTCGGCAACGCGTCCAGGTCGAGAGAGCCATCCGTCTGGAGCGTGACGTCTGGCGCGCGCAGCTCCAGACCGTCCGCGAGGGACGTTCCCAGCAGATCGCAGTCGATGAGCAAGGGGACGCGGCCCAGACCGCAGAGCAGCTTGGCGCAGACGGTGGCCAGGGTCGACTTGCCGACGCCGCCCTTGACGGAGCAGAAGACGTGCAGGCGGATCGAGCGATCCGTCACGTGCTCTCCTTCTCGAGGCCAAAGAAGCCGAGCACCTCGCGCATGCGCGGATCATCCAGGAAGGGGGAGCGCTGCGCAAGTCCCAGGAGCACGGTGCGAGCGCGCACCGCGTCGACGACCTGCACCTGATGCGCACGGCAGGCCGCGAGGATGACGTCGATCCAGCGGCCGAGCTGCGCCACGTACGCGTCGCCACACGGCGCCCTGGGGCCCCCTCGCCCCTCTTGCATAGGCCCACCTGGGCACCCAAGGCGGCATCCTGCCACTTCGCACAGCGGCGACTCGGCTGCCCAGGTGGCGCCGTGCAACTTTACATAGCGCTCCCTGGCTGCCCAGGCGGCGTCATGCGACTTCGCACAGCGGTGACTTGGCTGCCCAGCTGGCGCCGTGCGACTTTACACAGCGCTTCCTGGCCGCCCAGGCGGCGTCATGCGACTTCGCTCGGGGGCAACTCGGCTGCCCTGGCGGGGCCTTGCAACGGCTCTTCAGGGCGAGGGCTGCGTGGGCTCGTCGACGATCACGGGCTTCGTGCGTTGTTGCTCGGCGAGGTCGTCGAAGATCTCGGGCATCATCGAGACTCTGTCGAGCGGGCGCAGCACGCCCTCGATGATCGACTTCGTGGCCGTGTAGCGGCGCAACCAGGAGGCGCGGGCGCTGGCGACCTCCGGCGTCATCTGGTGCCGGTCGATACGCGCGCGCCGCACGCCTTCGTTCAGCGAGGACAGGGCGTCGCGCACCACGAGCAGGTCGGCCGACCAGGTCGCGTGCTCGGGCAGGCTCGCCTTGTATTTCTCGACGGCCGTACTCGCGTGATTGAGCGCCGCGGCGAGCTTGACGGGGCGCCGCCGCAGGATGGTGGTCAGGGTCTCGCCCTGGAGGATGTCGTTCGCGATGGCGTCGCCGTTCGGGCGGGATTCGGCGTACCGCACGAGCCGCCGCAGGAGGGTGCGCCCCGCGGCGACGACGTCCGCCTTTGATTCGTAGGTCACGATCTCGATCGCGCCCGCCTTTTCGAGCGCGGCCTTCATCGCGTCGGTCTCGCTCGCGAGGCGCGTCGCGGCGACCTTGATCATCGGATCGAGCTCCGGATCCAGCCCGACCACGAGCGCCAGGATCTGCGAGACCGCGAACCCGCCATAAGCGATGGTCTCGTATTGGTCGATGTGCGTGTCCGCCATGGCGCGCAGTGTCGGCCAGCTCTCGATCCCTGGTCAAGAGGGATCGAAGCGACCGGGACGCTTTGTCGCGTCCTCCGGTACTCTCCCGCCACGCGGGCGCGTGACGCGTCCGATGCGAGGTGTTCATGGCTTTTCGATCAAAACGGAATGGATGGCTCGCCGCGGCGGGCGTCTTCGCGCTCGCCCTCTCGGCGCTCGGCCAGGGATGTGGTGACGGATCGAGCACGGGTACGGGCGGCGCGGGCGCGGGCGGGCCCGGCTCGGGCGGGATGGGCGGCGACGGCGGGACGTTCACCGTCGGCTCCGCGCAAGGCGGCGGGTTCCCGGGGACGTGTGATCCGACGTGCGACCCTGCGAGCGAGGTCTGCTCGCACGGCGTCTGCGTGCCCGTGAAGGGCTGCGGCAACGACGCGGATTGCCAGAACGACACGTACTGCGAGCCCATGTCGAAGCAATGCGTGCCGTGGGAGAGCAAGGCGCCGCCGAACGATCCGACGTGTATCAACGTCATCGCGGCCGGGCAGTTCTCGCCGCGCGTGAAGTGCGAGTTCAGCACGGCGCCCGAGGGGGATCCGTTCCCCGGGCACGTCGACGTGCAGGGCACGCCGATCGTGGCGAACTTCAACAAACCGGCGGCCGCGGGCTCGCCGAGCATCGTCGCGGCGTTCACGGCGACCGTGGTGGCGAATTACACCGAGGACGCGGGCATGATCCGCGTGCTCAGCGGGAAGGATTGTTCGCTGGAGGCAAACCTCGGCGGCACGGACGTCGACGGGGACGGCGCGGTGGACTGGCTCGTCTCGTCGTCGACGCTCGCGGCGGGGGATCTCGACGGCGACGGCGTGGCCGAGATCGTCGCGTACGGGGCGGACGGCTCGACGCTCGCGTTCACGAAGAAGGCGGGGGCGTGGGGGCTGCTCTGGAAATCGGCCCACCAGGCCGGCATCGTGGGAGGCCCCTGCGATTTCAACCTGCACCGCTGCCCCGTGGGCTGGGCGGGGCCCTCGATTCACGACATCGACGACGACGGCAAGCCCGAGATCCTGCGCGAGGGCGCCGTCCTGCGCGCGGACGGCACGCTCGCGTCGGGCGCTCCGCCGGGGTATGCGAGTTATGGGTCCGGCCTCTTCTCCGTGGTGGCGAACCTCGATCAGGACCCGAACATCGAGCTCACGAACGGGCAATTCGTCTGGGAGTGGGCGAACGGCGCGTGGGCGCAGGAGCCGGGTTTCCCGGGCGCGTCGGCGTCGGCGCCGGGGCACGTGGCGATCGCCGATTTCGGCGCGTATGGAGAGGGCGCGCCGGCGAAGAACCCCGAGATCGTGGTCGTGCGATCGAGCCTCGTGATGATTTACGCGATCGACGGCACGCTCGTGCAGCCGCCCGTGGCCGTGCCCGGTGCGGGGGGCGGCGGGCCGCCCACGGTCAGCGATTTCGACGGGGATGGCCTGCCCGAGGTCGCGGTGGCCGGGCAGGCGTTTTACACGATCTACGACCTCGATTGTGGCGCCGCGCCGAGGCCCGGCGGGCAATGCAACCTCGCGCGTTGTGATTTCGCGGGCGGCACGTGCGCGGCGGGCGGCTACATCCTCTGGTCGAAATCGACGCAGGACCTCTCGTCGAACGTGACGGGCTCGAGCGTCTTCGATTTCGAGGCCGACGGCTCGAGCGAGGTCGTCTACGGCGACGAGTGTTTCGTCCGCGTGTACGACGGGAACACGGGCGACGTGCTGTTCAGCCAGTATCGCTCGTCGTGCACGTGGTACGAGAACCCGCTCATCGCGGACGTCGACGGCAATTTCCGCGCGGACCTGGTCACGCCGTCGAACAAGGCGTGCTCGCCCGACGGGACGGGCATCGTCTGCCAGACGCTCGACGCGAACGGCGTGGATCCGCAGTTCCCCGGCGTGCGGTGCGAGGCGGCGGCCGATTGTGTCTCGGGGGTGTGTGACGCCGGGTTCTGCCGGTGCACGGAGACGAAACAATGCTGCGCGGCGCAGGACGACGCGGCCTGCATCGAGGAGGGCCTGAAATGCGCGCCGCCGCCCGACGGCACGCCCGGTACGGGGAGCACCTGCCGCGCCGGCCATCCGCACGGGGTCTCGGGGATCCGCGTGTATTCGGACGCGAACGACAAGTGGGTCCGCTCGAGGACGATCTGGAACCAGCACCCGTACGCGGTGACGCACGTGAACGAGGACGGGACGATCCCGCAGACGAGCGCGTGGACGAACAACTGGGACGACCCCACGCTCAACAATTTCCGGCAAAACGTGCCCGGGAACGCGAACGGCGCGGCGACGGGGGATCCGACGGCGGGCGCGAGCACGCAATACGCGTGCAGCGGGCAAGGCGCGGAGATCGGCGCGCCGATCTGCAACCGCGGGGCCGATCCCGTGGGCGCCGGGCTCTCGGTCGGCTTCTACGTCGGGCAGCAGAAGGTGTGCGAGGCGAAGACCACCGAGGTCCTGCAGCCGGGCGAGTGCCGGCTCGTGTCGTGCAACTGGAGCATGCCGCCGACGATCGAGGCCGAAAAAGTGGACGTGACCGTCATCCCGAACGACGACGGCGCGTACGCCGAATGCAAACCAGGCAATAACCTGGGGACGATCGTCGGCGTGTTCTGCAAGCCGCCGGCTTGATCCGTCGCTAACGCGCCCGCGGGGCCCCGCAGCTCGCCGGGGCCTTCGGGGCGAGCGCAAACGAGAACGCGTCGACGTTCTCACCACGCGGCAAATAACGCACCTTCGTGAGCTTGCCGCCGCGGTCGACCTCGACCTCGACCGGCTTTTCAATCGTGCCGTCCCCGAGATCCGCCGCCGTGATGCGGTCCCCCTCCACGAGGCCCGCCTTCGCGGCGGCCGATTTCGGGGAGAGTCCCCGTACCTTCTTTTCAGCCACGGACGCAGGATCAAAGCCGAGGTCGTGCTGGGGGACCTTCTTCTTCACCCGCGTGAGGCACGGGCCGAAGGCGTCGCCAGGGACGTCCGGCGCGGCGCCTCCCTTCACGAGCACCGCAGCGAAGCGAGTCTCCCCCTCGGCCCCGAGCTCCTTGCCAATCGCCTCGCGCAGCGCAGCGACGGTCACACGCGCCTGTTCGCCGGTCTCGTGCGGGCCAGGCTTCGGCGTGATCACGCGGATGACGTCGGCGAGGGAGCGTTTCCCGTCACTCTTCGCCCGCAAACGCGCGTCGAGCTCGGCCGCGAAGAGCATGCCAAGGTCGTCCGGATGGGCGCGCCGCGAGGAGAAGTACCGCGTCGCCCGCACATCAAGCTCCCCGGCGAGATCCGCGGGCGCGACGAGCTCCGCCCGGCGCAAGGCGTCGACCGCGAGGTAGGTGACGAAGCCCTCGTCGAACCAGCGCTCAGCCTCGACGGTGAGCCCGAGGTTCAAGCGCGCCATGGCCCACGCGAGGTCACGCTTCTCGGGCCAGCCAAACGTACGCCCCTCGTCCGCGACGGCAATCACGCCCGTTCCCGCAATGTCGAGGTCGAAGCGCCCGCCCGCAGCGCCGCTCGATCGCAAGAAGAGCTCGAAATGGCCAAGCGGCGCCTCGGTGAGCGGCTGGACGGAGAGGAAGGCCCGGCTCGCCCAGGCCCCGACGTCGAACATGTCGAAGGCGCCACGCCCAAGGGAGGTCAAGGTGACGACAGCACCCCTGCCTTCCTGCAGCAGGAGCTTCTCGACCGTCATCCGATCGAAGATCCCCGCGGTAAAGGTGGCGTCGCCAATCATCGTGAGCGGGCCAATACACTCGACGTCGCCCAGGCCAAACGAGGACGCAGCCCGCGCGCCAGGGCCGAGGCCCGCGACGTCCCAGCGCACACGCATCACATGCGGCTCGGTCGTCTCCGGCACGAGCAAGAAGGCACGCCCCAGCCCAAGGAACCCGCCCGCCGTCGCCGAGAGGGCGGAGGGCCGCGCACCCGCGGTCGAAGCGATCTTCCGCGTGTACGTCACGGTGACGGGACCACGCGCGCGCCGCTCCGCACGCCAGCCAGGCAACGCCGTCGTGTCCTTGTCGTCCCCCTCGTCGCGCACGAGCGCGAGCGAGCCCTCCGCGTCACGCGCCGCGAGCTCGTCGACATCCTCCGCGCGAGCGCCGTCGAGCCGAAACACGAGCGGGCGCGTCTCACCAAACTCCACCGGCGGCGCAGAGAAGCGCATCGACACGTCGATGGCGACAGCCCCACTCGCACCGTCACGCGTCGGGGCAAGGCGCACTTCAACCACGGGAGGCGCGTTCGTCTCGGCCTTCGGCAGCGCAGCCGCAGGAGCGACGCTCTTCGGAGCCGGCGGACACGGGGTTTCGGCGATCAGCGGCTCGGACGCGCAAGCCACGAGGCAGGAAGCCAGCGCGAGCAGGGAGAGGCAGGGGAGGCGCACGGCGCGCGAGGATACTGCCAGGGCGTGCGCGAGTGCACGCGGATTCAGAACTTGATGACGTCCTTCGCCGAGAGGAAGTGCGAGCCCTTCGCGGTCGTCTTCGGCCCGGCCGAGGGGCGGAAGGTGAGCTTGCGGTACGCGGCGACGACACACGTTTCGAAGCCTTTGCTCCACCACGGGTCGGCGCCACGCGTGAGCCCGCTGAGCGTCACGCGACCGACCTTGCCGGTGGGCTCGATGTCATAGGTCACCGTGACGAACCCGTGCGCGTCGGGGTGTTTGCGTGTCTCCTCGTGATGGCAGGCCCGGACCTCGGGGGCCATGCGCTCCTCGGCGCGTTTGGTCTCGCTCTCCTCGGGATCCTCGTCGGTCGCCGCGCCCGAGGTCGACGCCGGGGGAGCGACGCGCGGCGGCGGGGGGACGTGCCCCTCGGCGACGGGGCCTTTCTCGTGCACGGGGGGCGTCGGCGCAGGCGCGGCAGGGAGCTCGGGGCAACTGACGTACACGAGCGGATCGTAGAGCGCCCAGAAGCCGAGGGCGCCGGCGCCGGCCACGAGGACGTGGGTGAGACCGAAGATGCCGATCCACGCGGCACGGGAGATCGACGGCTTTCCGCCGGCCCTGCGCAGCCGCGCGAGCTCGACGTTTTGCTCGGCGATCTCCGCCTCACGCGCCCGGAGCGAGGCCTCGCGCTCGGCGAGCTTCGCGTCGAGCGTCTCGATCCGCATCCGCGCCGCGTCGAGGTCGCTCCGGTACTCCATGGCAGCTACCGCTTCCGCGGGGTCGTGGGCCGCTTGGGGGCTGGCGGCGCTTTGCGCGGGGCTACGGGTTTGGGGACCGGGATGCGGTACCTCCGGCCCATCTTGATGTCGATTGTCTTGAGCCCGTTGGCTCCCTGGATTGCTTCGACCGTCGTGCCGTACCTGCGGGCCAGGATCTGGAGCGTGTCGCCGCTCCGGGCCTTGTGCATCACCACGGACTCGGCCACGTGGGCCGGCGCGACCTTCGCGCGCCTCAGGAACGAGCCGGCTTTGCGCCCGAGCTCCTGCGCGATGGGGCTCGAGAAGCGCACGTGCAGGTGGTTGCCGTGGCCGCGCGCGTGCCGCACCACTGCGCGGGGGCTCTTGCCGCGCACCTGGAAGACTTGGTCCAGCCAGGCCTCGTCCTCGCCCTTGCGCTGGGCGTACTTCACGAGCAGACGCTGCACGGCGGTGTCGATGAGGACGAGGTCCACGTCGGCCTCGTTCACGATGGTTTTTACCAGCGCGAGTGTGCGCTCGAGGTCGAGGTTTGCCTCGGTGGCGCGGATGAAGTGGGACTTTGGCGGGTTGTGGTAGTAGCCGAGGTCGACGTCGCGCCCTGACTGGTGGCTCTTGTGGGGTGAGAGGTGGCCGCCTTTGCGGGCGCTGATGTGCCCGATGGCGAGGGGCGGGGCGCCGGGGTGCTCGGCCGCGACCTTCTCGATGCTGCGCGCGATGGCGTCCACTGTCTCCTGCGTGCCCCAGGCGCACGAGGGATCTTGCACGATCCACTTGTCGCTCTTCGGCATCTGCACGCCGTTCACGAGTGCGCCCGCGTTTGGCACGCCGAGCGAGAGTGGGCCGACGGAGGCGGGATCCTTGCGGTAGCGGGCCTCGAGCTGCTCCACGCTGAGCGCGAGCATGGGGGAGGGGAGCTTGGGTTGCGGCGGCGGTGGGGCTGCGGTCGGGGGGGTGTTTTCGGCCTCGGCGGCCTCGGCGGCCTCGGCTTCGTCGTCGTCCGGACCTTCGTCGTCGCCTTCGTCCGTGTCTGCGTCGTGCGTCGTGGCCTGGGCGGGGGCGCTCGGCGTGGGCTTCGGGGCTGCGGCCTGGGCCGGCTTCACGAGCAGCGGCGCGGGGTGGGTCGCCTTCGGGCCTGCTTCCGCGGGCGCGGTGGCCGCGCAGCCGGGGAAGACCAGGAAAACGAGCCCGAAGAACCACCGCCGCATCGAGGTGGACTCTACCAGCGGCCGGCCGGATCTGGCTACCTTCTTGGGTTTCGGCGGGGCCTTTGCGCTTCTTCACACGGAGCGGGGCGCGCGCTTCACACGAGCGAGTGATGTTCCTTCGCGTGAACGACGCGGCGCAGGAGAAGCCGCGGAGGAGAGGGAACATGTTCGGATTTTTGATCGGGACCGCTTGCCTCATCGGCCTCATCAAGGTGCTGCGCCACGGCGGTTGTCACCGCGGCTACGGCTACCGGAGCTTCGGGTACGCGGGCGGTTGTGGCTCGTACGGCGGCGACGGTTGCGGGCACGGGTATGGCCATGGCGGATGGGAGGGCGGCGGCCACGGGCGCGAGCAGGGAGGGCCCTTCCGGACGCACGGCCGCGCGGGCTTCCGGCCTCGCGGGTACGGCATGCCGCACTTCGTGCTCCGCAGGCTCTTCGAGGCGCTCGACACCACGCCGGGCCAGGAGAAGGCGATCGCGGCGGCGATGGAGGAGATGCGCGAGGTGATGGCCAAGCACCGCGGCGAGCTGCGCAAGAGCCGCGAGGATCTGGCCCGCGTGATGCGCAGCCCGAGCTTCGACGAGACCGTGATGGGCGAGCTCTTCGCGCGGCACGACGCGGCGCTCGAGGTGATGCGCAAGGCGACGGTGGGCTCGATGGCGAAGGTGCACGAGGTGCTCGACGAGCGCCAGCGGGCGCGCCTCGCGGACTTGATCGAGCAGGGGCCGGGGTTCTGGGGCGGCTTCGGCGGCTGAGGCCTTCAAGAAAACAACGGACGAGGTGAGACCATGAAGCGGAGACTGTTGATCGTGCTCTTGAGCCTGGGGACTCTCGGCGGATATGCCGCCGGCTTCGCGAGCCTGCGTTGCCACGGCGGGCAGAAGCGGCAGCACTTCGAGCAACACGTCGCGAAGATTTGCGTGGACGCCGCGAGGAACGCCGAGGCGCCCCCGCCCCCGCCGCCGCGTTAACGCGTCTCGGGCTGCGGTTCGGTCGGGGCAGGGCGCGCCTGCTCCGGCCCGGGCCAGAGCTCGGGCGGATAACTCAGCTCCACGAGCAGCTTCTCGAAATCCGCGATGGGCATCGTGCAGCGGCCGTACCGGTCGACGATACGCGTGCGGATCCCCTCGAACCACGACTGCTGCGGATCCATCGGGTCGTCGTACGTGACGATCCCGTTCGGACGATCGATCTCGAGGATCCGCACCTTGTGGGCCGCGTGCTCGGCGCTGCCCGCGGCCCTGCGGACGGGGCTGCGCACCTTGGGCAGCTCCAGCGTCGCGAAGACGGTCTCGCCCGCGCTCGTCACGCGTTCGATGATCGAGAGCGCGTCGCGGTGCAGATCCGCCACCTTGCTCGTGTCCACGCCGAACCGCGCGAAGAGCGCGGCGAAACGCGCGTGCGCGTCGGAGAGCGTCTCCCAGTGTTTGCCCGTGATCCCGTCGAGCAGCCGATCGAAGGCGCCGAGGGAGAGGCCCGTGCCGGTGTTCTTCACGCCCTCGAACTGGCCGTCCTCCGCGTTGCGGTAATCGAGCTCGGGGTAGGCGTACTCCATGCACGCGACCTGAAAGAGCCGGCTCACCGGGCTCCTGCGGAACTCGTATTCGTCGGGCTCGAGCACGTCCTCGTCGCGCGCGAGCTCGCGGCCGCTCCGGAGTTTTACCTTTCCCTCCGGGCTCACGAGCCCGGCGACGATTCGCGCGTATTCGGCGGGATCTCGCTCGGCGACGTAGATCTCGATACACGTCGCG
The DNA here is from genome assembly GCF_009649845.1 of Polyangium spumosum. Lineage (NCBI taxonomy): Bacteria > Pseudomonadati > Myxococcota > Polyangiales > Polyangiaceae > Polyangium > Polyangium spumosum. Next base: position 116,971 of record NZ_WJIE01000008.1, read on the forward strand.
GCGCACGTGCCCTTCAGGCCCTGCGTGATGCGGCCCGGCTGGACGATGTTGCGGATGAGCTCTCCGAGCAGGATGGTTCGCCCCGGCGCCTCCTCGAACGTGGAGGCCATGGGCCCGTCGGCCACGGCGAACAGGCTCTCGTGCAGCGGCCGACCGAGCGCGTCCTTGCGCTCGAAGAAGCCTCCTTTCCAGAGCCCCTGGAGCGCCTCGACGCTCCGCTTGCGCCAGATGCCCACGATCTCCTTGTCCCGCAGCGGGTACGTCGGATGGACCGGGAGGTCGAGCCGCTCCTCGAGCCGATCGACGATCTCCTGAGGGTCCTGCAAATCCAGCATGGTTTGTCTCCCGAGTTTCCCCACCCCGGGCCTCTTGCCCCCGACGTCAGGGCCCGATCCTGACGTGTTTCCTCGCCCGGAGCAAGGTTCCGCGCCTTGCCTCCCGCCTCGATCCTGCTATCGCGCGCCGCCGCCACGCCGAGGCGTTTTCGAGTAGCATCCGCGCCGTGCTCCGTGCCCGCGTGTCGCTGCTCGCCCCCGCCTTCGTGGCGCTCGCGCCGGCCCTCGCAGAGGCCCACACCACCCCGGGCGGACTCACGTTGCACCAGATGGCGAGCGCCGCCGACGTCATCGCGGCCGCGCGGATCGAGCGTATCGGCCCCGAGCCCCGCGGCACCGGGCCCCTCCCGCCCGTCGAGGCGCGGATCCTCGAGCTGCTCCGCGAAGGCGACGCGAAGATCGGCCCCATCCGTTTTGTCCCGCACCGCCACGCCGACGAAGCCTACGTGGTCGGCGAGGAGGTGCTCCTCTTCCTCGAACGCAGGCGCGAAGGCGCGAAGGACGCCGACGTGGCGCCCTACGAGTCCGTGGAGGCCATCGCGGATCGTATCGTCCTCGTGCCCGCCTCCCGGGCGACGTGGATCGACGCGACGCGCGCTTATGCCGCGCTCGGAAAGGGCAAGCGGGCGAGCGACGATCCCGCCGCGCTGGGGCGCGTCACCGTCACGATGCTCGCGTCGAGCGAGCCTCGGATCACGAACTTCGCGCTGCGGGATCTCACCCTCGCCGGCGCTGTGCCCCTCGTCGGCGAGGCCGACCGCCCCGCGCTCCTTGCGCTGCTCGGCGACGCCTCGCGGTCCGCCACCTCGCGGGTCGGCCTGCTCATGGAGCTCGAGCGCCGCAAGCTCGTCGAGGTGGGCCCGCTCTGGATCCCGCTGCTCCGCAGCGCGCGTCCGATCGAGCGCGCGCAGGTCATCCGCGCGGCGGGGGCGCGCGCCTTCGTCCCCGCCGTGACGGCCGAGCTCGTCTCGATCCTGGAGAAGGGCGAGCGGGACGCGGCCGTCGCGGCGGCGCGCGCGCTCGGCATCGAGGGCAACGAGGCGGCCGTCGAGCCGCTCGGGCGCGCCGTGGATCACGAGCCCGCCGAGCTCCGCTTCGCCGCGCTCGGCAGCTTGCGGCGCGTCGGCTCGCCGAGGGCGCGTGATGTCCTCGCCCGCGTGGCGAGCTCGCACCCGGATCCCGAGACGAAGCGCGTGGCCGCCACCGAGCAGAACCTCCTCGCGGCTCGCCCGGCCGCGCCTCCGGCGGCCCCGCCTGCGGGGGACGACGCCGGTGTTCGTGGCATGAAGGGTCTCCTCGCGGCGGTGGTCGTCGTGGTCCTCGGGGCGATTGCCTTCTTTCTGTACGGAAAAAGGAAAGGAAAGGCGGAATGAGTTTGCAGGGACGAACCGCGCTCCTCGCGGGCGCCACGGGCCTCGTCGGTCGGAGCTGCCTCGAGCGCTTGCTCGCGCACCCGGCGTATACACGTGTCGTCGCGCTCGTGCGCAGGCCGACGGGAATGAACCATGACAAACTGCAGGAGCTCCGCGCCGACTTCGACGCGCTGGCGGAGCTCTCGTCGTTGCCGGCGGTCGACGACGTCTTCATCGCGCTCGGCACGACCATCAAGGCGGCGGGATCCAGGCCGGCGTTTTACAAGGTCGACCACGATTACGTGGTCGCGGTCGCCGAGCTTGGAAGACGTGCGGGGGCTCGCAAGCTCGCGCTCGTGTCGAGCATCGGGGCGGACGCTGCGTCGAGGAACTTCTACCTGCGGGTCAAAGGTGAGGCCGAGCGGGACGTCAGCGGGCTCGGATACGAATACGTCGAGATCCTGCGCCCGAGCTTGCTCGTGGGCGAGCGCAGCGAGGCCAGGACGGGCGAGGCGGTGGGTATCGCCGTGATGAGCGTGGTGAGCGGGCTCATGGTGGGGCCCATGCGAGTGTATCGCCCCGTTGATGCGCGCGACGTCGCCGCGGCGATGATTGCTTCCTTGGTGTCCGATGGCACGACTGGCGTGCATGTCCGCACCTTCGACGACATTCGTCGTCTCGCGTCGTAGCGGCAAAAGCCAGCCTGGTTGTCTGGACCGACGTTTGCAGCACCAAGGAATTTCGTAGATCGTTTGACCGCATACGAACGATCGCTACGGATCCCATCTGGGCATAAGGGCATACCCGACACCCGAACCGGTGAGCGCCGGATTTCGCAAAGAGAGTCGCCGCGTAGGATGCAATCTGTTGCGGGCGGCGCGTCGTCGTCCCAGGGGGTACCATGCCCAAACGTGCGCTGGATGAAGCGCCTCGCGGTATGCGGGCGTCTTCCGCTCGTGAGAAGAGGGTGAACGGCGGAAAACCGGTCGGGGCCACGAAGGTCTCCGCCGAGGCGAAGAAGACGCGTGGTTCGACGGTTTCCGAGCGCCAGACGCGCGAGACCTCCGCGCGCGCCGGGGGCTACCTCGATCGCAGACTCTTGCTCGAGGCGCTCACCGCGCTCAAAAAGGGCAATTTTTCGGTCCGCCTGCCCATCGATTGGGAGGGCCTCGACGGCAAGATCGCCGATACCTTCAACGACGTCGTCGAGCTGAACAGCCGGGTGGCGACGGAGCTCGAGCGCGTGAGCCGCGTCGTCGGCAAGGAGGGCCGCATCGGGGATCGCGCCGCGATCGCGGGGCTCACCGGCGCCTGGGCGCACGAGGTCGGCAGCGTGAATGCGCTGATCAGCGACCTCGTGCACCCGACGAGCGAGATGGCGCGCGTCATCGGCGCCGTCGCCAAGGGGGATCTCTCGCAGGCGATGGCCCTCGAGGTCGACGGCCGCCCCCTCGAAGGCGAGTTCCTCCGCACCGCGAAGACGGTGAACACGATGGTCGACCAGCTCGGCTCGTTCGCGTCCGAGGTGACGCGCGTGGCCCGCGAGGTCGGCACGGAGGGCAAGCTCGGCGGTCAGGCCGAGGTGCAAGGCGTCGCCGGCACGTGGAAGGACCTGACCGACTCCGTGAACTTCATGGCCGGCAATCTGACGGCCCAGGTCCGCAACATCGCGGCCGTGACGACGGCGGTCGCGAATGGCGACCTCTCGAAGAAGATCACCGTCGACGTGCGGGGCGAGATCCTCGAGCTGAAGAACACGATCAACACGATGGTTGATCAGCTCCGCTCGTTCGCGTCGGAAGTGACGCGCGTGGCCCGCGAGGTCGGCACGGAGGGCAAGCTCGGCGGTCAGGCCGACGTGAAGGGTGTCGCCGGGACGTGGAAGGATCTGACGGACTCGGTCAATTCGATGGCCGGCAACCTGACGAGCCAGGTGCGTAACATCGCGGCGGTGACGACGGCCGTCGCGAATGGTGATCTTTCGAAGAAGATCACCGTCGACGTGCGGGGCGAGATCCTCGAGCTGAAGAACACCATCAATACGATGGTCGATCAGCTCAACTCGTTCGCGTCCGAGGTGACACGCGTGGCGCGTGAGGTCGGCACGGAGGGCAAGCTCGGCGGGCAGGCCGAGGTGAAGGGCGTCGCCGGCACGTGGAAGGATCTGACGGACTCGGTCAATTCGATGGCCGGCAACCTGACGAGCCAGGTGCGTAACATCGCGGCGGTGACGACGGCCGTCGCGAATGGTGATCTTTCGAAGAAGATCACCGTCGACGTGAAGGGCGAGATCCTCGAGCTGAAGAACACCATCAATACGATGGTCGATCAGCTCAACTCGTTCGCGTCCGAGGTGACGCGCGTGGCGCGCGAGGTCGGCACGGAGGGCAAGCTCGGCGGTCAGGCCGAGGTGAAGGGCGTCGCCGGCACGTGGAAGGACCTCACCGACAACGTCAACTCGATGGCCGGCAACCTGACGGTCCAGCTCCGCGACGTTTCGAAGGTCGCGACGGCCATCGCGAACGGCGATCTGACGCAGAAGATCACCGTCGATGCGCGCGGCGAGATCCTCCAGATCAAGAACGTCATCAACACGATGGTCGATCAGCTCAGCTCGTTCGCGGCCGAGGTGACGCGCGTGGCGCGCGAGGTCGGCACGGAGGGCAAGCTCGGCGGGCAGGCGGACGTGAAGGGCGTCGCCGGGACGTGGAAGGATCTGACGGACTCGGTCAATTCGATGGCCGGGAACCTGACGGTCCAGCTCCGCGACGTTTCGAAGGTCGCGACGGCCATCGCGAACGGCGATCTGACGCAGAAGATCACCGTCGATGCGCGCGGCGAGATCCTCCAGATCAAGAACGTCACGAATACGATGGTCGATCAGTTGAGCTCGTTCGCGGCCGAGGTGACGCGCGTGGCGCGCGAGGTCGGCACGGAGGGCAAGCTCGGCGGTCAGGCGGACGTGAAGGGCGTCGCCGGGACGTGGAAGGATCTGACGGACAGCGTGAATTCGATGGCCGGCAATCTGACGGCCCAGGTCCGCAACATCGCGGCGGTGACGACGGCCGTCGCGAATGGTGATCTCTCGAAGAAGATCACCGTCGACGTGAAGGGCGAGATCCTCGAACTGAAGAACACCATCAACACGATGGTTGATCAGCTCAACTCGTTCGCGTCCGAGGTGACGCGCGTGGCGCGCGAGGTCGGCACGGAGGGCAAGCTCGGCGGTCAGGCGGACGTGAAGGGCGTCGCCGGCACGTGGAAGGATCTGACGGACAGCGTGAATTCGATGGCCGGCAATCTGACGGCCCAGGTCCGCAACATCGCGGCGGTGACGACGGCCGTCGCGAATGGTGACCTCTCGAAGAAGATCACCGTCGACGTGAAGGGCGAGATCCTCGAGCTGAAGAACACGATCAACACGATGGTCGATCAGCTCTCCGGGTTCGCCTCGGAAGTGACGCGCGTGGCGCGCGAGGTCGGCACCGAAGGCAAGCTCGGCGGCCAGGCCGAGGTGAAGGGCGTCGCCGGCACGTGGAAGGACCTGACGGACAGCGTGAATTCGATGGCCGGCAATCTGACGGCCCAGGTCCGCAACATCGCGGCGGTGACGACGGCCGTCGCGAATGGTGATCTTTCGAAGAAGATCACCGTCGACGTGCGGGGCGAGATCCTCGAGCTGAAGAACACCATCAACACGATGGTCGATCAGCTCCGCTCGTTCGCGTCGGAAGTGACGCGCGTGGCGCGCGAGGTCGGCACCGAAGGCAAGCTCGGCGGTCAGGCGGACGTGAAGGGCGTCGCCGGCACGTGGAAGGACCTGACGGACAGCGTGAATTCGATGGCCGGCAATCTGACGGCCCAGGTCCGCAACATCGCGGCGGTGACGACGGCCGTCGCGAATGGTGATCTCTCGAAGAAGATCACCGTCGACGTGAAGGGCGAGATCCTCGAGCTGAAGAACACGATCAACACGATGGTCGATCAGCTCAACTCGTTCGCGTCCGAGGTGACGCGCGTGGCGCGCGAGGTCGGCACGGAGGGCAAGCTCGGCGGTCAGGCCGAGGTGAAGGGCGTCGCCGGCACGTGGAAGGACCTCACCGACAACGTCAACTCGATGGCCGGCAACCTGACGAACCAGGTCCGCGGCATCGCGAAGGTCGTGACCGCGGTCGCGAACGGCGACCTCAAGCGCAAGCTCTCCGTCGACGCGAAGGGCGAGATCGCGGAGCTCGCGGACACGATCAACGGCATGATCGACACGCTCGCGACCTTCGCCGATCAGGTGACGACCGTCGCGCGCGAGGTCGGCGTCGAGGGCAAGCTCGGCGGCCAGGCGAGCGTCCCGGGCGCCGCGGGCACGTGGCGCGATCTGACGGTCAACGTCAACCAGCTCGCCGCGAACCTGACGACGCAGGTCCGCGCGATCGCCGAGGTCGCGACGGCCGTCACGAAGGGTGACCTCACGCGGAGCATCAAGGTCGAGGCCCAGGGCGAGCTCGCCGCCCTGAAGGACACGATCAACGAGATGATCCGCAACCTGCGCGACACGACGCTGAAGAACAGCGAGCAGGACTGGCTGAAGACGAACCTCGCCAAGTTCTCGCGCATGCTCCAGGGCCAGAAGGATCTGCTCACCGTCGGCAGGCTGATCCTCTCGGAGCTCGCGCCCGTCGTCTCCGCGCAGCAGGGCGTCTTCTACACGATGGACGTCTCGAAGGAGGAGCCGATCCTGAAGCTGCTCGCGAGCTACGCGTACAAGCAGCGGAAGCACTCGGACAACCAGTTCCGCCTCGGCGAGGGGCTCGTCGGCCAGTGCGCGCTCGAGAAGGAGCGCATCCTGCTCGTCAACGCGCCGCCCGACTACATCACGATCACGAGCGGCCTCGGGGAGGCGGCGCCCGTGAACATCGTCGTCCTGCCCGTGCTCTTCGAGGGCCAGGTCAAGGCGATCCTGGAGCTCGCCTCGTTCGAGCGGTACAGCCCGACGCACCTCGCGTTCCTCGATCAGCTCACGGAGTCGATCGGCATCGTGCTCAACACGATCGAGGCGAACATGCGCACCGAGGATCTGCTCAAGCAGTCGCAGTCCCTCGCGCGCGAGCTGCAGAGCCAGCAGGAGGAGCTGCGCCAGACGAACGCGGAGCTCGGCGAGAAGGCGCGCCTGCTCGCCCAGCAGAACGTCGAGGTCGAGCGCAAGAACCGCGAGGTCGAGCAGGCCCGCCAGGCCCTCGAGGAGAAGGCCAAGCAGCTCGCGCTCACCTCGAAGTACAAGTCCGAGTTCCTCGCGAACATGTCGCACGAGCTCAGGACGCCGCTGAACAGCCTCCTGATCCTCTCCGAGCAGCTCTCGAAGAACACGGAAGGCAACCTCTTCCCGAAGCAGGTCGATTTCGCGAAGACGATCCACTCCTCGGGCAACGAGTTGCTCGGCCTGATCAACGACATCCTCGACCTGTCGAAGATCGAGTCGGGCACCGTCGTCGTCGACGTCGGGGAGGTCTGGTTCCGCGACCTCGCCGACTACGTGGAGCGCACATTCCGGCACGTCGCGGAGGCGAAGAAGCTCGAGTTCGAGCTCGACTTCTCGCCCACGCTGCCGCGCTCGATCCACACCGACGCCAAGCGCCTGCAGCAGGTGCTCAAGAACCTGCTCTCGAACGCCTTCAAGTTCACCGAGCGCGGCAAGGTGCGCCTCGAGGTCCGCACGGTCTCGGACGGCTACAGCCCCGAGAACGAGCACATCGGCCGCGCGGGATGGGCGATCGCGTTCAGCGTGCACGACACCGGCATCGGCATCTCGCCCGACAAGCAGCAGATCATCTTCGAGGCCTTCCAGCAGGCGGACGGCTCGACGAGCCGCAAGTACGGCGGCACGGGCCTCGGCCTCGCCATCAGCCGCGGCATCGCGAACCTGCTCGGCGGCGAGCTGCGCCTGTCGAGCCAACCAGGTCGCGGCAGCACGTTCACGCTCTTCGTGCCGCACGTGTACGCGGCGCCGCAGCGCGTGTCCCGGGCGCGCCCGGCCGTGATCCACGACCCGAGCCAGGTGATCGCGGCCTTCGAGGTGCCCGAGCCGCTCCTCATCGACGCGCCGCCGCTCATGCCGGTCAGCATCGACGACGATCGCACGTCCATCCGGCCCGGCGAGCGCTCGTTGCTCGTCGTCGAGAACGACCTCGCCTTCGCGCGGCTCATCGTGGAGGTCGCGCGCGAGCGCGGGATCAAGGCCGTGGTCGCGCATCGCGGGGCCGACGCGCTCTCCATGGCGCGCGAGCTCAAGCCCGCCGCGGTCTCGCTCGATCTGCACCTGCCCGACATCGACGGCCTGCGTGTCCTCGATCGGCTGAAGCACGACCTCGGCATGCGGCACGTGCCCGTGCAGGTGATCACGACGGACGTCGACGAGCGCGAGCGAGCCTTGCGGATGGGCGCGCGGGACGTGCTGCCGAAGCCGGTGCGCACGCGCGAAGCGCTCTCGGAGGCGATCGAGCGTATCGTCCAGTTCCTCGACGCGCCGCGGCGCACGCTGCTCGTCGTCGAGCCGGACGGGCCGGACCGCGCGGCCAAGATGAACCTGCTCGAGCACGGCCTCGTCGACGTCCTCGTCGCGAGCTCGATCGACGAGGCCATCGAGGTGCTCTCCGTGGAGCGGCCGGACGCCGTCGTCACGGCGGTCGATCTGCCCGACGGACACGGGCTCGATCTCGTGCGGCGCGCCTCGGGGATCGAGGCGATCGAGAACGTCCCCTTCATCGTGCACGTGCCCGGCGCGATGTCCTCGGCCGACGAGGAGCGGATCGAGCGCCTCGGCCACATCGGGGTCCTCAAGCACAGCCGCTCGGAGGAGCGCCTGATCGACGAGGTCGCGCTCTTCCTGCACCTTCCGGTCGAGAGGTTGTCGCCTGCGCAACGGCAGGCGCTCGAGCGGCTTCACAGCTCGCAGGAGGTGCTCGCTGGCAAGCGCGTGCTCATCGTCGACGACGACATCCGCAACATCTTCGCCATGACGACCATCCTCGAAGAGCAGGGGATGGTGACGCAGGCGGCGGAGACGGGGCGGGACGCGATCAAGGTGCTCGAGGAGCGCACGGATTTCGACGTCGTCCTCATGGACATCATGATGCCGGAGATGGATGGATACGATACGATCCGAGCGATTCGCGGGCGCGAGGAGTGGCGCGCGCTCCCGATCGTCGCGGTGACCGCCAAGGCCATGAAGGGCGATCGCGAGAAATGCTTCGAGGCGGGGGCGACCGACTACATCGCGAAGCCCGTGGACCCCGAGCAGCTCTTCGCGAGGCTCCGGTTCTGGCTGCACCGATGAGCGGAATGCCCCCCAGCAGAGGAGCCTTCGCATGAAGCACGCTCGCGACAAGGTCGGCATTCTCGTCGTGGACGACCGCAGGGACAGGCTCCTGGCCGTGGAGACCATGCTGGCCGAGCTCGGCGAGCGGGTCGTCCTCGCGCAGAGCGGGCGGGACGCGCTGCGTTACCTCCTGCAGGAGGACTTCGCGGTCATCCTGCTCGACGTCGACATGCCGATCATGGACGGCTTCGAGACGGCGCGGCTCATCCGGCAACGCAAGCGTTCGAAGCAGACGCCGATCATCTTCCTGACGGCGTTCGGGGACGCGATCCAGGCGGAGCAGGGCTACGCGCTCGGCGCCGTCGACTACATGCTCGTCCCCGTCGATCCGGACATCCTGCGCGCGAAGGTCTCGGTCTTCGTGGAGCTCTACCGCAAGACCGAGGAGGCGAACCTCGCGGCGCAGGCGATCGCCAGGAAGGCCGGCCAGCTCGCGGCGCTCGCGCGTGCGTCGCTCACGATCAACGCCGCGCGCTCGATCGAGGCGACGCTCGACGCCATCGCCGCGGGCACGCGCGCGGCGCTCGGGGCGCGGGCGTCGTTCGTGGCGCTCGTCAGCGGATCGAAGCACGGGACGGCCTCGTCCACGGCCGACGGGACCTCTGTGGCGCGGGTGATCCCTCAGGATCCCACGACGGACTGGATCTACACGCGTGTCGTCACCGCGGGGGGCGTGGTCACGCTCTCCGCGTCGGAGCGCGCGCAGAGGGATCCCGGGCCCGCGGACGAGGTCGGCCCGCTCATGGCTGCGCCGCTCTTCGGATCGGACGGCGCGTGTGTCGGCTGGATCGAGGTGACGAACGGCGAGGCCGACGGCTTCGGCGAGGACGACGAGTCGCTGCTGCTCCTCTCCTCGCAGCTCGCCTCGGTCGCGCTGCAGAACCTCCTCCACGCGGAGGAGCGCGAGGTGAGCCGCCTCAAGGACGAGTTCCTCGCGACGCTCTCGCACGAGCTGCGCACCCCGCTGACGGCGATCATCGGCTGGACGCGGATCCTGCGCGAGACGCAGCCCGACGCGGCCAAGCTCGCGCGCGGGCTCGAGGTGATCGATCGCAACGCGGGGGCGCAGAACAAGCTCATCGAGGACCTGCTCGACGTCTCGCGCATCGTCACGGGCAAGATGAGCATGGAGCAGCGGCAGGTGCGGATCGCGCCGCTCGTCGAGGCCTCCGTCGACGCGGTGCGCCCCGCTGCGCAGGCGAAGGACATCACGCTCGTCGTGAGCTCGACCGCGGGCAAGGACGCGGCCCTGGGTGATCCGGAGCGGCTGCGGCAGGTCGCGACGAACCTGCTCTCGAACGCCATCAAGTTCACCCCACGCGGCGGTCGCATCGAGGTCCGGCTCAGACGGGTCGGCGACGAGCTCGAGCTCGTCGTCGCGGACAACGGTGAGGGTATCCGCCCCGACTTCCTCCCTTACGTCTTCGATCGTTTCCGTCAGGGCGACAGCTCGAGCCGCCGCATGCACGGCGGGCTCGGCATCGGCCTCGCGGTCGTGCGGCACATCGTGGTCTCGCACGGCGGGACGGTGACGGCGCACAGCGACGGGCCGCGCCAGGGCTCGACGTTCACCGTGCGCCTCCCCTCGGCGTTCGTGCTTCGCGAGGGCGACGGTCCCACGCCTCCGCCCTACGGCAAGTCGCGCCTCCCGCTGCCCGATCTGAGCGGGCTCCGCGTGCTCGTGGTCGACGATGACCAGGACACGCGCGAGATCCTTCGCCAGGTCCTCGCCGCGCATCGCGCCGACGTGCGGATCGCGGGCACGGTGCGTGAGGCCATCGCGGAGCTCGACGCCGCGCGGCCGCACGTGCTCGTGAGTGACATCGCGATGCCGGGCGAGGACGGATACGATTTCATCGATTTCGTGCGGCGTCGCGCGCCGGAGCGTGGGGGTGCCGTCCCTGCGCTCGCTCTCACGGCGCACGCGCGCGCGGAGGATCAGGCCCGAGCGCTCGCGGCTGGCTTCCAGCGCCACGCCGCCAAACCCATCGACCCTGCCGAGCTCGTGCGCGCCGTCGCCGGGCTCGTCGGAGCTCCCTGCTCGCGCGTGGAGACCGTGGAGGCCGTGGCGGCCCTCCGCGAGGTCCCCTGACGCGCCGACCCTGACGAGGTGCAATGGGTGGTGACCAGCACGATCGTGGCTCGAAACCGGATGGGGGGATCAAAGGATTCTCGGGGCCCATTCCGACGGAGCTCGCGCGCTTCATCACGGAGCACGTCTCCTCGCTCGAGCAGCTCGAGGTGATGTGCCTCCTGCGCGACACCGCGCCGCGGGAGTGGCGCGCCGACGAGGTGAGCCGCGAGCTCGGATCGAGCTTGATGTCGATCGGGAATCGCCTCGCCCACCTCGCGAGCAAGCATTTCATCAAGGTTCGCCACGCCGAGCGCGGGCCCGTGTATCAGCACGGCCCTGCATCCGAGGAAATTGCGGTGCTCATCGACGCCGCGGCGCGGCTCTACAAGGAGAGACGGCTCGCCGTGATCGATCTCGTGTATGGGCGCCCCGAGAGTGACATCCGCGCGTTCGCGGATGCCTTCATGCTCAAGAAGAAGTGAGAGGGAACATGATACCGGCCATCGTGTACGTCCTCTGCTCGCTCACCAGCCTCGTCGCGATGACGTTGCTCCTGCGTGCTTATGCCGCGCGCCGGGTCCGCCTCCTGCTCTGGAGCGGCCTCTGCTTCGCCGGGCTCGCGCTGAACAACGTCCTCCTGTTCGTGGATCTGAGCGTCATCCCTCGTTACGACCTCTCCACGCTCCGGCAGGTCCCAGCGCTGATGGGCGTCTCGTTTCTCATCTATGGCCTGGTTTATGACTTGCGCGACTGAGGCGCGCCGACGCGGGTGAGGCGGAGGAGATGAACGAATTGATCAGCGGAGCGCTCGTCCTGGGATTCGCGGTGATCGCCCTGTTTTTCCTGCGCTTCTGGCGCAGCACGCGGGATCGGATCTTCGCCATCTTCGCACTCTCGTTTTCGCTCATGGCCGTGAACCGGCTCGTCCTGGCGGCCGCGAATCTGCCCGAGGACAACTACCCTTACGTGTACCTCATGCGCCTCCTCGCGAACGCGCTCATCATCTACGCGGTCGTCGACAAGAACCGCGCCCACAAGAGCGCCGCGTCGACGCCGCTGCCGCGCCCCTGACGGCGATCTAGCGCGCGCGGCGCCGCTCGAGGCGCGCGCGTTCGCCCCAGGGGCACGCGAAATCGCCCGGCTTCGTGAGGATCCAGAGCGTCGGCACGGGCGGCGGCTCCTCGGGGAACGGGCCCTCGCCGTCCGTGAAATACACGATTCCGTCGGGCACGTGCGCCCGCCAGAAGCTCTCGGCGAACACCTTCCGCAGATCCGTACCGCCGCGCCCCTGCACGTCCGCGAGCTTGCCCGCGAACGGGTAGACGCGCTGGATCTCGCAGTCGCATTCGACCACCGTGATCCGCGCCTCCTCCGCGAGCTCTGCGAGCTGCTTCGAGATCTCCGCGAGCTCGGCGTCCGTCATGCTCATCGACGTATCGATCGTCACGAGCACCCGCGGCTTCGTCATGGCCCGCGGCGACCACGCGCGCCCCGGCACCTCGCCGATTCGCGAGGGGAAACGCCGGCTCGGGCGCGCGAACGTGCCCACGGGCGTGCGCCTCCGCGACGTGAACATCCGCAGCGCCGTCTTCCAGTCGACGAAACATTCGGGCGGGCCGAGCACGCCGTCGAGCTCCGCGAGCAGCCGGCCCGGCTCCTTTCCTGCGAGCAGCCTGCGCTCGGGTGGCCCCTCCGGCCCGACGTCTCCGGCGGCGTCCACGGCGCGCGCCACGAGCATCCGGGCTTGCTCCACCGCGCCGGGCGCCCCCGCCGCGCGCCGCAGCAGCCTGTGCTCGTCGACGCTCTCGCCGCCCGGCGCGTGTTTGGCCGTGAATCGCCCGGCCCGCGCCGCTTCGAGCAGCTTCTCGTAGCGCTCCAGGCTGCTTTGCCCTGCGCGGATCCCGAACGCCGTGTATTTCTGCCACGTGATCGGGTCGGGCAAGGGCTCCTCGATGAACTCGTTTGCGCTCATCTCGAGGGCGAGCTCGAGCAGCTCCGGCTCGGTCGGCTCCGCGAATTTGGGGTGCGAGAGGTGGCCGAGCACCACGTGGTGCACCTCGTGCAGGAGCACGCCGCGCAGCCATTGCGGCTCGCGCAGGAACGAGTCCACGTTCACGTGCAGGAAGAACCGCCCCTCGTGCAGCGAGACGGCCATCCGCTTCACCGATGGATCGGCGACGGGCGTCATCTTCGCGAGCACGGCCGCGTAATACGGGTACCGCCGCGCGAAATCGCTCGTCTGCACGAAATCGTCGAGGAAGGCGCGGACGGGATCGACCACCGTTCTCCTCGTCGCCTCAACCGGGGCGGATGGGGGTGATGCCGAGGCGCTTGCACGTCGCCACGAGATCGAGCGCCCAGCGCTCGGGCAGCTCGGCGAGGAGCACGCCGAGGCTCGCGCGCACCACGTTGCTGCGCTTCACCTCCGCGAGCTTCGTTTGCCGTTCGAGGTGCGACGAGAGCGCCGTCACCGCGAGCCCCACGCGGTGCTGCTTGAAGGGATCGGCGGCCCACGTCTTCAGTTTCCGCTGCGCGGGGCTGTTCGCGTATCGCTCGCAGAGCTCCTCGGGGCGCACGTCGACGAGCGAGGTCGTCGTGGGGTTGCGCCCGAGCGCCTCCACGAGTTTGTCGCGTTGATCCCCGGGCAGATCCGCGAGCAAGGCCTCGAACGAGGCGAGCGTGATTTGCCGCTCGGCCGCGAGCACGCCGGCCTCGGGCCCTTCGAGCAGGCGCACGAGGCGCGTCGTGATCTCGTCGATACGATCGGTCTGCCCCGACTCGGTGAAACCTCGCACCGTGCGCGAGAGCTCCGAGCGGTGATCGTAGTCGGCGAGCAGCGCGCGCACGTCGAAGGGCAGGCGGCTCGACCATACGCCGCGGCTCGAGACGACGAGCTCGATCCACGACGAGGGCAAATACCCCGAGAGCGCGTCGCGCAAGAGGCCCACGTTCTCGATTTCGTCGGGCCTGAGCGTCTTCAGCAGGTGCGAGACGTACGTCCACGTCCGCGGGGGCACGTCGTCGAGCACGCGCTCGTGCGCCTGGGCGATCGTGATGATCCCCGGGTGCACGTCGTTCACCTGCGCCCACGCGAGCCAGCTCGGCCGGTCGGCGCGCACGGGCAGGCTCAAAAAGCGGGCCCTTAGCGCCTTGTCGAGGGGCGTGACGTGATACCCCTCGCTCTCGGGGTTGACGGCGGCGAAGCAGGCCCAGCCCGCCGGCAGCTCGTATCCGTGCAGCCGGCGCGCGCCGAGGAGCTGCAGGGCCGGCTGCTGGATGTATCGCTCGGCGCGGTTCAGCTCCTCGAGCATGAGGATGCCTGCGCCGTCCTGCGGCAGGATGTCGGGCACGGCGTACCGCGTGCGGCCGTCTTGAATGACGGGCAGGCCCACGAGGTCCGGCGGCTCGAGCAGCGACAGGTCGAGCACCACGTGGGCGATACCGAGCCGATGGGCGAGCTTCTTGACGATCTCGCTCTTGCCGATCCCGGTCGGACCTTCGAGCAACACGGGGCGGCGCGCTCGATAGGCGAGCTCGAGCACGGCCTCGAGGCGAGGGCCGACGGGGATGTGCGCGGTGCGGCTTTCCAGGACGGGAGTGGGGGGAGACTTGGCCACGGGAAACATTCGGCTAGCACGTACGCGGGCCGCTGCCACGGGCCTTCTCGGGCCTTGCGCCCCGATACCACGTTCCTTATCCTCTCGGGCTCGCGTACGTGGGGGCGCGCGAGCCGCCCCGTCCGCGCCGGAGACCGCCATGACGATGTCTTTGACTTCGAGCGCAGAGAGCCCCGCGACGCCGCCGTATCTTTCCGGCAACTACGCGCCGGTCGATCACGAGATCACGGCGCATGATCTCCCCGTCGTCGGTGAGGTCCCGCGTGACCTCGCGGGCGTGTTCGTGCGCAACGGCTCGAACCCGCGGTTCCGGCAGAAGGGCCGTTATCACTGGTTCGACGGTGACGGCATGATCCACGCGCTCCGGTTCGAGGACGGCCGCGCGAGTTATGCGAATCGGTGGGTGCGCACGTGGGCGTTCCAGGAGGAGGAGAAGGCCGGCGCGTCCCTCTGGACGGGCGTGACGGAGCGGCCGGATTTCACGAATCCGCGTGGCGCCTTCAAGGACACCTCGAATACCGATCTCTGCTTCCACGGGGGCCGGCTCTATTCGCTCTGGTGGCTCGGCGGCGCGGCGTACGTCGTCAATCCGATCTCGCTCGAGACCTCGGGCACCGAGACGTTCGGCGGCAAGATGCCCACGATCTCGGCGCACCCCAAGGTCGACATGGTCACGGGCGAGCTCATGCTCTTCGATTACAAGCCCTTCCCGCCGTACCTCACGTACGCCGTCGTCTCGCCCGGGGGCGAGCTCGTGCACAAGACCGAGATCGACCTGCCCGGCCCGCGGCTCCAGCACGACCTCGCGATCACCGAGCGCTTCACGCTCTTCTTCGACATGTCGATGCAATGGGATCCGAAGCTGCTCGAGGTGGGCAAGACGCGCGTCACGTACCTCCGGGACCGGCCCGCGCGTATCGGCGTCCTGCCGCGCCACGCGCCGGGCTCGGCCATTCGCTGGTTCGAGACCGAGCCGTTTTACATGTACCACACCATCAATGCGTGGGAGGAGGGGGACCGCATCGTGCTCGTCGGCTGCAAGATCGACGCGCCCGTCGCCTTTGACCCGCAGAACCCCGCGCGCGAGGTGCCCACGATCGGGTTCTTGCGGCTCGAGCCGAACCTCTATCGCTGGGAGCTCGACACGAAGACGGGGAGCGTGAAGGAGACGCGCCTCGACGACGTGCTCACCGAGTTCCCCCGCATGGACAACCGCGCCCTCGGCCGCAAGACGCGGTACAGCTACAACCCGCGTATCCCGGCGTCGGCGCCGACGCTGCTCTTCGACGGCGTGGTCAAGTACGATTACGAGGCGGGGACGAGCGCGGCCCATTCGTATCCCGCGGGCCGCTTCGGAAGCGAGGTCGTGTTCGCGCCGCGCGTGGGCGCGTCGGGCGAGGACGACGGGTATCTCGTGTCGTTCGTCGTCTGCGAGGCGACCGGCGAGAGCGAGGTCTACGTGCTCGACGCGAAGGACGTCACGCGGGCGCCCCTCGCCCGGGTGAAGCTCCCGCAACGCGTGCCCACCGGATACCACGCGTGGTGGATACCGGCGGAGCAGATCCCCGCCACGGCGTAGCGCCCACCTTCGCGTGTCGGGTTGCCTCCGGGGCCACGAGCGCCATAGAGTCGCGAACCATGACCGCATCCCCCCGCGTCGCGCCGCGTGAACGCTCGCTCCCCCCGGTCTTCGTCCTCGGCGGCGACCAGACGGATTTCGCCAGAAATGTCACCCGCGAGGGCAAAGGGCTCTTCGACCTCCTCGGCGAGGCTGCGGTCTGCGCCCTCGAATACACGGGCGTCCCGGCGCGCGATATCGACGTGGGGCACGTGGGCAGCTTCCTCCCCGAGCTCTATACGGGCCAGAGCCACCTCGGCGGCCTGCTCGCCGAGGTGCACCCGGACCTCGCCGGTATCCCCGTCACGCGGCACGAGGCCGCCTGCGCCTCGGGCGGCGTCGCCGTGCTCGCGGCGATGGCCGATCTCCAGGCGGGGCGATACGACGTCGCCCTCGTCGCGGGCGTGGAGCTCATGCGCGTGTTGCCCGGCTTCGAGTCGCAGCAGAAGCTCGGCGCCGCCGCGTGGGTGCCGCGCGAGACGGAGGGCATCGCTTATCCATGGCCGGAGCTCTTCAGCCACGTGGCCGAGGAATACGAGCGGCGTCACGGCCTCCGGCGCGAGCACCTCGCCGCGCTCGCGCGGAACAACTATGACAATGCGCGGAGGAACCCGCGCGCGCAGACCCGCAAATGGACGTTGCCCGAGGGCGCGCTCGGCGAGGACGACAAGGAAAACCCGGTGATCGCAGGCCGCACGCGCCGCTACGACGCGAGCCCCGTGACCGACGGATCCGCCTGCGTGGTCCTCGCCTCGGCGGACTACGCGGCCGGCTGGGCGCAGCGGCGCGGCGTGCCCGTCGCGGGCCTCGCGCGGATCGAGGGGTACGGCCATCGGACGGCGCGAATGGGCATGAAGGACAAACTCACGGCGAGCCGGGGCGAGCCGTACGTGTTCCCGCACGTCCGCGGCGCGGTGCTCGACGCCTTCTCGCGGGCGAGGATCGAGGGGCCGAGCGCGCTCTCCGCCGTCGAGCTCCACGATTGTTTCACGATCTCCCATTACATGGGCATCGACCACCTCGGCCTGGCCCCGCCGGGCGAGCCGTTCCGGGTCATCGAGGACGGCACGGTCCTCCGCGGCGGGAAGCTGCCCGTGAACCCCGGCGGCGGGCTCATGGGAATCGGCCACCCGGTGGGCGCGACGGGGGTGCGGATGCTGCTCGACGCGCAAAAACAAGTGACGGGCGAGGCGGGAGAGAACCAGGTGCCAGGGGCGAGGCGGGTCGCGACGCTGAACATCGGCGGGAGCGCGACGACGGCGGTGGTGCTCGTCGTGGGCCGAGCCGATTCCTGAGCTCCGAGCAGCCCGAGCCGCTTCCGTCCCCGCTCCCGTTCCCGATAGCGTGTATTCGTGTCGACCGTTTTTCCCGCTTGAATGGGCGTGGCCCAGACGACTGGACATCGAACCGGGTGGCCCGAAGGAATGGGCACCTGGTGGGACTCCGGAGCGGCCGAGCATGGTGACTCGGCCGCCCGGGAGACATCCAGGGGGCAAAGAGAAAAACGGGAGGTCACCCGCTATGCATTCCATGTCGAAGCTCGGGACGCTGCTCGCGCTGTCTGCATCGATGGTCATGCTCTGTACGGGGTGTGTTACGGAGGCTTCCGCGGCCGACACCGAGGACGATCTCGTGAACGCCGAGGCGGAGGCCGTCGCGGACGAGAGCGACGTGTCCCTGGACGATAGCCTCGCCGTGGCGGACGAGGACGCCGACGTCGAGGACGCAGATGAAGAAGCCACGGCGGAAGACGCCGCGGCCCTGTCGAGTTACGGGTGGGGCCCCGGCCGATTCGGCGGCCCCGGCCGGTTCCTCGGCCCCGGCCGATTCTTCGGCGGCGGTGCTTGCGGCGTGGGTTGTGGCGGCGCGATCGGCGGCTGGGGCGGTTATGCCGGCTTCGGCGGCTGCCTGGGCGCCGGCATCGGCGGCATCGGCGGCTGCGGCGTCGGCGTCGGCTGCGGCGTCGGGTGGGGCGGCATCGCGGCCGCCCCCTGCGTCCCGCCTGTCGGAATCGGCGGCTGCGGCCCTTGCGACGGGCTGTACTGGTGATGCGCTAGCGATCTCCGACGCGCGCTCCGTCCCCCCCGCGCGCGCGGCCCCGTCATTCGGTCGAGCCCGATTTCTTCGGCTTGCTCGGCCGGTCGGGGATCACCGTGTGAATCTCGGCCTCGGTGAATCCCTCGACCTTGTAAAGCCGCTTCAGATTGGCGAGGTCCGCGTGGACGACCTTGGCGAGCGAGGTGCGCACGCGGCCGAGGATCTTCACCTGCGCGGCGGGCTTGCGGGCGGCCTCGACGGCGGTGCGCAGGGCCTCCCCCTCCAATTTGATCTCGTTCGCGGCGGCCTGGGCCGTCTGCGGCGAGAGCTTGGGGTGGATGCCCGCGTCCAGGAGCTCCACGAGGATATCCATCCGGTCGGGTTGTCCATCCGTGTCGCCTTCCGCGTAATAGGCGATTCCGTCGGGGAAGAGGACCGAGAGGGCGGCGTCGTGCGCGGGGCGGCCGACCTCGTTCCAGATGATATCGTGGTTCTTGCCGAGGACGGCGTCGGCGCTCCGGTTTCGGGCGTCGATCTTCGCGGCGAGCGGCCCGAGCGCCTCCTTCGCGAATTTGAGCTTCGTCTCGACGTTGTGCACGAGCGCGAGCGAGGGGCCGAGGCGCTGCTCGGCGAGCTCTTGCCAGCGCCCACCGCGGGCCTTCGCATTCGTGAGCGTATCCCCCGCGTCCCCGAGAATGATGTCGCTGGCCGCGTCCCTCCGGACGATCTCTCCCATGACTCCTCCATTGCTGCGCTGGAGACGTGTCCCCAGCACCGGAGCGGGCACACTACAACGTGGGCGGGAGGGGTGAGAAGGGCGAAAACGCCGGAAGTGTGCGCCGGGAGGGGTTCACGGCGGCGTGAGATCGGAGCGGCGCCCTCGGGGGGGCACGTCGGGGCGCCGTGAAGCGGGGAAGGGAGGGTGGAGACGCGGATCCACGGCGGTGTGGATCGAGGTCGGCCGGGTGGGATCGGCGATCCACGGCGGTGTGGATCGAGGTCGGCCGGGTGGGATCGGCGATCCACGGCACCGTGGGACGCGGGAAGGAGGCCGCGGAGGCTGGTTCGCGGGGAGGGGGAGCGGGAGGCGGCGGCGGGGAGGCAGGTTCGGGGCGGGGTGGGAGGAGGGGGGCCGAGGGGGGAGGTGGTTTCGGGGCGCTTGGAGGTGGGGGAAGCGCGGATCCGGGGCGGAGCGCATGCGGTGGCGGGCGTGGCGGTCGGCGTGGCACCCCGGATGTCCCAGGAAAAGGCCGCTCCCCGCCGGCTCCCGCGGCGGCGCGCGGCGATCCGGGCGCTGTGGCGCTGTGGCGCCGCGTGTTCGGCGGCTCTTCGCTGCAGGCGGCGGGCGCTCGATCCATGACGCCGCGCTTCGACGAGCTCGCGCGCGGCGCGGCGCGCGTCGATCGCCGCGCGCGCCGCGTGGCATGTCCATTGCTGATGGCCCCCGCGTGATCGCGCGGCACGGGGGACGCTTGCTTCACGCGTCCGAGCACGCCGTACCGGCGACGTGAAACCACTTCTTCCATTTCGGAGCGATGCAATGAAGAGCCTCACCTACCGGAGCGCCCTCGGGGGCGCGCTTGCTCTCGTGTTCTCGTGCGCGGTCGGCTGTGCCGTGGATGCGGAGACCGCCGCCGAAGACCCCGCGCCGCGCGGGATCGAGGAGGTCGACGATCCCGCGGAGGACGTGGCGGAGGCGCAGCAAGAGATCACCGCTTGTTATCAGGAGTATCCCCACGGCGGCAGCTTGGTGCCGCAATATTTCGAGGAGACGTTGGGCTGCTACTGCGGGGCGGGATATATCCGTGACTCCGCGCAGGTGTGGAACGTCGGAAACGGGGACTGCTTCTCCCTCGGCTGGGCGTCCGCCGACCCGAAGGATTGCCGTGTTCGTGTGGGCGTCCAGAACTCCGGCGGCTTCGCGAATGGTACCTGCTACGTGAACGTCCAGCAGAAGGACAGCCGGTGTCCCCACGACAAGTGCACGGTCGGAGAGGCGCTCGCCAGCGTGTGCAGCCCGGAGGTCGCGAGCATCTGCGCCGCGGATCCCTTCTGCTGCACGAATAGCTGGGACAGCCAGTGTGTCGCGCAGTCGCGTACGGTCGCCAATAGCCTGGTCTGCCCCGAGGCCGCGGGGTCCTGCGCGCATACGCTCTGCGCCACGGGCGCGAAGCTCACGTCGGGCTGCGACGTGGCCCAGGCCAACTGCGTCGCGAGCATCTGCGCGGCCGATCCATTCTGCTGCAACAACCAATGGGACAGCATCTGCGTCGGCCAGGTCGCCAGCGTCTGCGGCAAGAGCTGCAACTGAGCAGGGTCATCGCCGGAAGCGCTCGGCGTCGATGCCGTGACGCTTCAGCCAGCGCTGGATCTGCGTCCGCGCCTTGCCCATCTCGTTCGCCACGGCGGTGATGTTCCCCTTGTGCTTGCGGAGCAGCCTCTCGAGCTCCTCTCGCAGCGCGGCGTCCGGCCCTTCGAGCGCGCGTTGCACCGCCGGGGGGAGGTGATCGAGCTCCACGTGCCCTTGTTCTCCGGCGAGCACGACCGCCGTCCCGAGGCATTTCTCCAGCTCCCGCACGTTGCCCGGCCAATCATGGCGGAGCATCGCCCGCGCCGCGCGGGGGTGGATCTGGATCCGCGCGGCCTGCTCCGGGGGGAGGCGGGCGAGGAGCGCGCCGATGAGCAGGCCGAGATCCTCGCGGCGCGCGCGGAGCGGAGGGAGCTCGACCTTGTGGCCGGCCAGGCGGTTCCAGAGGTCCGCGCGGAACACGCCCGTGGCGACCATCTGCTCCAGGGGCCGATGCGTCGCCGCGATCACCCGGAGATCGACGGCGACCGAGCGCGCGCCGCCGATGGGGCGGACCTCGCGCTCCTGCAGGGTCCGCAGCAAGGCCGCCTGCGCCGGGGGCGGAAGGTCGCCGATTTCATCGAGGAACAACGTGCCACGATCGGCGCTGCGGACGAGGCCGAGGCGGTCCTCCGTCGCGCCCGAAAAAGCGCCCTTCTTGTGGCCGAAGAGCTCGGCCTCGACGAGATCCTTGGGGAGCGCGCCGCAATTGACAGCGACGAAATCGCCGGTCCGCCCGGAGAGCCCGTGGAAGGCGCGCGCCATCACCTCCTTGCCGGTGCCGGTCTCCCCCTGGAGGATCACCGAGACGGTCGAGCGCGCAATGGGAACGAGCCTCTCGAAGGCGCGATGGAGCTCGGGGAGCACGGTGGCGAGGCCCGGGGCCGGCGGGCGCAGGGCGGTCCGGTCGAGGACGGGAGGATCGTCCGGGTCGCAGGGGAGGGCCTCCCGGTAGAGGAAAAAGGTCTGTCCGAGCTCGATCAGGTCGCCGTCTTCGAGCTCGGCGCGTGTCGTTCGAACGTTGTCGACCAGCGTGCCGTTCTTGGATCCGAGGTCGTCGAGGACCCAGCGCTGGAGCAGCTTGCCGAGGCGCGCGTGGGTCGAGGACATGCGGCGATCATCGACACGAATCGCGAGGCGGCGGGCGCCCGGGGCGGTCGTCGATTCGATCTGTCGGGCGGATCCGCGGCCGATGTCGAGCTCGTCGATCTTCGCGAGCGAGAAACGCGCCGGGCATGCGAGCGGGTGGTGAGCTTCGAGGACGAGGAAGAGGTGGGGGCGATGGTGGGTGTCGCCGATCTCCTTGGGCTCCTCGGTGGAGGAGAGCGTGCTCTCCGGAGCGTCGTTCATCGCGTTTGCTGCATACACCATCCCGAGGCGCGCGGGCACGGGTCTTGTAAAGGCGCGGGGCATGAGCTTTCGATACCTCCTCGCCACGTTCGCCCTCGTTCCCGTCGCCGTCGTCATGGGGTGCGGGTCCGGAGAGATGATGGAAGAAGTCGCCACGGCCTCGACGCGGCAGGCCCTGGGCGACCCGAACTTCGAGATGCCGCAGAATGGACTCGACCCGGACACGGTCCTGGTGAACCTCGAACTCCTGGCGGCATGGAAGGACCACCCGCTCAGCAGCGCGGGGTTCAGCGCCATGCTCGCGCAAGACCCGTCGTTCGCCGATCGCTTCGACACGGGGACGAGCACGAGCGCCGAGGAGATCATGGCGGACATCGTCTCCTGCGCGCTCGATTCGACGCGGGTGGTCACGGCCTCCACGCCTTCGGAGATTCATAGCTGGAGGGGCCAGTTCGGCCTTTGCGGCAGCACGGCGTCGGCGGGGAGCTGGTGGGACGCCCCGCCCACGAAGGCGTGTCTCGAGCTCGTCTCGGGTTGTGTCCTCGCGCGGATGAACAAGCTCGGCAGGCAGGTGCCCATTTCGATCCACGTACCGAGCGCCGACGACCAGCGCCTGCACAGGGTCCGAGCCCAGCGGACGCGCCGTGACAGAACGAGCATCGGGAGCTTCCAAGCATGCCCATTCGGCGTGTTCGGCCCGACGGATACGTGCGGCTGGCGAGCGGAATTCGTGGGGATCTGCCAGCGGGGCGCCCAGGTGACCCTGCAGCGCAATGGAGCGAGCCAGGTGCGTGTGTGCAAAGGCATTCACGGCTGCGAAAAGGGCGAGCAGGCCTCCGGTTACCCTGGTTTCCTGCCTCATGCGGGCTTCGTGGCGCAGTTCCACGGGAGCGAGCCCATCACGTTCACGTGCCCCACGGACGTGGGCGTCGGACCGAGCGGCCGGCCCGACCACACGTACTTCAGCATCATGGCCGCGCGTGTCCCTTTGTCGTCGCCCCTGGAATCGGATCCCGTCACGGGCTCGGGCAGCACCTTCACCTATCCCGCGAAGGAGCGGGAGGTGTTCACCTATCCCGAGGGCGCGTTTTACGGGGATGTCTTCTCCGGATCGAAGGAGAATTACGGGTACGTCTGCCACAGCGAGCTCTGGCGTTCGGGCAAGGCGCACCTCGCCGATCGGCTCTGCGCCGATCCGGACGATGACGATTGCGACGCGCTCCTCGGACACGCCGCCTGCCTCGACGTCTGTGAAAAGGGGCTCGTGTCCCCGGAGGAGGCCTACGCCGCGTGCGAGGGCGGCGCTCGTGACTGGGACGGGGCCACCGTGTTCCTCAACGATCCCCACGACCTCTCCAGCGACCCGGCGGCCTCCGCGACCCAGTGCACCCCGCATGACGAGTGCACCACCGGCGCGCCGCTCCCCCATGGATGCAGCCCCGTCGTGAAGAGCGTCTGCGCCGTCGATCCCTATTGCTGCACCACGGCCTGGGACGCCATCTGCGTCAGCGAGGCCCAGAGCGTGTCCGGGAAGGTTTGCGACTGAATCCTTCGTCGATTCTTGCTCACCGCGCCTGCGCCTCGACGAGCCGGCGCATCTCCGCCACCACGGGCACGGTCTCGTCCGCGACCGACCACGCGTCGAGGACCTGCTGCGCGAGCTGCCGCGCCCGGTCGTTTTCCCCTCGCCGGGCCGCGCGGCGCGCGGCGCGCACCCGCGCGAGGCTCGCGCCGTTGAGCTCCGACGAACGATCGGCGATCGCCGCCTCCAGGCGGGCGACGAGCTCATTCTCGCCCATTCGCTCGAACGTCTCCACCATCGGCTCCGCGAGCACCTCGACGAACGGGCCCGGCGTCCGGAGCAAGGGCCGGAAGGCGCGGGCGGCGCCGGCGAAGTCGCCGTTCGCGTGACGCTCCGCCCCGTCGGTGAAGGCGTCCGCGTCCGGGAGGGCGCTGTACGAGAGGCGCGGCCGGAGCTCACGGATCCGGGCAAAGCAGCGGCGAGACACGGCAGGCGAGGCGTGCGCGCAAATGGCCGGGAGCCGGAGCGGGACATCGAGGTACGCGCCGTCGAGCGGCGGAGGTTCGGGATCGAGGAAATGTCCCACGAGGAAATCGGCCATCTCCCGCGCGCGGCCGAGGACGAGCGCGATCTGGAGGGCGCGCCAGCCGATGTCGAAGCGCTGCACGCGTAGCCATCCAGCGTCGTCCGGGGAGACGAGCATGGCTCGCCTCGCGCGCGCGAGGGCCGCGCCGAAGCGCGCCTCGCTCGCCTCGATACGCACGAGGAGCAAATCGCTGCCCACGCGGTGGACGGGATGACCCCCGGTCGCGAGCGCGAGCGCAATGCCGCGCGCCTCCTCCCGCGCGCCCGAGGCGAGCAATTTGTCCGCGAGCGTGCCCGCCACGGACGTGTCGAGGGGGGAAAGGGTATAGGCGCGTCGCGCATACCCGAGCGTGGTGGCCTCATCGCCCGGCCTCTTCGCCTGGAACAACCAGCCGTAGCTGTTCCAGGGCACCCACGCCTGCATCGCCCGCAACGTCGCGTCCGCGCTCGCGGTTCCATAGACCACCGAGAGGAGCTGGAGCCAGGGCGCGCACCCCTCGCCGATCGGGTTTCTCGGCTCCGCCTGGACCGCGAGCAGCGCCATGTCGGCGGCGCGCTTCGGGTCGGACGATTGAAGCAGGCAGGAGAGCGTCGCCGCGAGCGTCGAGCGCCCGAGCGGCGCGAGCTCGCGCGCGAAATGCCGCTCGAGCTCGGCGATCGTGGCCGGATCGTCGACGCGAAGCGCGACGTGCTCGACGCGCGCGCGCGCGGCGAGCTCGCCCGGCGAGGCGAGGGGGCCGCGCGGAGGCAGCGCCACGCGCGGGAGCGGGAGGCCGAGCGTGTAGGCGCAATGGCGAGCCTCGGCGGGACCCATCTCCGCGAGGTCGGCGCTTTTCGCCGCGACGCGGGCGCATTCGTCCGGGAGCCCGCCCGCATTGTTGCTCATGGCCGCGGAGAGGTCGAAGAGCGCGAGGGCCCCGTCGACGTCACGAGCGCGCGAGTAGTCCGCGAATGCGGGATCGAGGGCGGACGAGACCGGGAGCGCGCCCCGCTCGGCGAGAGGATTCATCACGCGCCGCACGGCTTCGTGGAGCGCACGGCCGGCGCCCGCGGAGCGGTCCATTTCGGTCCCGTCGGGCCGACGGAGGGTGACGGTGATCCGGAAGCCCGCGCCCTCGCGGACGACCTCTCCGTCGACGTAGGCGGATGCCCGCCGGCGGGCCTCCTCGACCGCCCTCGCGCGCGCGTCGGCGGCGGCGTAGGGATCCTCGGGGAACCGGTCCACGGGCTGCGCCGGGAGGGCGAGGAGCTCGGCGGGGAGGAGCGTCTGGCCAGAAGAACCGCCGCGCAGGATACGCGCTCGTTCGCAGAAGAGAGACGCCGCCGCGGCGCCGAGCCATCCTGCCGGCGCGTCGACGCCCGCTACGTCGAAGGGCGGGCACGCCAGCACGGAGGTCGGAGGTGCCGCGGGCGCGACAGCAGGGGGGCCGGCCTGCGCGGGCGCGCGCCGATCGATGACGGACGCGCCGCCGATCGCGACGAGAATGCCGCCGGCGATCACGAGCAGCGCGATACCCTGCTTTCGTGATCGGACGGGCGCAGGTGATGCCCTCTGCGGGGGCGATTCCCCGGGGGACGCCGGCCCGCCCTCGGCCATGGACGTGGACGCGCCGAGATCGAACGTCGAATGCGTGGCCGTCGCGTCCTCGGGCGGCAAGGATTCGGTTCGTCCGGGGATCGATGGCGAGCCCTCGTCCTCGGCCGCGCAGGCTTTCGGCGCGGCCGCAGCGCTCTCCGCCGGCGGCGGCGCCGCGTCGTCGAATGCAGGGCGGGGCAGGGGGAGGTGATCCATCTCGACGATGCCGAGCACGTCGCCGAGCGCGCGCACCGCCGCGGTCGCCGTGGGGAACCGCCGGTCCGGATCGACGGCGGTCGCCTTGGCGAACCAGGCATCGAAGCCCGCGGGCAAAAGGACGCCGTTCCTGTTCCTGGCCGCGCGCGCGCTCGCCGGCTCGACCGGACCGTACGCCGCGCTGAGCGCGAAGGCGACGAGGTTGTCGTCCTCTTTCCTCTCATCGGCCCAGTACGCTTCGCCGACGAGGAACGTATAGGCCATCATCCCGAGCGCGTGGATGTCCGTCGCCGCCGAGACGCGCTGGCCACGGAATTGCTCGGGCGCCATGTAGAGCGGCGTCCCGACGGTCTGGGTCGCGCCTCCACCGGCGGTGCTCTCGGCGATGATCTTTGCCACGCCGAAATCGAGGATCTTGATGCGCCGCTCGCCATCCTCGCGCACGCTGAGGAAGAGATTCGCGGGCTTGAGGTCGCGATGAACGATGCCCGCCCGGTGCGTCGCGTCGAGCGCGAGCGCCGTCTGCTGGAGGCACGAAAGGGCCTCCTCGGGCGAGAATCGCCCCACGCGCTGGAGACATCGTCCGAGCTCCTCGCCGCGGAGCAGCTCCATGACGAGGAACGGCGCGCCGGTCGCGTCGTCGACCCCCGCGTCGAAGACCTCCACGAGGTACGGGCTCTCGACGCGCGCCGTCACCCGCGCCTCGAGCTCGAACCGCCGCCGCAGCTCGGGGCGCTCGATGATGTGGGAGAGCATCACCTTGAGCGCGCACCGGCGATCCGTGCCGAGGTGGCGAGCCTCGTACACCGCGCCCATGGCGCCCGCAGCGAGGCGGCAGAGCAGCCGGTAACGACCGGCGAAGGTTGCTCCTTCCACCACCTCGAAGGACATCGCGACCTCGACGGGAGGATGACTCGGCGCTCTTGGGGGCGCCTACGCTTTCCGCTTCACTCCGCGTACATCTTCACGAACTCTTGCGTGATGATCGGCCCCGCCTGGTACCCCGACGAGTTCTCCTCGCCATACTGATCATCATCGGCCACGTAATCATACGGCGGCACCTGATCCCACTGCGGCAAGGGGATGACGTACCCGATCGCGTCATTCGCGTTGTTCACCATCACCTTGATCGAGCCCTCCGGCAGCACCGATTGCACCGGCACCTCGGCGAGCGCGTCGGGGTAATCGGCGCCGTCGGGGCTCTCGATGTACGAGCTCCCGCCCGGCGTGAGCAGCCATAGCTCCGTGTAGAGCTCGCCCGGCGCCGTCGCGATCGCCACCGGCCCGATGTGGATCCCGTTCACCTCGGAGGCGATGACCACGTCGCCACTCAACAAGAGCCCCGCTCCGAGCCCCGGCCGCTCCGCCTCGGTCACCCGCTTCCCGTCCCACCAGTACACCTCCCGCGGCATGAGGCCCGAGAGCACCGCGATGCCGAGGGATATATTCGTGGCCGGCAGCAGGAACGAGCGCCGCCGGAACGCGAGCGACGGCGCGTCGTCCTTCACCGTGCTGCCACCTTCGAGCGCCGCGATCGCCGCCTCCGCCGCGCCCTTGCCGACGTACTCCGCCCGCTCCCACGTCCCCTGCTCGCACGTCTCCATGCCCGCGAAATCGGGGCAACCGACGATACCGATCGTCGTCGTGAGGCCCCCGAGCAGGCCGCTGAAGAAGACCGTGGGCGCCCCGGGCCACTTCGCCTCCATCGTCTCGCGCAGGTAATGCGGGTAGTCCGAGGTCAAGAGGGTGTTCTTCGATCCGAGCGCCTCGGGGTGGTTGCCCCAGAAGACCATGTTCGTCATCACCGCGCCGCTCTCGTCCTGGAATTGCAGCGTCGTGATGTTCTGATCGATCACGAACGGCCTGCGCGTGTCGTTCACGAGCTCCGGCGCCTGCGCCTGCGCGACCACGAGTTTGGCCTTCTTCTGCGCCGCCTTCGCCTCCTTCAGCGCGAGGACCGTCTGCTTGACGATATGGTCCATGTAGGCCGGATCGATGCCCGAGGTGCTCGGGTCACGGCCCCACATGCCCATCGTGTCGCGCGCCTCGTGCACGTGCGTCGAGGCCACGAGGACGTGATCGAAATCGAGGCCCTCGGCCGCCGCGGCCTGCCGGATGTCGAGCACGTACTCCTGGAAATACCCCACGAGGTCGAGCGAGACCATACCCACCGAGACGTCGCCCTGCTCCAGCACGACCACCCGCGCCCAGACGTCGTCGTGCACCCCCGTCGCCGCCCGGCCATTGCCGAAACCAGCGAGCCAGACGCCGTCCCACCGCCCATTGCCGTTTTTATCCTCGTACGCCTCGCCCTCGTCCCACTCGCCATTCTGGTTCGTGTCCGTCCAGGTCTCGATCGTGGGCGTGATTTTTTGCGCCGAGGCGCCGACGCGTAGATCCCCCTCGGCCTTTTCGCAGCCGACGGCCCCCGGGCAGTTGAGGTTCGTCGCCCGGCCCTGCGCGTCGACGATCGGCGTGGGCGTGGCGGCCGGGGGCTCTTTCGTTTCTCCGCCTCCACAACCCGCGAGCGCGGGGGCGAGGATAGACGCGACGAGGAGCGAGAAGGGGGAGCGGAGCGAGCGCATGCCAATGTTGGTACAGCGAATCCGCCGCGCTTGGCAAGCGGCGCGCGCCGCTCCGCGAGGGAGCTTCAATCGTGCGGCAAATTGCTCGACCAGCGGTGCAGGTGCGCGGTCGGATCCATGAGGTCCGCGCGGCGCTGGTAGGACGCGCCGCTCTCCGTCTTCGCCCCGCCCGAGCGTTGCGTGAGGGGGCCGGAGACGTCGCCCTTGTACATCTCGAGGTGGAGCATGTCGCTCGGGACCTTGATGCCCACGAGGTGGCCGACCTTGGCGATGCGTTGCCCCGCCTTGACCTTGTCACCTTGCTTCACGGTCGTGAACTTCTGGATCTCGCCGTACCGGATGACGAACGAGCCGTGGTGCACCTCGAGCGCGTACGTCTCGCAGTAGAACGGATACGGCCCGAGGATCACCTCGCCGTCGGCGATGGCGTGCACCCACGTGCCGAGCGAGGCGTAGAGGTCACAGCCGGCGTGCGCGCGCGCGCCGCCGCTCCTGCGTGAGCCGAACGATCGCGGCGGGCTCGTCCAGTTCGACGTGGGCAGCTTGCTCAAGGGAAAACACTCGCTGCCCGTGATGATGGGCGTGTCGCGCACCGACGTGCCGACGGGCGTGCTCTTTTTCTGCATCAGCGCCGCCCACGTCTTCGGTCCGACGATGCCGTCGTCGGGGACGAGCCCCTGGCGCCGCTGAAAGCTCCGCACGGCCCTCTCCGTGCCGGGGCCGAACTGGCCGTCGGGCTTCACGTCGAACCCCCAGCCCACGAGCGCGCGCTGGAGGACCTTCACCTCGTCCCGCAGGTGCGGGGACTTGTCGGCGTAACCTGCCGAGAGCCGGAGCGTCGGGTACATGGGCGCATTCTAAACGAATCACCCCTCGGTGCGGCAAGACGTCGTGTTGCCGTCCTGTCGGCGCAAGCTGTGCCAGGCGCGGCGTCAGGGCCAGACGCGGCGCGGCGCGGGTGCGTCGCGAATCGATTTTTCCGCTGGCATGGCGCGTGCTGCAGCGTAGGGGCATGATGCGGAAACAGATTCGTTCGCTTGTTATGGTTCTTTCGCTCGCCGTGACCGCCGCGTTCCTCCAGGGCTGCGAGAACGAGGACGAGTGCAACTGCGGCGCGCCGCCGCCGGACAACACCGGCGGCTTCGGCGGGGAAGGCGGCGCCGGAGGAGAAGGCGGCGCAGGTGGCCCAGGCGGCGCGGGTGGGCAAGGC
This sequence comes from Polyangium spumosum, assembly GCF_009649845.1. Classification (NCBI taxonomy): domain Bacteria; kingdom Pseudomonadati; phylum Myxococcota; order Polyangiales; family Polyangiaceae; genus Polyangium; species Polyangium spumosum. The sequence goes on from NZ_WJIE01000008.1 coordinate 146,764, forward strand.
GGCGTCGGAGGAGAAGGCGGCGCAGGAGGTCAGGGCGGCGAGGGCGGAGGTGGCAGCGCGCTCTGCGAGGATCGGACGGGCGGCGCGCTCGTGACGTTCGACGTCGTGGGGTACTCGTTCACGGTCTGGATCACGAACCAGGTGTTCATCGACGAGGCGATCCAGTTGAAGGAGTCGGGCATGACGCGCGTGCCGAACTTCGAGGTGGTCGTCGACGGGCGGGACTGCGATCCGCAGTGGACCTTCCACGTGGACCCGGAGAAGGTGGGCTTCGCGGACTTCACGATCGAGCTCTGCGACGGCACGCCGCAGTACGTCGAGGAGAACACGGCGGAGTGGCTCGAGCAGGTCGGCAACTACTGTCCGTGGAGCGCGAAGGTCACGAACGTGGAGGTGCGTCCGGCGACGCCGTGACCTCGCGCGCGGCCCCGGACCCCGCGGGGGGCTGTCCGCCCCCTCGACCCCCGACCAGGCACGGCCTGGACCGAAGGTCGAAGAACTGCGCGATGCGCAGTTCTTCGAACAGCCGGTGGCAAGACCTCCCACGACCTTGCCTACCGAGACCGCCGCGCTGCCGGTTCCGCAGGCAACGCGGCCTCTTCGTCGGCCTGCTGGGAAAACTGCGCGGAGCGCAGTTTTCCCACCTGAGGTCCAGGGCTTGCCCTGGTCCGGGGGTGCAGGGGGGCGGACAGCCCTCCTGCTGGGGCCTGGGGCAACGCCCCAGCGAGTGGGCGCGCGGGAGATGCAGAAAAACGGGGAGGCGTGCTCGGCCGCATTGACGCGAGGTGCGGCGCGCTCGACGAACATGGCAGCGCGCTCGTGCGGCAGACGGCCGGAGCGCGGGAGGGGGGCACATGAGGAAATCGAGGATCGGGGCCGCGTGGGCGCTCGGGCTCATCGCCACGTCGTTTGTCGCGGAGGGCGCGTCGGCCGAGGAGCTCGCGTTGCGGCGGGTGATGCTCTCGACGGGCGGCGTCGGGTACTTCGAGCACGAGGCGCGGGTGACGGGCAACGCCGAGCTCACGCTCGACGTCCGGCTCGATCAGGTGAGCGACGTGCTGAAGAGCCTCCTCGCGGTCGACGAGCAAGGCAGGCTGGGACAAGCGAGCCTTCCGGGGCGGGCGCCGCTGTCCGAGTTCTTCCGGGATCTGCCGTTCTCCCAGGAGGACCTCTCGTCCACGGCGTCGCTCTTGCGCGCGCTGCGCGGGCAGATGCTGCGGGTCTCGGCGCACGGCGCGACGATGGAGGGGCGGCTCGTCGCGGTGACGGAGGAGAAGGTCTCGCTCGGCGAGGGGCAAGGCACGATCGTGCGGCACCGGCTGTCGCTCTTGACGGCGACGGGCATGCGGCAGGTCGTGCTCGAGCAGGCGGACCAGATCGAGATCGTGGACGCGCGGCTGCGCGCGCAGGTGGAGGGAGCGCTGGCCGCGATCGCGGAGCATGCGGCGCAGGATCGGCGGACGATCTCGATCGACGTCGCGGGGCAAGGGGAGCGGGTCGTGCGCGTCGGCTACGTGGTCGCGGCGCCGCTGTGGAAGGCGACGTATCGGCTGGTGGTGCCGGAGGCGGAGGAAGGCGAGGCGCGGATCGAAGGCTGGGCCTTGCTGGAGAACATGAGCGGGCAGGACTGGAACGACGTCGAGCTGTCGGTGGCGTCGGGCAACCCCGTGACCCTGCGGCAGGCGATCTACGAAGCATATTTCGTGAATCGACCGGAGGTGCCGGTGGAGGTGCTCGGGCGCAGGTTGCCGCCGGTCGACGTGGGGGTCGTGCCGGACGCCGAGGAGAAGTCGGAGGAGGACGCGCGCCGCGTGATGCGTGGTTACATGGCCGCGCCCTCGGCGGCCGACAGCGTGATGCTCGAGGCGCAGCCGGTCGGGGGGGCGATGGCCGAGGTGCCGTCGATCGCCACGCCGGCGGAGGGCGCGACGCAGGTCGTGTTCCGCTTCCCGGAGCCGGTGGATCTGGCGCGTGGTCAATCGCTGCTCGTGCCGATCGTGAGCGATACGATCCCGGTCGAGCGGGTCTCGTGGTACCGGCACGACGTGGACGCGCGGAACCCGCTCGCGTCGGTGCGGCTCGTGAACGAGAGCGGGACGGGCCTGCCGCCGGGCGTGCTCGCGATCTACGAGGACGCGGAGGAGGCGGGTGAGCCGCTCTCGTTCGTCGGCGACGCGCGGCTCGGCGCGCTGCCGGAGGGGGAGGACCGGCTCGTGAGTTACGCGGTGGACCTCGACGTGCGCGTGGACCGCGAGGAGAAGTTCGCGCAGTTCGTCGCGGGCGCGCGGATCGCGAGAGGCGTGCTCGAGGTGCGTCGCGTGGAGAGGCGCACGACGACGTACGAGATCAAGGGCGCGACGGACGAGCCGCGGGTCCTCGTCGTGGAGCACCCGCGTATCCCTGGCTTCACGCTGACGTCGCCCACGGAGGGCGTGCTCGGGACGACGGAGACACACGTGCGGATCCGTCGAGAGGTCCCGGCAGGACAAACGGTGGCGATGGACGTGGTGCTCGAGCGGCCGATCGAGCAAAGCATCGTGATCGGGTCGATCACGCCGCAGGAGCTCGGGGTGGTGCTCTCGTCCACGGAGCTGTCGGCGAACATGCGGAGCGCGCTCGAGCAGGTGGCGGAGCTGCAGAAGACGCTCGCGTCGAGGGAGCAGGCGCTCGCGCTCCTGCGGAGCGAGCGGCAGAGGCTGGTGAGTGATCAGGATCGGCTGCGGCGCAACCTCGCGGCCTCGCCGCAGGGGAGCGAGCTGCACACGCGTTACCTGACGGCGCTCGCGGCGACGGAGGATCGGATCGGCGAGATCGATCGGTCGATCGACGCGGCAGAGGCAGCCGTGCGTGTCGCGAAGGAGGAGCTCGCCGACTACATCGGGAGCTTGACGATCCTCTGAGGCCTCACCCACCCAACCCCCCTCTCCACTGCGTGGCGAGGGGGGTGAGGCTGGGCTTGAAAGTGGCGCGGATCCTGGCGAACATGGCGTCCATGTTCGATGCGCAGAGGATCCTGGGCGCGCTGGTCTCGGATGGAGTCGACGGCGGGGGTTTCCGCGATTCCCGCCGTCGTCGGCGTCATCGCGAGGACGACGGAATCGGCGCGGGGACGTTGCTCGCGGGAGCGGCCGGGGTCGCGGCGGCGGGCGGGCTCGCGTACATGGCGTATCAGCATTTCAAGCAGCCGGCGGCGCCGCAGATGCCGGGCGCGCCGGGGATGCACGGGATGCACGGCGCGCCGGGGATGCACGGGATGCACGGCGCGCCGGGGATGCAGGCCATGCCCGGAGCGCCGGCGCAACAAGGGTTCTTCGGGCAATTGATGGGATCGTCGTCCGGGCCGATCGCGCCGGGGGCGCCTCCGGGGGGCGGGACGAATTTCGGCGTGCCGGTCTACCACAACGACCCGTCCACGTGGGGGACGAGCGCGCCCGCGGCGCCCGCGCAGGGACACGCGCCCTGGGGCGGCCCGCCGGCCGGCGCGCCGCAGCCGGCACCTCAATGGGGGGCTCCGCCAAACCCGGGCCCGCAGCCGGGCTGGGGTGGGCCTCCGCCGGGGCCACCTGCGGCGCCGCCCGCGCCGCCAGCACAATGGGGAGCTCCGCCGAACGTGGCGCCGCCCGCGCCGCCCGCGCAATGGGGAGCTCCGCCAAACCCGGTCGCCGCCGCGCCCGCGCCCGCGCCCGCACCCGCGCCCGCCGCGCCCGCGCCCGCTGCCGATATGCAGGCCGACGCCATGCTCCTCATCCGCGCCATGATCACCGCCGCCTTCATCGACGGCCAGATCGACCCGGACGAGCGGGCACGTATCCTCGACCGCGTCGCGCGCGCCGGCCTCGGCCCCGAGGATCAAGCCGCGCTCGCCCGCGAGCTCGAAGCCCCGCAGCCGCCGTTCGCGCTCGTCGGGCAGATTCGTTCTCCCCAGATGGCCGAGCAATTCTACGTCGTCTCCCTCCTCTCCGCGGGCACCGAATCCGAGGCCGAGCGCTCGTACCTCAAAGGGCTGCCCTCCATGCTCGGGCTCCGGCCCGACGACGTCGCCCGCTTGCACAGCGGCCTCGGCATTCCGCCCCTCCCGTGACGATGGTCCCTCCGGGACGATATTCCCCTGCGTCATGACGCCCGGCCCGAATGGCCCACGCCACTCTTTCGAGGACCACACGGCCGAGGTCCGGCTCGTCCTCTGCGCGCCCACGCTCCCCGAGCTCTTCGCCGAGGCCGGCCGCGCCCTCGCCGAGCTCGCCGTCGGGGAGGGGACGCCGCTGCCCGAGCCCACCGGCGAGCCCGTTTCCATCTCGCTCACCTCGGTCGACCGCGACGCGTTGCTCGTCGATTGGCTGAACGAGCTCGTCTATCACACCGAGGTTGATGCCCGGGCGTACGTGACCTTCCGCTTCGACGAGCTCGACCAGGATCACCTCGTGGCCCAGGTTCGTGGCGCCGAGGTCCCGGGGCTCCGGCCCCTCGTCAAAGCCGCCACCCTGCACGACGTCCACATCACGGAGGATTCGAATGGCTACTCGGTCCGCGTCGTCCTCGATATCTGAATCCGAACGGGCGGCGCCGCCTCCTCCCTTCGTCGAGGTCGCCCCCTCCGTGTACGAGATTCCGACTTCGTATCGCAGCGACATGCGCGTGCCGGCCCGTATCTTCGCGAGCCCGGAGACGCTGCCCGGCTTGCTCTCCGACCATTCGGTCGAGCAGCTCGTGAACGTCACGACGCTGCCCGGCATCGTGGGCGCCGCCTGCGGAATGCCCGACATGCACGAGGGGTACGGTTTTCCCGTGGGAGGCGTGGCCGCGACGGAGCTGCCGGACGGCGTGATCTCGCCCGGCGGGATCGGGTTCGACATCAACTGCGGCGTGCGGCTGCTCGTGTCGAATCTCGACCGCGCGAGGATCTCCGGTCGCGTGGAGGGCCTCGTGCACGAGCTCTCGCGCAGCGTGCCCTCGGGCGCCGGGCGCGGGGGGCGGTGGTCGTTTTCGGGCAAGAAGCTCGAGCACATCCTCGAAGGTGGCGCCGCCGCGCTCGTCCGCGAGCACGAGGTCGGGACGGAGACCGACCTCGCGGCCATCGAGTCCGGCGGCGTGCTCGAAGGCGCCGACGCGTCGGCCGTCTCGGAGCGCGCCCGGGAGCGCGGGGCCGATCAGCTCGGCACGCTGGGGAGCGGGAACCATTTCCTCGAGGTGCAGGTCGTCGACGAGGTGTTCGACGAGGCCGCGGCCGGGCGCCTCGGGCTCTCGGTCGGGCGGGTGACGGTGCTCGTGCATTCGGGATCCCGCGGGCTCGGGCATCAGGTGTGCACGGACCACGTGCGCCTCATGGACGCAGTGATGCAGAGGTACGGCATTCACGTGCCGGACAGGCAGCTCGCCTGCGCGCCGCTCTCCTCGCCCGAGGGGCAGAGGTATTTCGCGGCCATGTGCGCCGCCGCCAATTTCGGGTTCGCCAATCGCCACCTCATCGCGCACATCGTCCGCGAGGTGTTCCGGCGGATGTTCGGCGAGCGGGACGGTTTTTTGCGCTTGATCTACGACGTCGGGCACAACACGGCGAAGATCGAGAAATACCAGGGGAAGAAGGTCTGCGTGCACCGCAAGGGCGCGACGCGCGCGTTCGGGCCCGGGAGCCGGGACGTGCCGCTGGCCTATCGCGACCTCGGTCAGCCCGTGTTCATCCCGGGCAGCATGGGGACCTCGTCCTTCGTCTGCGTGGGGACCGCGCACGCGAGCGAGGTTTCATTCGGGAGCACCTGCCACGGCGCCGGGCGGCAAATGAGCCGCGCCGCCGCGAAAAAGAAGGTGACGGGCCACGTGCTGCGCAAGGAGCTCGAGGCCCGCGGGATCGTCATTCGTTGCGCGTCGAACGCCGAACTCGCCGAGGAGGCGCCCGCGGCGTACAAGGACGTCGATCGGGTGGTCGACGTCGTGGCCGCCGCAGGGATCGCCAGGAAGGTCGCGCGGCTGCGGCCGATCGGCGTGGTCAAAGGTTAGTCCGCGCGGAGCTTGCCGGCCGAGAGCCGGACCCGCGTCGCGCCGATCGCCTCGGCGAACGCGGGATCGTGTGTCGCGACGAGGATCGTCGTGCCCGCCTCGCGGCGCTCTTTCATCAGCGCGGTGAGCTCGCGGACGCCCGCTGCGTCGAGGCCGTTCGTCGGCTCGTCCAGCAAAAGCAGCCGCACGTCGCCGAGGAGCGCCGCGCACAAGCAGCTCCGGCGCCGCTGGCCGAGGGAGAGCCCGCCGAAGGGCCGGTCCCAGTACGCGTGGAGCCCGAGCCGCTCGAGCCGCGCCTCGTCCGGGGCCGGGACACGCTTCAATGCAGCGACGAGCGCGGCGAGCTCGCGCGGCGAGAGGTGGGCGGGGGCGTCCGCGGCCTCGGGCACGTAACCGACGTGCCCGCGCGCGGCGGCGGCCGAGCCGAGGATCGAGGCGCCGCCCAGCGTCGCGCGGCCCCGATCGGCGTCGAGCACGCCGGCGAGGATGCGGAGCAGCGTGGACTTGCCGGCGCCATTGTCGCCGAAGAGGGCCACGGCCTCGCCAGGATCGGCCACGAGGTCCACGCCGTCGAGGACGAGCCGCCCGCCGAGCCGCTTTTTCAATTCCACGATCGAGAGCGTCAAGCCGCACCTCGGAGCCTGCGTAGCACTTCGGCGCGCCGCGCGGATCGGTGAAGCAGGAGGAGCGCGACAGCGGAGGAGAGGGCGAGCGAGCCTTCACCCGCGAGCGACGCCGCGGTCGCGCCAAACGCGGCCCAGACGAGCGCCTGGACCATGCCGCGATCGCCGCGCCGGGGAGAGGCCTCGGCCTCCCGCGCGCCCCCGACGAGGACCGCGCCCGTGGCGAGCCCAAACACGACGGAGAGCGCGACGAGGCGCGCCGTGAGCAGGAGCGGCGCGTGAAGGCCAAATGCGGCCACGAGGGCGAGCACGAGCCCGCTCGCCGCCCCGAGGAGGCCGCCGGCGAGGGCGGCGGCGAGCGCGCGGGCCGCGGGGGCCGTGCCCGTGGCGTCGCAGAGCCACGACGCAGCGCGCTCGGACCGCACCACGGCCGCGGCCGCCCCCGAGAGGCCCGGGGAGAGCGCGACAGCCGCGAGGCCGAGGGCGAGCGCGCCGATCGACGCGTCCGCCTCGAGATCGTGCCCGCGGGCCGCGAGCGGGAGCACGAGCCCGGCGAGCGCCGCGAGCGAGAGCGCGCGCCCGAGCACCGCAGGTTCGCCGCGCAGGACGCCGAGGAGGAACGTCGAGGCGAGCGCGCCGAGCGGAGAGCGACCAAAGAAGCCACGGTTCGCGCGGGCCGAAGCCTCGGGCGCGCGGCGGAAGGCCTCCGGAATGGAGAGGCACGCCGCGACGAGGGCGAGCGCGAGCGCGAGCGGCGAGGCCGAGGCGAACACGGCGCCGCCCACGAAGGCCGCGGCGAGGGCCGAAAGCGCGCCCCACGGCCGCGTGGCGCAGAGCGCGTGCCCAGCGAGGGCCGCGAGCCCGGCCGTGGCGGCCGAGACGAGCCCTTCGCCGCAGCCGAAGAGCAGCATCCACGGCGCCTCCACGACGAGCGCACACGCCGCACCAGCGAGGTGAAACACGAGGCGCGGGGCGGGCAACCAGCGGAGGTAGGTGCCCGAAGGAGGAACGAGCGCGGCGCGGGCGGCGGGCAGGCCGAGGACGAGCCATCCGGCCCAGAGGACGGCCAGGAGGGTGGGGGAGGCGCGCATCACGGCGAGCGCCTCGGGGGGGCTCATCCCGTTCGGGCCGAAGAGGACCGACGCGACGATGAAGATGCCGAGGAGGAGCGGCGCCGCGAGCGGATAAGCCGCGCGGGCGCCGAGGACGACGAGGATCTTCGCGAGAGCGAGGTTTCGCATCGCACGCCCCTCCCGTGTGCGCGCGGAGGGCAGGATAGCGGGGAGCGTCGGGCAGGAAAAGGCGGGGAAGGAGGCCGGCCGCGTGGAGGGCGGCCGGCCCGGGAGGGGAGCCGGATCAGGGCGTGGTGCAGAAGATGGCGGCCCAGTTGTTCAGGGTGCCCGTATCCGAGCCGGTGTCGTCCGCGACGCGGAGCCTCCAGCGGCCCTGGGCGAGGGTGCCGTTGTACGACGTGAACGCCGTCTCGGGCTTGAAGCAGCCCGAGAAGGGCCCGGAGCCGGCGGTGACCGCCGTGGCGCAGGTCGTGTCGAGGATCGTGGCCGTGTAGTTGTCGAACGAGCCGCCGTTGTCCGACGAGACGTCGATCTCGGCGCCGATCGGCGGCATCAGCCATATCCGGAGGTCCGAGTCCCAGGTGTGGGTGATGTTCAGGAGCAGGGCCACGCGGTTGATCGTCCCCACGCTCGCCACGCCGGCGAAGCTGTTGATGCCCGTCAGGTTGTTGTCCGGGATCGGGATCGGCGTGTCGTACGACCGGACGACGACGAGCCGCTGGCCCGCCGCGCAGGCCGGGAAGTAGGCCGGGAGCGTGCAGTCCGAGTCGGCGGCGTCGATGATCGCGTCGCCGTCGTTGTCGATGCCGTCGTTGCAGTACTGCTCGACCGGCGTGCACACGCTCGGGGCCCCGAGGCACTTGAAGTTCGGCTCGTTCAAGCACGTGGCCGAGCAGCCGTCGCCGCTCGTCAGGTTGCCGTCGTCGCAGGCGTCGTTGCCGTCGAGGACGCCGTTGCCGCAGCTCAAGGTGCAGACGCTGGGCTCGCCCGTGCAGATGAAGCCCTGCTCGATGTTGCAGATCGAGGAGCAGCCGTCGCCGTTCGTCAGGTTGCCGTCGTCGCAGACGTCGTCGCCGTTGATCACGCCGTCGCCGCAGCTCAGGGCGCAGACGCTCGGCGAGCCCGTGCACTGGTAGTCGGGCTCGACGGTGCAGGTCGAGGTGCAGCCGTCGCCGTTCGTCAGGTTGCCGTCGTCGCAGACCTCGGTGCCCGTGACCGCGCCGTCACCGCAGAGCGCGTTGAACGTCACCTGGAGCTGATAGCCGGCGATCACCGCGTTGTTGCCGAGCTCCTCCACGCGCACGTAATACGTGCCCGGGGCGAGCTTGCGCGCCGCCGTGTCGGCCGAGGCCGTCGAGTCGATCAACGAGCAGGTGTTGATGCCGTCGTCGTCGTCCGACATGATGATCGTGTTGCAGTCCGGGCCGCGGAGCTCGATCTTCGTGTCGTTGCCCGTGGTGCAGGAGCCGACCGACGGGACGAAGGTCTCGATCTTCACGTCCGCCTGGGCGGGCACGGTGAACGAGTAGAAGTCCAGATCGCCGGCGGGCGTGATCTTCGCGGTGATCGCGAAGGGCGGCAGGAGCGGGCCGCTCGCGGTCGCGCACGTGCCGTTCGGCTCGGCCTCGATCAGGACGCAGGTGCTGGGCGCGCCATAACACGCATGAAGAGGCTCGGCCTGGCAGTTCGGCGCGCAGCCGTCGCCGGCCGTCGCGTTGGCGTCGTCGCAGGTCTCGACGCCCAGGTTGACGTAGCCGTCGCCGCAGGTCGCGACGACGCAGCCGGCGACGCAGCCGTCGTCGTCGCTCATGTTGCCGTCGTCGCACGCCTCGGCGCCGGCCTGGATGCCGTCGCCGCAGACGGTGCCGCAGACGCTCGGCTCGCCGTTACAAGCATAACCGAGCTCGGCCTGGCAGTTCGGCGCGCAGCCGTCGCCGGACATCATGTTCGTGTCGTCGCAGGTCTCGGTGCCCTTCACGAGGCCATCGCCGCAGATCGCGCTGCAGACGCTCGGCGTGCCGGTGCAGAGCCAGCCCGGCTCGACCCCGCACGCGGCGTCGCAGCCGTCGCCGGCCGTCGCATTGCCGTCGTCGCAGGCCTCGGCGCCCGTCATGACGCCGTCGCCGCAGAGCGAGATGGCGCAGACGTTGCCCGAGCAGATGTCGCTCGCGCAGTCGGCGTTCACGAGGCAAGCCTTGTCGAGGTCGCAGGGCGGGCAGGCGCCGCCGCCGCAATCCGCGTCCGTCTCGGCGCCGTTCTTCGTGGCGTCCGTGCACGTCGGCATCTGGCAAACGTTGCCCGTGCAGACGCCGCTCTGGCAGTCGGTCGGCGCATTGCAGGTGATGCCGTCGGCGCAGGGCGCGCAGTCCGGGCCGCCGCAATCGACGCCCGACTCGCCGCCGTTCTGGATCGTGTCCATGCACGTCGCGGCCTCGCAGGTGCCGCCCGCGCAGATCTTGCTCGCGCAATCCGAGTCGACCGAGCAAATCAGGCCGGCGTCGCAGGGCGCGCAGTTCGGTCCGCCGCAGTCGACGTCCGTCTCGTTGCGGTTCTTGACCTGGTCGGTGCAGGTCGGCAGGCAGATCGAGCCGGAGCAGGAGCCGCCCACGCAATCGGAGTCCACGACGCAGCCGAGGCCGGGGTCGCAGGGGTCGCAGGTGGTGCCGCCGCAATCGACGTCCGTCTCCTCGCCATTCTCGATCGTATCCGTGCAGGTGGGCGCCAGGCAGATGCCGGCGTCACACACGCCGCTCTCGCAATCGGACGCCACCCCGCAGACGAGGCCGTCGGCGCAGGGGGCGCAGGCGCCGCCGCCGCAGTCCACGTCGGTCTCGGCGCCGTTCTTCACGGTATCGCCGCACCCGGCGGGGACGCAGACGTTGCCCGCGCATACGTTCTCGGGGCAGTCCGAGGGCGCGAGGCACTCGACGCACTGGCCCGCGCCGTCGCAGAGCTTGCCGTCGTTCGTGGCGCACGCTTCGCCGGCCGCGAGCGGGTTGTTCTCCGGCGTCCCCGCATTGCAGACGTCCTCGGTGCAATCGTTCTGGTCGTCGAGGATGTCGGTGTCGTCGTTCTCGAGCGTGAGCTCGCCCTGGCCGTCGCAGATCTCGCGGGCGCAGTCACCGGGCATCTGCGTGTCGCTCGGCGTGCCCATGGGCGCGAGCACTTCGCCGCAGACGCCCGCCGTGCAGGTGCGCGTCCGGCAGACGGTGTCGGCCCCGGGGCAATCGTCGGCCGTCATGCACCCGGTCATGCCGCCGGCCCCGCCCATGCCGCCCGCGCCGCCCATCCCGCCGGCGCCGCCGGTCGGCTCGATTTGCGACCGATCCGGCTTCGAGACGACCTCGCAGCCCGTCGTCGCGCTCATGCTCACCGCGAGGAGCGCGAAGGTCGCCGTGGCGTACCTCGTGATTCCCAAGCTTCTCCATCGACTCATGGGCGACATGCCCTTTCTCCCCATCGGCGCCATGAAAGCGCGAGGGACCACACGGTCCGCCGGCCCAGGGGACGCCGGCCTTTCCGGTTTGCCAAAGCGAGACCTCATCACAGCCGAAAAACCCGGTCAAGGGGTAGATCGGCCCGGAAGCACCCCCGTCCCCGCGATTTCGGGGCTATGGGGCAGCTCCTTCCGCCGCATGCTCCCGCTTCCCCGCGGCTCTGCGGTCTGCCCCACGCAACCGCTCGGCATGCCGGAGGGGCAGGGTTTGGGATTCAGCCGGGCGCGTCAGGGGGCGCCGGCGCTGCGGCTCGCTTCTGCTTGAGGTAGAAAAAATCCCGGGGGGCGGGCTTCGTGACGTAGCCGCTCTTCGTGTATTCGACTTTCTCGATCAGCGTCGAGACGACCGCGGGCGGGGTCGAACGGTCGTACAGGAGGAACCGCGTATACGACCAGTTGATGTCGAGCTCCGCGGCGGACACGGCGCCCGCCGATTTCATCGCCGCTGCGAGGTCACGCGCCCATACCCACTCGCCGATCGCGAAGAGGAGCGTCGTCCCGTCCGCGTGGAGCCCGAGCGCCGTGCGGCGAATCTCGCGATTTCCGCCCTCGGCCGCGCCCCAGAGCCGCGCGGTGTCCTCGTTCGGCAGCCGCGGGTGGAGCGCGCCGTCCTCGATGAGGCAGGGCGGCGTCTGCCGGTAGGCGCGGATCTCCGCCGCGAGGGGCGCGAGCGCCGGGAAGCTCGCGATACGCACCGACCCGTCGCCGAGGATCGCCGCCGTGCAGCCCTCCTCCCGCGGCGGCAGGAAGACGTCGCCGTCGACCATCATCCCCCATTTGCCGTGCCTCGCCATGAACCCGCCATTGAACACCGCAATCAGCGAGGGCAGATCGGCCGCAGGGACGAGGCCGGGGCGTCGATCTTTTGACACCCCGCTCGACGTGGGCTCCTCCGTGCCGGCGACGAGGTGCAGCTCGACCTTGCGCAGATCGACGGCCACGACGACGACGTACGGGTGGGGTTTGACCGGGTGCGGGTGGACGACCGCGCGCGCGAGCGCCCCCGTGCCTTGCGCCGCGCCCTCCTCGAGGAGCGTGAAGGCGCCGTCGCCGGGTTTGGCGGTGCGGGTGTGGGGCGGCGTGAACGCGGGGGGCGGAAAGGGAGGACCTGAATTCGTGGGAGCAGGAACCTTTGGTGCAGCAGCGATCGCCGGGGCGCTCGTTTCCGCAGGCTCCGGCGGAGGTGTCGTGACGGCGGGCGCCGCGGGGCTCGCCGCGGCGCGGGGCGGCGGCGGCGCCGAATGGTCGAGGGGCGGAGGCGCCGCGGAGCACGCCGAGGCGAGGATCGAAAGGAAGCACGGGAAGAACCGGCGGACCATGCTGCGTCGCCATTAGCACAAGTCGCGCGCCGAGCACCTGGATTGCGAAAGAAAAGCAGCGCGGCAGGAATTTCCAGGCTGCGGACGGCGGAATCTTGCATCATCGTGCGAATGCGTGCGTTGGCGCGCGCCGCGACGCGGAGAGACCATAACGTTTCCGCCGGAATCCGCTTCCCTCGCGCGCTACAAACGAGTACGCCTGTCTCTTGATCGTCTCCCCGCCCGCTTCACATTGAAGGGTCGGGAGCGTCTCCTTTGTTGGAGGATTTCGATGAAGCGCTCCGTTCGTTGTCTCACCATGCTCACGGCGCTGGTCGGGGCTTCCTTTGCGCATGCGAAGGAGCTGCCGAACTTTGATGCTTCGTATCGCGCGCAGCCCATTCCCGCCGGGGCCTCGCGCGTCGTGTCTCCCGTCGGCATCCACGTCACGTCGGTGCAGCCGCGCACCGGCGCTCCGGCTTTTTTCTGGGCGTCGCGTGATCAGGGCGGGACGAAGGCGCTCGTCGCCTCGACCAAGCCCGACATCGCCGCGCGCAAGGCGCTCGTGAACGTGGCTCCGATGCTGCGGCTCCCCGAGGCCGCCATCCAGGCCACGGTCGTGCGCGAAATTCATCATCGCGACGAGGGAGGTGTCGTCGTCCGCCTCGCGCAGGAGATCGACGGCATCGAGGTCCATCGCGGCGGGGCGAACGTGCTGCTCGATCGCAGCCACCGCCTCGTGGCGGCCTCGAACCACCTCCACCCGTCCGGGTTTGCCGGGAACAAGCGGGTCTCGCGCACCTTCGTCGTGACGCCCCAGGGCGCGCTCGCCAGCGCGTTCCGGGATTTCCACGGCGCGGACCTCCCCGTCGCGAACCTCGTCCCCCGCGGCGAAAAAGGTCGATACCAGACCTTCGATCTCCTGCCCACCGAGGGCCACGAGCTCGGCGGCCCCGCGCGCGTGAAGAAGGTGTATTTCCCGCTGCCGGATCGCCTCGTCCCCGCTTACTACCTCGAAATCCGTCCGCGCGAGGTGGGCCAGAAAGAATCGGGGCTCTATGGCTACGTGATCGCGGCCGACGACGGGCGCGTCCTCTATCGACAGAATCTGTCACACGACGCGGCGTTCAATTACAGGGTCTGGGCCGATTCCACCGGCGACAAACGCCCCCTCGACGGCCCGCAGGCCGATTTCACCCCGCACCCGACGGGCGTGCCCGACGGCACCGCGCCTCCGTTCATCGCGCCGTCGCTCGTCTCGATGGACGGGTTCAACAAGAACCCCCAGGGCACGTTCGATCCGTGGCTGCCCTCCGGGGCGACCTCGACGTCGGGCAACAACGTCGACGCCTACGCCGATCACAACACGCCGGACGGCTTCGGCAGTGGCGACGTGCGCCCGCTCGTGACCTCGCCCGGGGTGTTCGATCGGACGTACGACGTCAACGCGGCGCCGACGTCGAGCCAGAACCAGATCATGGCGGCCGCCACGCAGCTCTTTTACGTGAACAACTGGCTGCACGATTACTGGTACGACTCGGGCTTCAACGAGGCCGCCGGCAACGCGCAGAAGAGCAACTTCGGCCGCGGCGGCGAGGAGGGCGACCCGCTGCTCGCGGAGGCGCAGGACAGCGCGTTCAACAGCCAGGCCCGCAACAACGCGAACATGCAGACGCCCGCTGACGGCGACTCGCCGATCATGCAGATGTACCTCTGGTCGGGCGCGGCCACGCGGAGCCTCACGACGAACCCCGGCGGCAAGGCCTACGGCACGGAGGTCGCGGAGTTCGGGCCGCAGACCTTCAACCAGATGGGCGCCCTCTCGCTCGTCGACGACCAGTCCACGGCCACGACGAACGAGACGCCCGGCACCTTCGGCGACGGCTGCCAGGCCATCCAGAACAACGTGAGCGGCAAGATCGTCGTCATCGATCGCGGCTCGTGCACGTTCAAGCAGAAGGCCGTCAACGCGCAGGCCGCGGGCGCCATCGGCATGATCCTCGCCAACAACCAGAACGAGGCGAGCCCGCCGTACATGCCGAACGGCCAGCCGAACGGGAACGTGTCGATCCCGGTCATGTCCGTCACGCTCGCCTCGGGCACCGCGATCAAGCAGGCCATGGTGGGCGGTGATCTGACGGCCACGATGGTCCGCTCGGCCGCGGGCGTCGAGCGCGACGGCACCATCGACAACCACATCGTCGCGCACGAGTGGGGCCACTACCTGCACAACCGGCTCGCGTACTGCGGCGCCCAGCAATGCGCCGGCATGGGCGAGGGCTGGGGTGATTTCGTCGCGCTCCACATGAGCCTGCGCGAGGGCGACGATCTCGACGGCGTCTTTGGCATGAGCGTCTACGCCACCGCGACGCTCGGCGACAGCGGCTACTACGGCATTCGGCGCGTCCCGTACTCGACCGACATGACGAAAAACGGCCTGTCGTTCCGCCACATCATGGACGGCGTGGCGCTGCCGGATCACCCGATGGCCACGATCCCGGCGCCGAACTCCGAGGTGCACAACGCGGGCGAGATCTGGGCGACGATGATGTTCGAGGCCACGATCGCGCTCCTCAAGCGGAGCCAGGAGGCGGGATCGCCCTACGACTTCGAAGGGGGCCGCAGGCGCATGGCCGACTATGTGGTCACGGCGCTGAAGATGGTCCCGCCGGACGCGACGTTCCTCGAGCAGCGCGACGCGCTCCTCGCGGCCGCCGCCGCGGTCGACGTGAAGGACATGGAGGCCATCGCTCAGGCCTTCGCCAAGCGCGGCGCGGGCTCGTGCGCGGTCTCGCCGCCGCGCGACTCGCAGGACAACGCGGGCGTGGTCGAGAGCTTCGAGGTCAAAGCGACGGTCTCGGACCTCGCGGGCGACCTCGACGACGCCATCCAGTCCTGCGACTCCGACGGTCGCCTCGACGCCCAGGAGCAGGGCCGCGTCACGATCGAGGTCAAGAACACGGGCGTCGCTCCGCTCACCGACGCGGTCGCGACCGTCGCGGCGCAACAAGCGGGCATCTCGTTCCCGAACGGCGCTTCGGTGCAGCTCCCGACGATCCCGCCCTTCGGCTCGGCCAAGGCGACGATCGACGTCGCCCTCGACGGCTCGATCGCGGGCATCGGCTCCGTGTCGCTCGACATCGGCGTGACGAGCGCCCAGACGTGCAACGCGAAGACCACGCTCGTCCAGGTGCCGTACATCAACTACGACAACGTGCCGACCTCGGCGACGATCGAGACCGCCGAGAGCGACATCGAGACGTGGACGAAGTCGGGCGACGGCGCGGACAAGGTCTGGAGCCGCATCCAGAACGGGCCGCCGAACCACGTCTTCCACGGCGTGGACTCCGGCTCCATCAGCGACACCTCGCTCGAGTCGCCGCCCATCGTCGCGGGCCCGGGGCCGCTCACGATCACCGTGAAGCACCGCCACGAGTTCGAGGTCGGTCCGGCGCCGCAGGGCGGCGGGCAGGTCAACTACGACGGCGCGGTGATCGAGATCTCGACGGACGGCGGTCAGAGCTGGCAGGACGCGAGCCAGTTCGGGAACGTGCCTTATAACGGCACGATCACGGACATCTCCGACAACCCGCTCGGCAACCGCCAGGGCATCGTCAACCGCAACGGCGCCTGGCCGGGCTTCAGCACGATGAACCTGAACTTCGGCTCCGCGCTCGTGGGCCAGACGTTCAAGCTGCGCTTCCGGATCGGCACCGATCCGGCGGCCGGCGCGTACGGCTGGGAGATCGACGACGTCGACGTGCAGGGCGCGGTGAACAAGCCGTTCGCGTCGATCGTCGAGGACAGCACGAACTGCGTGGGCCTGCCCGTGGCGAACGCCGGCGAGGACCTCGTGGTGTCGAGCGGGGATCAGGTCGAGCTCGACGGCTCGGGCAGCAGCGATCCGGACGGCGACGCGCTCACGTACAAGTGGACGCAGACGGCCGGGCTCGAGGTCGCGCTCATGACCGGCGACGGCCCGAAGCCCACGTTCGTCGCGCCCACCGTGGACGTCGACGCGACCCTCACGTTCCAGCTCACCGTCTCCGACGGCAAGGGCATGGCGAGCGACCTCGTGAACGTGGTCGTGAAGCCGGGCGCGGGGAACGGCGGCGCGGGCGTCGGCGGCAACGGCGGCGGCGGCCCGGTCCTGAACGACGATGCCGGCTGCAGCTGCTCGGTCGTCGGTGACGAGCAGAAGAGCCCCGTCCTGCCCGCGGCGGCCGCCCTCGGCCTGCTCGGCGCCGTGGCCGCCCGGCTGCGTCGTCGGACCCGCAAGTAACCGTCAAGGACTCGAGGCGGCGGCCCTCTGCGCCGCTGCCTCGAGCGCCTTCTGCCAATCCTGCCGCATCGCTCCCGTCACCGTGTGCCCCACCCCGGGGTAGGTGCGGAGCTCCGCCGAAAACCCCACCGCCACGAGCGCACGCACGGTCTGCTCGGCGCCCTCGAGCGGCACGATCGTGTCCGCGTCGCCGTGGAACGCGAGGACCTTCGGGGCCACCTTGCCCATCGGCCACGAGGTCGGGTAGAGCGGCGGCGCGAGCAGGCCGGCGATGGGCAGCGCCTCGCCGACGCGCTCGGGGTGCCGCGCCGCGAGCGTGAAGCTCAGCATCCCTCCCTGGGAAAACCCCGTCACGATGGGCCTGCCGCGCGTGGGCCGCGTCCGTTCGAGCTCCTCGAGCAGCGCCGCGAGCCCGTCGGCCGCGCGCCCGGTGCCCTCCGCGAGCTTCGTGGGTTCGAAGCGCGCGAGCGGGAACCAGGAGAAGCCTTGCCCCTGCGGGGTCGTGCCGTACGGGATCACGACCCGCATGCGCGCTTGGAAGCCGTCGAAGAGCCGAACGAACGACTCCGGACGATCGCCGAGCCCGTGGATCGCCACGATGAGCGGCAACCGCTCGTTTGCGTCGGCGCCGCCCGTCACGCGCTCGATGTAGCGGATCTTCTGCGCCGGCTCCGCGCCGGCCTTCGCGGGCCCGCTGCCGGGGGAAGGCTCCGGGGGCGTGTCCCTCCCGCACGCAGGGGCGAGGAGCACGAAGGTGAGGAGGAGGGCGCGATGTGTGAGGTTCATGCGGACGCTCGGCGCGCGGCGCGCTCTCGTTCGAGCCGCGGGGGCGGGAGGATCGACGCGCCGAAGAGCACACGCCGCGGCGCCTCGCCCGCGGTCTCTTCGCGCCAGGACAGGGCCCACTCGGCCCACGGGATGTGTTGATCGCGGAAGAGGATCTTCCGAAGGTCGAGCGGCTTGGGCTCGATCTGCGGCCGCTCGCCGCGCACGATCGGCGGCACGAGGGGGCCGCTGAAGCCGGCGTCGAGCGTGTAGACGAGCTCGGTCCGGTATCCCTCGCCCGGCCAGAGCACGAGGCCCTCGTCGGCGACGTCGTAGGGCACGTCCTCGCCGAGCGCCGCGCGGATCTGCTCGCGCACGAGATCTACCCCGGCGATGCGGTAAAACCCGGCGATCGCGTTCTCGAACAGGATCCGATCCGAGGCGTCGAGCGCGTCCACGAACCCTGGCTCGGCCACGCTCGCGACGACGAGCCCGCTCTGCTCCTCGATCGCGATCACCGCCTTCGCCTTGGAGATCGCGTCGCAGCCGAGCTCGAGCAGCAGTCGGTTCGATCCGAGCTCCACGTTCTGCACGGTGATCACGCCCGCGCGGAAGCGAGGGCAGGCCGCGAGCAGGCCGCTCACCTCGCGCTCGGCGGTGCGCCGCACGGTCTCGCGTAGATCGTCGAGCTCCTCCTGCAGGCCCCGCAGCGCGCCGTGTCCACGCTCGATCCCGCGCGACGCGTCGAGATCGGCGCGACGCGCGGCGCGCCGCAGCTTCCCGTGGAGCTTGGGCACGGTGCCCGAGTGGAACCCCGGCCGCATGAGCGTGCCCACGGTCTCGCCGTGATGGCCGATCGGCACGGGCGCGAGGTTCTTCGCGCGGTTCTCGCGGTAGAGGCGGAAGTTCTCCTTGAACTCCCAGACGAGGAAGCCGAACACGCTCGGGAAGAGGAAGACCGTCGTGCCCGCGATCGTCCCGCCGATCACGGGGCCGAGCGGGGCGAGCGCGTGGTTCATGACCGTCAGCATCTCCGCGAGCTGCTGCAGCAACATCTTCTGCGCGACCGTGACCACCGGGAAGTGCTTCACCGGGTTGATCTCGGGCTCGATCAGCAGCGTGACGTAGAGGCGGATCACGTACGCCACGAAGAACCACACGAGCCCGAGCGCGGCCTTGAGCGGGATCGTGGCGCGTTTGTCGCCCTCGCGGAACCGCAAGAACTCGTCGACGCGGTAGAGCGTGCGCTCCGAGAGCTCCAGCATCGCGCGGAAGACGCCCATCACCAGCCGGAAGAGCCCCGGCAGCGCGCGGCCCTTCACGGCCTCCCAGCCGAGCGCGATCTGATCGAACACGATCTCCTGCGCGACGAGGCCCGCGCGCGTGTTCAAAAGGACGCTCGCCGCCACGAACACGCCGGCCGCGCCGAGGGGACCGAGCACGCCGGGCACGTCGCGCAAGGGCGTGGCGAAGTAGAGGATCGTCGCGACGACGAGCGGCAGGATCACGTACCGCGCGAGCGCGCGGGCGAGGCCACTCTCCAGCACGGCGCGGATCGGCGCGAGGGAGAAGACCCAGCGCGGCAGGCGCACGAAGACGGCGGCGAGCGCGTGGCCGAGCACCGAGAGGAGCCGCATCGCGCCCGAGCGCAGGGCCTCGCTGTGGATGAGCCCGAAGAGCATGGCGCTCATCACGAGCAAGGACGCCTCGTTCACGAGCTTCGGCGCCGCCAGGCCGAGCTTCTGCGCGGCCGGCCCGACCATGTGCTGCAGGCCCTCCAGCACCACGAACGCGCCGCCCGCCGGCAGGATCACGAAGAGCGTGACGAACCTGCCGACCTTCGTCCCGAAGAACACGCTGGAGGCCTTCTGCAGGCCCCGCAGGTACACCTCGCCGCGGCGGTAGACGCCGTCGAGCGAGACGTCGAGCGCCTTGTCGGCGAGCAGCAGCGGATCCCCGCGGAAGAGCTCACCCGGGCCTGCGACGTCGCCCATCTTGAGCTGGCTGCGCGACATCGCGTCGCGGAGCTGGCCGATGCTCAAGAACCCACGCGCCACCACCTGATCGCAGAGCTCCTCGACGAGCTTCTTCCGCGCCACGCGCTCGGGCACGCTCGCGGGCCTTAGCCCCACGCCGTCGAGCGTCCCCTCGAGGACCGGCCGCAGCGTCTTGCGCACGTTCTCCTCGGCGCGCCGAACCGCCATCCTGAGGAGGCGCGCCACGAGGCGCCGATCCGCCGAGGGCATCTCCACGTGCCGGAGCTTCGCGAGCGCGCTCCGCAGGTGCCGCGCGACCTTGAGCGGCCGCGTCGCCGGGAGCTTGCGCACGATCGGGCGATCGCCGAGCGAGAGCGCCCACGTCACGAGGTCGACCGCCGACGCCCCGCGCTCGTGCGCCACGCAGGCCCGCTGCAGGTCGTAGAGCAGCCGCGCCTCGACCGGGTACCGCAGCGCCTGCCGCTCGCTCGCCGTCACCACGAGCGGCATGAGCGACGAGCTCCACGGCACCCGCGGCGCGCTCTCGGCGCTCTCGCCGGGGCCCACGAGCGCCGCGTCGAGCCGCGCGCCGAGCGCCTCGAGATCCCGCTGCACCTGCGCGCGTAACTTGACCTGCTGGTCCTCGCCCGCCGCGGGCATCGCCGCGAGCAGCGAGAGCGCGGCGCGCACGTGGTTGCCCTCGGCGCGCGCCTCCTCGGCCTGGACCACGAGCTTCTGCGCCGCCGCCACCGTCGTCGCCCGCCGCGACAGGAACGCCGGCAGGACGTCGAGCACGGGCAGGGCCGAGTACGTGGGCGTCGTCGACTCCTTGCCGGACGGCGAATCGACCGGCTCCTTCGCTCCCTCGGGCCGGCACGCGGCGAGCAGCGCGCGCGCGTCGACGTCGCCGCCGATCACGGCGAGCGCCCGCGACGTGTCCCGCAGCGTGGGGAACGTCCTCGCCACGAGGCGCGGCGCGAAGTGGTGGAGCTCCAGGAGCAGCGCCGCGAACTCCGTGTAGACCTCGGCGTCGTCGGCCGGCGGCAAGAGCAGGTCGTCGGCGCGCAACACCCTGCGGATCTCGTCGAACTCGGTCTGCCCGATCCGATCGATCCGCGCCCGGATGCCCGCCTCGTCGAGCGCGCCGCGGCGCCGCGTGGCCTCCAGCGCGAGGTGCACGCGCCCGTGGAACGCCCCGCGCCAGAGCCTCGTCAGCACCTCGGCCGGCGTCGCCTCGAGGACCTCCGAGCCCTTCGGCCTGGGCAGGAGCACCACGTGCTCGGGCAGGTTTTTTCCGGCGTCCCCGAGCTCCGCGGCGGGCACGAGCGCGAAGAGCTCGTCGCGGCCGAGCGCGTAACACGACGCGTGCGGCACCTGCAGCCCGATGCCCACGATCCGCCGGTGGCGCTTGATCACGCGGGCGACGAGGCGGCCGTCCACCACGAGCGTCCCGGTCTCCGCGCTTCGCAGGCTTCGCTCGAGGGGGGTCGTGTCCATGCGGAGGAGCGTGGCAGCGGGGACGCCTCCGCCGCGCGCTGCACCCACGCCCATTACACCACGGAGCGCGGAGGCACAACGACCCGGGCGGAAGGCATCCTGCCCTGCGGGGCTGCCCGACCTCGGGAGACGGCATGCCCGAATCTCGCGGCGCGCCGCGGAGCCGCATGGGCATGGGGGCGCTGGCGCGTGGCTCTCGGCTATGTCCGAAGCGGGCGTGCGGCGCCGTGGAGAGGAGACGACGCATGCCGCACGGAATCCATCGGTCCCTGGGCCGCGCCTTCGCGCTTTTTGTGCTCGCGTTCGCGGGCGCCGCTGGTTGCGGCACGGACGCGGGGGAGCGCCCCGGTCAGGCCGCCGAGGAGCCCTCGGAGCCGCTCACGCACGGGCAGATCCTCGCCGTCGTGTCGACCCTCGACCAGGGCGAGATCGCGGCCGCCGACAACGCGCGGATCCGGGCGAGCGACAACGCCGTCCGCACCTACGCGCAGCGCATCCTCGCCGATCACAAGGAAGCGGAGACCCGCATCCAGGTGCTCCAGGCGATGCTCCGCGTGCAGCAAGAGGGGAGCGAGCTCCAGGCCGACGTCCGGCGGCAGAGCGAGCAGGCGGCCGAGCTTCTGCGGCAGACGCCGGACGCCCAGTTCAACGCCACCTACCTGGACACGCAGATCGGCATGCACCAGCGGACGATCACCCTCTTCGACGCGCAGCTCATCCCGCAAGCCGAGTCGCTGGAGCTCCAGACCTTCCTGCGCGACCTGCGGGAGGAGCTCACCAAGCACCTCGCCCTGGCGCGTTACCTTCGCAAGCGGTACCCGACGCCTCCGGGCGGCGGGATCTGACGCGAGCGCCCCGGACATCACGAAGGGCCTCCCGAGCGCCAAGATCGGACAGGGAACGTCCGATCTTGGTGTCGATTTCGGGAGGCCCCCTCCCATTGCATGATAATCTCGCGACCACGGCTTCCGTCATGGCCGGCGAGCCTCGCATTTTCGGGCTCGCCGCGGCCTGCGGGCCATTCTTTTCTTTATCGACCGGCCTCCCGCGGGAAGGATACGGATCCCATGCTTGTCTTGAAAAACTCTAGCCCCGGCCTCCCGGCCGCGCCGTGGACGCGCCATGCCGCCGCTCGGTGATCGCCGGATGTACCTGCCGCGTATCGCGGCCCCGCGCTGGGTGGTCTTCGCCGATTTCGACGAGACGTACCTCGCGCACGACGGCTCGCCCGAGCGCCGCCGCGATCGGCGCTCGCTCGAGCAGCTCCTCCTCGAGGAGGCCGCCTCGCTCGGCCTCGTCTTCGGCTGGGTCGCCGACGGGCCCATCGACCTCGTCGCCGCCACCGTCGGCACCCACGGCCTGCGCGTCGTGCCCCATTTCATCGCGAGCTCCTGGGGCGCCGAGCTCGATTTTTTCTCCCGCGAGGAGGGCCGCCGCCCCGTCGCCGAGTGGGACGCGCGCGTCGCGCAGAGCGGCTTCTCCCGCGCCCGCGTCGAAGGCGCGATCGACGACCTCCTCCGCCGCGGCATTCCCCTCGTCCGCCGCGAGCAGGCGGGCCGGCGCATCGATAGTTACATGTTCCAGCCGAACGGGCGCGGCCCGCGGCCGGAGATCACCTCGACCGTGCACAAGGTCGCCGAGCGCCACGGGATCGGCGTCCACGTCTACCCTTGCCACCCCGCGCTCGGCGAGCCCAGCGGCGCGCATGACGTGGATTTCGTGCCGCGTGGCGTCGGAAAACGCCAGGTCGTCGATTTCATCCTCGATCGCCTCGGCGTCCCGCGCTCACGGGCCTTCGGCTTCGGCGACGACGTGGGCGACGTCGACATGCTCTCCGCCGTCGAGCACGGCTACCTCGTCGACAACGCCACCGACGACGCCAGGCGCCGCTTCTCCCGCACCGCCGGCGCCAGTTATGCCCGCGGGATCCTCGACGTGATCGAGCGCCGCGTTGCTCCCGAGGGGGACGCCTCGCGTCCCCCTCTTGGCCAGGCAAAGCCTGGCCAATTCACCCCCTAGAGGCGAGCTCGCTACGCGACCTCGTAGAGCGCATCCGCGTTTGAACAGGGCCCCCGCGACACCGCTGTCAGGCCCGCGCCCGGGGTCTCCGAGCACGATCCCTTCTCGAATCCATGGAATACGCGGATGGCACATGCCTTGCTGGCCGTGCCGAGCCTTCCTCATTTCCGCATGAAGGAGACGAAATGCCGATGGAACGACCTTTCGCGGCGCGTCGCGCGCTGCTGCACCCCCTTTGGCTTGGATCTTTGGCCCTGCTCGCCCTGAACGACCACGTCCTCAAGGGCGCGGGCATTCTCCCCGGCGCGATCACGGGCAAATTGAGCGATTTCGCCGGGCTCGTCGTCGCGCCGGCCCTGCTCGCGGCGCTGCTCCGCCTCTCGAGCCGCCGCGGCCTCTTCCTCGCGCACCTCGCGACGGGCGCCGTCTTCGCCGCCATCAACCTCTCGCCCGCCGTGGCGCGCGCCTTCGAGGCCCTCGCGGCGCTCACACCCTTCCCCTGGCAGATCACCGTCGATCCCACGGATCTCGTGGCGCTGCCCGCGCTCGCCCTCGCGTGGCAGGTCCTGCTCCCGGCCATGCAGCGACCGCTGCCCGAGCGCCCCGTCGCCCAGCGCGCCGCCGTCGTCCTCGGCTCGCTCGCCTGCGCGGCGACCAGCGAGCCCGTCGACCCTCCGCCGCCCTGCGGCCCCGATTTCTGCGGCGGCGTCGTCCCCACCGAGCCCGGCGCGCTCGCCCTGCTCAACACCACGACCGGCGAGCGCCTCGTGCGCGTGCGCCCGCTCAAGGACACGGTCGAGGTCGATTGCCCGACCTTACTCGCGGACCCCGAATCCGCCCTCTCGCGCGAGCTCTTCGCCCCCGCCGACGCCTGGCTCCTCCAGGCGGGTCGGGGTTTGCCTCTCCAGAACAATGAAACCGCCGGGTGTGTCGCTTACCTCATCGACGCCGACGGCCTCTCGCCCACGCTGCTCGCCTGGTCCTCCTCCACGTTCCCCACCCAGCAGATCGCCACGGCGACGAATGGGGAGGATGGCCGCGGGATCCCGCTCACCCTCGATTCCAACGGGAAACTCTCGGTGGGCCCTCACGCCGCGGTCTTCAAGGCCCCCGCGCTCGAAGATCCTCCGGTCGCCCCCGGCTGCGCCTCGCCCGACGAGACCGTCGGCATCGAGTGGTCCACGCCGCTGCCCGTCGGCGGGCCCTGGCTCGTCGAAGGCGTCACCTCGTCGCCCGACGATTGCCACGCCATCGAGCTCCAGAACAAGGCGACGATGTACATCTGCGTCCCCGGATCGGCCATGCCCTTCCAGGCCGGCGACAGCATCGAGGTGAACGAGCTCGAGATCGCCGGCGGCTCCTACACCGAGGCGGTCGGCGAGGCGCCTTCCGGCAAGGGCCTCCTGATTCGCAGCGCCACGCATACGCTCCTCGCCGTGCGCGGCAACGTGCTCGCGCGGTACGAGCTCACGGGTTCGTCCGAGCCGCTCAGCGAGCCCACCATCGAATCCGAGCTCGCCAAGGGCTGCGCCGGCACGCACGACGCATGCGGCAGCCTGCTCGTCCCGCTCGAGGTCGGCTACCTCGGCGATCACGTCCCCTCGATCACCTTCCTGCGCGCGGGCAAGAGCCTCACGCTCGCGGACGGTTATGGCACGGTGCACCTCGTGCGCGCCGAGGCCATGCCCATCCGCGACACCGACTGCCCGCCCTTCGCGCGCGCCAGCCGCCATTACGAATCCGTCCTCGTGATCAACGCGGGGCCTTGATTTCAGGAGGAAACCACCATGGACCATCGACTCGGTACAGCGCTCCTCTCGACCCTCCTCGCTTCGCTCGTGCTCACCGGCTGCGCGGACGCGGGCTCGGATCAATCCTTCGGCTCCGGCGGCAACCCCACGGAGCCCGGCGGCGGCGCGACGGGCGTCTCGCAGGGCGGCGCCCAGGATTTTGGCCTCTTCCGGAAGATCCTCGAGGCGGGCGAGATTCCCGGCCCCGGCACGCTCGACGACCTCGGCTTCTTCGCCGAGCACAAGCTCGATTACGCCCCGCCGAGCTGCGGCAACGACGTCTGCATGCACGGCCTGCTCGGCGTGATGGGGAACATGATCACCGGCTCGAATTGCACCCTCGTCCAGATCGGCATGAACTCGCCGATCGACGTGGGCAATTTGCAGCGCCCGCCCCTGCACCTCGTCATCGCCGTCGACGTGAGCGGCTCCATGTCCGGCGAGCCCATGGATTACGTGAAGGCGGGCCTCGTCGAGATGATCCCGTCCCTGAAGTCCACGGATCGCGTCTCCCTCGTCACGTACTCGACGAGCGCGAACCTCGTCCTCGATCACGTGAGCGCCTCCGATACCCAGGCGCTCCAGAGCGCGTTCCAGGGCCTCTTCGCGGCTGGCTCGACGAACCTCTACGACGGCCTGTTCACCGCGTTCTCCGTCGCGGATCAGCATTTTGATCCGACGTTCCAGAACCGCGTCCTCTACCTCTCGGACGGCGTGGCCACCGCGGGCCTGCAGAACCCGAGCAAGCTCACCTCGCTCGCCGAGGCGTACGCGAAGAAGGGCATCGGCGTCACGACGATCGGCGTCGGCGCGGATTTCGACGTGGAGGTCATGCGTGATCTCAGCGAGGTCGGCGCGGGCAATTTTTACTTCCTCGAAGATCCGAAGGCCGTCGTCGAGGTCTTCACCGACGAGGTCAATACCTTCCTCGTGCCCGTCGCGCTCGACGTGAACATCGACGTGAGCGTCGGCGGCGGTTATGTCGTCCGGGGTGTGTACGGGACGAACGGCTGGCAGACGGCCGAGGGCGGCGGGAACATCAACATCCCGAGCCTCTTCCTCGCTGGCCGCACGAGCTCGGACGAGCCCATCTCCGAGGGCCGGCGCGGCGGCGGCGGCGCCATGATCCTCGAGCTCGTCCCGCGCTCGGGCGCGATCAGCGTGCCCGATCCCTACGAGGTCGGCTCGCTCGGTTTGTCGTACAAGGACCCGCTCACGGGCCAGACGAAGACCCAGTTCACGAACATCAAGGCGCCGCACCTCTACGACGAGCCCGAGACGCATTTCAGTGACGACACCGTCGAGAAGGGGTTCGTCATGCTGAACATCTATGCTGGCTTCAAGCTCGCCGCCGAGCTCACGGCCGACAGCGATCCGCGCACCGCGCGCCGCACGCTCGAGGCGCTCCGCCCGAATGTCGACGGGTGGCTCGCGGAGAACCCCGATCCGGACATCCAGGACGACCTCAAGTACATCGACATGTTCATCAACAACCTGAAGGTCGTCGAGGCAACCACCACGCCCTACGAGCCCGCCGATCCGCCGCCGCCCTGGCCCGCGGATTGACGTCGCCCGCCGTCGTCCGGGGCGCGTGCAAGGCGCCCCGGAATCCCTTATCCTCGCCTTCATGAAGCACAGGCACATGTTCGTCGCGCTCGCGGCCGCCTTGCTCTTCGCCCTGCCCGGGTGCAAGAAGCCCGGCGACGCCGCGGGCGAGCACGGCGCCGAGGCCGAGGCGTTTGGTCGGCTCTCGATCGACGAGGTCGAGGCCAAGATGAAGGAGGCGAAGGAGGGCAAGCTCGCCTTCCACGTCATCGACAACAACGCGAAGTCGACCTACGACAAGGGCCACCTGCCCGGCGCGAAATGGGTCGATCACGAGAACGTGCGGGCCGAGGACCTCCCCGCGGACAAGGAGGCCACGCTCGTCTTCTATTGCTCGAACGAACGGTGAACGGCTTGCCATGAGGGCGCGGTCGGCGCCCTGAAGCTCGGTTACAAGAAGGTCTTCATCATGCCCGCCGGGATCGCCGGCTGGAGGAGGGCCGGCAAGCCCGTCGAGAGACTTTAGCTCCGAAGAGGGCGGCGGCGGCAGGCGACATCGAAGCGATGGTGATTCACCCAACCGCGCCCCCTGTCGCATCGGTCACATCGGGGGGGATCGTCGCATCGTTTGTCCAAGGGGTTTGTCTTGATGCTGGGGCTGTGGTAGGGACCTCTCGACGCACTCGTGCGCGAGTAGGAGGAACCTGTGCCCCGACGAACCGTAGCAAAACCATTCTGCCTGAAGGTTGGCGCTCGTATCCGCGAGCTACGAAAGGAGCACGGCAAGTCCTTGCAGGACCTCGCCGATGCCTCCGCGATCTCGAAAGGTCACCTGTCGAGCATCGAGCAGGGCCTCGCGGCGATCACCATCGAGACGGTCGAGCGCATCGCACGCGCGCTCGACATACCCCCTTATTGCGTCATGACGTTCCCGGCGGACGACGAGGTGAACCGTATCGCGGATCTCGCCCGCAAGGTGCCGAAGGGCGAGCGCCGAAAGCTCCGGAAAGACCTCGAGGCGCGCACGGCGCGCGAGCCCTCGAAGTAAATTTCCGGCTGCTCATGCCGCGCGCTTGCGCGCGAACACTTCCACGGTGATGTTGAACGCGGCGCGGTGCAGTGCATCCGCCGCGCGTGTGGCTTCTTCCGCGGTCGCGGCATGGCCACGGAACACGTCCCGGCCTTCCGCGTCGATCACCCCCGCCTCCACGTAGACGCGGCCATCACTCCCAAGCGCGAGTTTGTGGAGCAGCGCCCACACGAGCAAGTCCGCCGCGGTCAACTTCATGGCTTCCTCGGCATGTAATGCGTAGCCGACGAACACCGGGCGATCCGGAGGCGGCGGTTCGTCCTCCAGCTGGAAATAAAGCGTGCCGTCGCTGGCGAGCGCGAACTCCGTGGCCACCTCCAGAGGTTCGGGCCGCTCGGGAGCGGGGGGAACCCTTCTCTCGCTGGGCTTCCTGGGCATGGTTCTGTCTCCTTTGCATGAACTCGTGAGGGAGCGAGATGCTCGCCCCCTCGAGGACAAACAATGCGCCAGCGAGCACGAGGTAACGCGACCGCCGACGATTGGCAGGAGAGTGTCCGAACCCGAGGCGGGGATCAGTCGATGAGGTAAAACGGGTGGAGGCAGCAGAAGGTGACGGCTCTGGTCACGTCCTTCTTGGCCTCGCCCTTCGGCGCTCCCCCTGTCGCACTGCACGTACCCGGCACGTAGTCAAGGTCGGTGATCGCCTTGCCAGCGATGGCATGCCCCGGCGGGAGGATCGGCACACACTGGTCGTGGGGGGACAACAAGCCGAGCTGCTCCGACTGGGAGGAGCAGGAGGGCCCCTCATACAGGCGAACCGATGCCGCGCATGCGCTCCCTTCGGGCGGCCCGCATGCGCACGCCTCGCAGTCGCGATCGTCGAACACCGCGTCCTCGGGGTACATCTCGTACCGGTCCCAGTTGTAGTTGTCCGGGCAGGGCGCGTCCGCCCCTTCACGAACGACACACTGGAGCCACCCAGGCCCGGGATCACTGGCGCAATACCGCGTGCCAGCGTCGTTCGGCGCGCAGGCGTCGTCGTCCGTGTTGTTCATGCACGCGAGGCCCGCGAGCTTCCACTCGGTCTTCTTGGTGAAAGCGGGCTTCTCGCTCTTGGGGCTGCACCCCTCCTCGTTGGTCGGTCCGGGGAGCGGTGAGGCCCACACGGACTGGGCGCACGGCTCCCCGCCGCACTGGGCACCGGCCGGAAGGGCGTTTTCGCTCGTGCAGGAGCCATCCCAACCGGCCGGACCATCAAAAGGGAGGCTTACGGCCCCACTTTCCCCGCACGCCCCCGCGCGGATCTCGAACGTCTCCGGCAGTCCTGTGCACGCGCCTGTCGAGGGGCCGCATTCGCAAGGCTCGCACGCGGCAGGGGCATCGAGGTCCGCGAAGAGGCGGAATTTCTCGCTCGTGGCGCCTTCGGGGCACTTGGCCGGAAGCGTGCCGGGCGCCCCGACGAACAACGAGACCGCGACCTCCGACCAGTACCCGGCGTTTCCGCTGGGTACCGGGACGCACCGGCCTGGGCACGCGGATTGCCCAGCGTCGGGCTCGCCGGGGCCTGCCTCCGTGTTGGTCCCGGCGTCCCCCGCGTCGCTTCCGGCGTCCGGAAGACACTCGGGGTCGGGGAACAGGGCGTCGGGATCACACTCCCCCACCGCGAAGGAGGGTGGCGTCGTGCACGACGCAAGGAGGAGCCCCAAGCTGAAAACGAGCAAAAAAACAAGAGGTGTTCGCATGTTCAAAACTCCCATCCCGCGCCCAGTTGCGCGCCGAGCATGACCGGCGGGTGATCCGACAGGACCGTTGTACCAACCACCACCTTCACCCCGCTCGACAAGCCGAGGACATCGGCCGCCGCCTGGAGCGTGAAGGACTGCGTGACTCGAACCTTGGCGCCGACACGTCCACCCACGCCGGGCTTGACAAACGAAAAACTCGCGGGTTTGTAGCTCTGCCCGGAGTACTCGACGTTGAGCACGCCGAGGTGCGCGAGCGCGCAGCCGTAGAACCACCTGTAGTGTCCGCACACGCTGGCGAGCCCGCCAGCCGTCATGGCCGTGATTTGCCGACTCGCGACGCCCGACGTCAGCCACGCGGCGCGGGCTTCGAGCCCGATCGACACGTTTTCGTTCGGCTGCAAGCTGCCACCGATCATCGCGCCCACGGCAGGCGACCACGACGCCACGCCAAACACCACCACCGGCCCCGCCCCGATGAAGCCACGTAGCCCCTTTTTTTCGCCCGTCGCCTTCGATGGATCGTCGTAGCCGAACGGGTCTTCCTGCTTCGTGAACTCCGGCCCGGCCACCACCGCCGGCAACGTCGCAGTCGGGTCCTTCTCCGGCACGTGGACCGCCGGCTCCTGCTCCACCGTGCGCGCCGTCAGGGGAACGGGAACCTTCATGTTCTTCCCCTTCACGCCCGTGAACTTCACGACGGCCTCTTCGAAGCCGTCGAGGGTCGCGCGGATCTCGTGTTCTCCTCCGGCGACGAACGTCCAGAAGGCCGAACGCCCAAGCGCATTCCGATCGACGCCGTCCACCATCACACGCGCGCCAGCGTGCGAGACGATCACCTCGACCCACGTGCCGTGCGCGCGCGCCACCTCGTGCGCCTCGAAAAAACGCCTGCGCTCTGCACGCTCCGCGGGTGTCGCGGCGGGAGCCTGATGGAGCGCGTGGAGCAGGAGCTCGGCCGCGTCCTCGGGCCTGCCGCCCTCGACCAGCACGAGCCCGAGGCGCCCCGAGACGAGCGGATCGGACCGCACGTTGAGCGCCTGCCGGTACGCCCTTCCGGCTTCACGCAGCCGCCCCGCGGCGCGCTCGTGGTCTCCGAGCTGCGCGAACGCCTGGAACCGCAGCTCCGTGTCCGCCTCGGGGCTCTCGTCGGTGGCGCTGGGGAGGCTCTGCGCCCACGCCGCGGGTGACGCGAAAAGCAAGATCGAACCGAACACGATCGCGCGCATGAACCGGATCCTTAACACAATCGACGGCTCGGCTCCTAGAAGGACGAGTCCGCGGACGAACCCGTCTGGTCTGCGGACAAACCCACCGCCGGGGCGCCTTGCTTGTCGCTGTCGACCAGGGGACGCCGCGGTTTCGTCTGCTTTTGCTTCTTCGGCGTGGGCGGCGCGATGACGGGCACCGATGCACCAGCGTGCTCGAACGAGGGCACCGGCTTGGCAGCGTGCGCGACCTCCGCGGCGGACGCTGCCACGACGCGCGCCGCACCCGTGGCCACGGCGTGAAGCTCGCCGTCAGGCTCGCGCGGCGAGGAGAGCGCGAGCGACGCGAACACCATGGCCATGAGGAACGCCCAGACATGCCCGAGCCGGTGAACCCAGACGAAGAACAGCACGAGTACGGGATGCGGGACGGAAAACAGGTCATTGCCCAGCCGAGCCCGAAGGAACCTTCGGGCCCGAGAGAGCGCCACCTTCGACGCGTCCGCGGAGATCCCGAGCTTCGCCCCAGCCTCCGCGTGTGACCGCTCCTCGACGACGACCATCCACAGCACGGCGGCCTGCGCGGGAGGCATCTCTTGCACAGCGACGATCAATCGATCCATTGCCTGCTTGAGCTGCGCCGCGCGCTCCGGCGAGGGATCCGGCGACGCTGCCCTCTCGGCGTGTCCATCGTCGGGTTCGAAGACCTCCTGATGACGCCTGGTCGCGCGGCGCGACTCACCCATCACGTTCCGCGTGATCGTCACGAGCCACGGCTTCATCCCGTCCGGGTGCGGCGTGTAGTCCGGGAGCTTGCGGACGGCGTTCGTGTACACCCGCTGCACCTTGTCGTCCGCGGACTCACGCGTGTACGTCTCGTCGCTCTCGACGATGCGCTTGATCTCGAGCCGCAGGCCAAGGAGTTCGGCGAGCCAGCGGAGGGGCGGCGGCTTGGAAGAGGGGCCCATGACCAGATCAATGTGGGGCGGGGCAGGAGGTAACAGGAAATCGACACGCCGACATCGTTGCTTCCCCCGGCGCGGCCGGGCCGGTATAAACGCGCCTGCCGTTTCGTAGGGGCAAACCGAGAGGAGCACGTCCGTGGGCGACGAACGGAACGAGGAGGCAGGGATCCGCGGCGAAGATGCGCTGCCCGACCTCGATCCCGAGCCGCACTCGGTCGCGCCGCAGAGCAGCATCCCGCTCTCGTGTGGCACCGTCGTCGCGGACAAGTTCGCCCTCCAGCGCGTGATCGCCTCGGGTGGCATGGGCACGGTCTTCGAGGCGTGGGACACGCTCATCGAGCGCAAGGTCGCGCTCAAGCTCATGCACCCGCACTACGCGACCGACCCCTCCATGGTCGCGCGCTTCCGCCGCGAGGCGCAGGCCGCGGCGCGCGTGCAGCACCCGAACATCGTCAACGTGCTCGAGGTCGGCCGCCGCCGCGACGGGGCGTTTTACCTCGTCCAGGAGCTGCTCGTCGGGCAGACGCTGCGCGAGCACCTCGACGCGCGTGGGCCCCTCGAGCCGGACGAGGCGCTCGCGATCCTCGTGCCCGTCATGAGCGGCATCGCCGCCGCGCACGCCTCCGGCATCATCCACCGCGATCTCAAGCCCGAGAACGTGATCCTCGCGCGCTCACCCTCGGGCGAGATCATCCCCAAGATCATCGACTTCGGCCTCGCCAAGCTCCACGACCCCGGCAAGCAGAGCCTCACGCGCCTCGGCATGTTGCTCGGCACGCCGCAGTACATGGCGCCCGAGCAGGTCCTCGCCGAGAAGGTCGACATGCGCGCGGACGTGTGGGCGATGGGCGTGGTCACGTTCG
Organism: Polyangium spumosum; assembly: GCF_009649845.1. Classification (NCBI taxonomy): domain Bacteria; kingdom Pseudomonadati; phylum Myxococcota; order Polyangiales; family Polyangiaceae; genus Polyangium; species Polyangium spumosum. Next base: position 178,930 of record NZ_WJIE01000008.1, read on the forward strand.
AGATGCTCTCGGGCGTGCAGCCCTTCGGGGCCGAGGGCCTCGCCAGGTTGCTCGCGAAGATCGTCTCGAACGAGCCTCCTCCCACGCTCGACTTCTGCGCGCCCAAGGCCGCGTGGCCCTTCGCGTCCGCCGTCGCGCGCGCGCTCGAGCGGGACCTCACACGGCGGTACGCCTCGATCCTCGATTTTCGCGACGCGCTCTGCGAGGCCCACGGCGGCACGCGTGTGCTCGGGGCGAACGCCGCCGGGCGGGCGGGGCCGCTCGGCGGATCGGCGTTCGTGGACGTCGTCCCCATCGAGGATCCGGTGCTCGACGCGCCCGCGGCCGAGCTCGCCGAGGGCTTCGCGCAGTGGCACGACGACGGCGGAGGTGGCGGGTACGTCCGGGTGAACCGTCCTCCGTCGCCCGTCGCGCCGCGGCCTGCGCCGGCGCCTGGGCGGCCCCGCGTGCCCGTCTTGACCCCGCTCCCGGCGTCGCGCACCGAGTGGGGCGGCCCCGACTCCCGGAGCCAGCCGGAGGAGGACCCCGTCAAGCTCGCCGAGGAGGCGCTCGACGTGAACGCGCTCGCCGACGCCATTCGCTGGGCCGAGATCGCGCTGGAGGTCCCCGGCGAGAGCGAGGACGTGCGCGGCAAGGCCTGGCTCGTGCTCACGATCGCGCGCCGCTGGCTCGGCCATTACAGCGAGGCGGCGCGCGCGGCGCAGGAGGCGATGGCGCGGATGGCGCGTGGTTCGAATGGCTGGCACGCGGCGTTCGGGCACCTCGTCATTGCGTACGGCTACCTCGGCCGCAAGGATCGGCTGCTCGCGCGGGTGGACGAGCTCGTGCAGCTCGAAGAGGAGGAGGGCGTCACGACGGAGGCGCACCTCGTCAGCGCGAGCCGCCTGGCGATCTTCGTCGTGCGGGCGGGGGTGCCGCAGCTCGGCCGCAAGCTCGCGCGGGACGCGCACGGCCGCGTGGCGCGGGCGGGGGCCGTGGGGCCATTCTTGCGGGCGTGGCTCGCGGCGGCGCGGGCCGAGATCGCGATCTTCGAGGGGGATCCGGCGGCGTATTTGCGCCGCGTCGAGGCCGCGGTGGACGGCTTCACGGAGGCGACCGACGTGCGTAATGCGTGTTTGCAGCGCACGAACGTGGGGCTCGCGTACATGCACCTCGGCGCCTTTGATCGGGCCTGCTTCGGCTTGCGTCGTGCGGTGGCGGTGGCCGAGCCGATGCAGCTCGATTTCGTGCCATTCGCGCAGGGGGCGCTCGGGTATTGCCTCGCGCACCTCGGCCGCGACGCCGAGGGGCTCCCGATCATCGAGGCGGCGCTCGCGACGTCCCGCGCGCGCGGCGATCGGCGCCGCGAGGCGGGGCTGCTCGTGCATGCGGCGCGCGTGCAGGCAATGCGTGGGGATCACGGGGCGGCGGTGACGCTGGCGCGGACGGCGGCGGAGGAGGCCGAGGATCTCCCGGGTAAGCGGGCGTATGCGCTCGCGGTGCTGGCGGACGCGCTCCTCGCGGAGGGCCACGCGCTCGCGGCCCTGGCGCCCGCGAGCGAGGCGGCGCTGCTGCTCGACCGGATGGGCGGGATGGAGGAGGGCGACGCGCTCACGCGGCTCGTGCAGGCGCTCGCCTTGCGGGCGACGGGGCAGGAGGCCGAGGGCAAGAAGCGCCTCGGCGAGGCGCGGCGGCGGCTGCTGGAGAAGGCGGACAAGATCGGGGATCGACGCTTCCGGCGGAGTTTTCTGGAGCAGGTGCCGGATCATCGGCGGCTGCTGGAGGCGGCGACGTTGTGGATTGGGGCGGGGTGAGGGGCGCCCTTCGGGTCGTGTGCGCGTGACCTTCGAGGTTCGTGCGCTCACCTTCGAGACGTGCGCGCGAGACTTTGAGACGCGTGGGCGAGACTTGGAGACGCGTGCGCGAGACCTTCGAGGTTCGTGCGCTGGTAGTGGCCGGATATCCGTGAAAGTGGCTGGATGACGATCCGGCGAGCGCGTCTCGATCTACGCTTGTGCAAGACGCCGCCCCGATGGCGCAGACACACCACCGGGGCGACTTGACGCAACTTCGCAGACACGAGGTCACGCCCATGCACGATCTGTCATGGCCCGGTAGCTACGGCCAAGAGAACGATCCGCCCTGCCCGCCCGATCCCCCCGAGACGCCGCGACGCCGCAAGTCGGGCGCGCTCATGCTCTCCGAGGACGAGGCGCGCCACGTGCGCGTCGCGATCCGCAAGCTGCGCCGCGCCTTCGGGAGCTTCCGCGCGCTCTCCGCCATGACCGGGATCCCGGCGAGCACGTTGCGCCGCGCGGCGAACCCGAAAAGCTCGCCCACGGGCACGCTCGCGATCCGCATCGCCGCCGCCGCGGGCGTCGCGGTCGAGGTCCTTCTCGGCGGCAAGCTCGTCGTGACCACGCCGGTCATCGGGAGGGCAGCATGAAGCGCTCGCGTGTCAGGGAACGCGAGCGCATCCGCGCCGCCGTGCAGACCACCGATCCGGCCGCGCTGGCCGTCTACGCGGGCGAGCTACGTCCCGTCGTGGCGAGCCTTCGGGCCCTCGCCGAAGATGCGACCGCAGAGCCCAGTAAGCGCGTCCACGCTCGCTCGTTCCTGCGTCGGGAGCTACTTCGCGGCATCCGCGAGTTGGAAGCGCGCATCGACGCTGCATCGCCCGTCCTGTAGCCTCTGCCTGCCAATCCACTAATCCCTTGCTCGCGTCAGTTATTGCGGCGTCGTTTGCGCGCCTGCGCGGCTTCTACCTCCGCTGCCTCTACCTCCAATTCAGCTTGCGCCTCATCCGCCTCTGCACTTGTTCGCGTCGTCGCAGCGGCACGAACCCCAGATGGCGTGGACAATGCGCTTGCAGGCGGCGCTGTCGTCGCTTCAGGCTTCGCGGAAGTAGAGCCATTTTCGTCTGCGGATCCGTCGTTGCCATACTTGTCGATCCACGTACCTATACGGAAAACGGAAAAAGCCGCAGCGGCACTGAGTGTCATTGAATACGTGAAGATCAAAAAGCCAATACCCCACAGCGCAATCGCCACTTGTCCAAGCGCAGCATCGGAAACGTGAAGAATAGATGAGATAACAGCGAGCAACGAGTGCTTAGGTGTTCCGTGGCATGCCTTGGCCAGGGAAGCGGAGAGCAGGGCGAGCATCTGCACGATAATATAATGAACAAATGCCGAATTTACTTTAATAAACGGTGACTCCTCCGTCGTGCCGTCCGGCAACGTCTTTGGCCCTGAAATGGCGCTTCTAAAACCCTCGCTAAGGAATCCGACGAGCAACGCGTACCCGCCGAGTGTGAATCCAAGCAAGCTCGGGACAACCGAAATCACGAGATCCCACCACTCGGGCACAGTCCAGAATCCGTACGATAATGCACAGATAACGAACGCGACATGGAAGTAGACCGAAGCGAATACATCGCCCCAGCCGCCATATGCGTGCCAATATCTCGCAATGATGCTGCCCACATTGCTGTAGGATTTTGCGAGCTTGGTCTTAACGAACCAAGTTCGCAACTTGCTGAACACGGTGCTCATTTTCTGACTTTCGTAAACACCGAGGTGAGAACCTCTTTCGCCGCTTGCACAAAGGCCACGTCCTTTAATGTCGTCACGGCATTGTAGAGTGTAGTTCCGATGAGCGGGTGATTCTCGGTTGATATTTTCTGCGGGCCTTTAGGCCCGACCCCTTCGGCAAACACGCGTCCGTTTGACATGGCCAAGCGTGCAAGCTTCCTTGTCTCATCGTCAGGCGTTAGCCCTTGCCCTTTCTCACTGTCAAGAGTGAGCGTTAGTTTGCGCGCCCTTTGGCGCTCCAACCTCCTCTCGATTTCTTCGTCTTCGTCGCCGAAGTCATCCGGATTTGGTCGTGTGACCATGATTCGCAGATGTTTGAGAGTCTGCATTTCGAAGATGCGCTCCAGCGTTTCTCGCTCTTGTTCAATCGTAACGGTAACCTCCGGCAATTCGCCACGAACCTTCTTATTGTTGAGAATCAATCGCATAGCTCGGCACACACTGTGCGCGCCAAGTCCGCTATCCAGCTCGAACACGAATCGGTGCGATTGTGGCGCAAATGCAAAAAAAGCCTGCTTCATGGACGGCTTGAGGTCTTCGGGCAGTTGGACCGACGCCACCTCATTCGGTGCCGCAGCTTCGCCTCGTTCGACGTTTAGCCAAGGCGCTTTGGGATCGAAATCGACAAAGCTGTTGAGGTGTCCTGTCCAAAGCTCAATATCATTGCTGGTAGACTTGCTGAACGAAGAGACGATCGCATGTCGATCGCCATGTGCGAGGCCCACAACGCGCTCTTGTTTCGCACGAAGGAATAACTCGATGTACTGCGCGGGAGTGTGTGGGTGGGTCGTGATATTGAGCACAGCTACCTGCATTCGCTTCGGGCGCATGCGCGCGACTCTACCACCGCCGCCATCTCGCGCATACTTTTTTGTATCTTCACGGCTTCGGGTGAGAACCGGCTCCTTGTCTAACCTCGCGTGAACACCGTCTTTCGGTCGCTATCGCACCCTCTTGGATAGGACATTACGTGTCCGATCTGTACGCCGATTCCCTGCGTTTTCGGCGCGTTTCGTGGTACCTTCTACCCATCGAACGGCGACGCGGTGAGGGCGCAGATGGGCGCCCGGTAGACCGTCGCCGTGGCGAGGAAGCCATGGGAGCGTCCTTGGATGGATCGAAGCGCCTGCGTGTCCTCTCCGCGCTCGTGGACGGCAACTCTGAGCGCGCCACGGCCCGGATCGCGGGCGTCGACCGGGAGACGGTCGGGCGCCTGTCCTTGCAGTTCGGCACCGGCGCGGTGCACCTCCACAACGGCCTCGCGCGTCACCTCGCGGCGTCGCTGATTCAGGTCGACGAGATTTGGAGCTACGTCGGGAAGAAGCAGAAGCGCGTCACGCCCGAAGACCCGCCCTACGTAGGCGAGGCGTACACGTTCGTCGCCATGTCGGCCACGAGCCGTTTCGTCATCGGCTGGCACGTCGGGAAGCGAAACGAGGAGAGCGCGCGGGCCTTCATGGAGGATGTTCGCGCGCGGCTCTGCGTCATGCCCTCGATCGTGTCCGACGGGTTCGCCCCCTACATCGCCGCCGTGGGCGCGTCCTTCGGGCCCGGCGTGGACTACGCGCAGACGGTCAAGAACTACAGCCGCAAGGGGCGCCGCGACGATGACCACCGGTACGAGCCCGCGCGCGAGGCGCACTTCATCACGAAGCGGGCGATCTTCGGCGCGCCCGATCTCGAAACGGCGAGCACCGCCTACATGGAGCGCCAGAACGGCACGATGCGCCACCATATCGGACGCATGCGGCGCCTCTCGTACGCCTTCAGCAAGCGCCCCGAGAATCACCGCGCCGCCGTCTCGTTGGCCTACGTGCATTACAACATGTGCCATATCGTGAGCACGCTCCGCACGACGCCGGGAATGGCCGCACACGTGACCGATCATCTGTGGGAGATGGAGGAGCTTCTGGACGCGCTCATGACGGCCAAGCCGTGCGACCCGCCGGCCAAGGAAGCGCTGCGCCATCGGGAGCCGGAAAGTCCGGCGCGCGAGCTGCCCGGCGGGCGTGGGTTCCTGCGCCTGGTCGGCGGGGGCAAGGGGGCGGAGCCGCGTCCTCATGTCGAGCCGCCTCCGGTCGCGCCCGTGCCGGTCGCCGCCCCCGTCGAGCCCGTCGCCGATCCGACCGGGCAGCTTGACCTCTTCGCGTGGCGCCCGAAGCCTCCCCCGAAGGGCCAGCTCTCCCTCTTCCCAAACGACGAGCCCCGGTGAAAGTGGCCGGGCGGATGTCCCGCCACTTTCACCTCGTGGCCGGATCCAGCCACTACCCGTGCGCTCACCTTCGAGACGTGTGCGCGAGACTTTGAGACGCGTGGGCGAGACTTGAAGACGCGTGCGCGAGACCTTCGAGGTTCGTGCGCTCACCTTCGAGACGTGTGCGCGAGACCTGGAGACGCGTGGGCGGGACCTCGAGACGTGTGCGCGGGACTTCGAGACGTGTGCGCGAGACCCTCGAGACGCGTGCGGGTGGATGGCATGACACATCCGACCCGTGAACGGGTACAGAGAACCGATGCATCACGGCACGTCTCCCTCCGGCAGCGGCGAAGGCGCTGCGGCAGCGGACTGGGCTCGCCTCTCGGAGGCTCTCTCCGCCTTCAAGCAGCGCCTCGCAGACATCGAATTCGGCGCTTTGCGCGCGGGGAGAGAGGTTGATGAGGCGACCGTTCGAGCTGTCGTCGTTCTGTTCCTGGAGCTGATCCGGTTGCTCAATGAATCGACGGGGGACGGGTCGAGCCATCCGAGAGCCGTCCGGAAGGATCTCGGCCGGCGCGTACAGGTCGAGCTCTTGCCCTACATCCTGCTCGGCAAGTTGTTCGAGCGTATGCATACGAAGCCGCGGGGTTACGCCGGCGATTACCTCACCATCCATCAAATGTACGAGAACCGTCCCCAGGGTGTCGGCCGCCTCGGTCCCCTCATGGATCGCTGTATCCTCGAGGTTCCGACCATCGTGGCGGTGCGGAACCGCCGGGGGCTTCTTGCGCGCGAGGTCCGCCGGGAGCTGCAAGCCCATCCCGATCGACCCGTTCGAGTGACGAGCCTCGCCTGCGGCCCGGCCCAGGAGTTATTCGACATTTACGAGGAGCTCGAGGATCCGTCGCGTCTGCGCAGCACGGGGATCGACATCGATTTCCAGGCGCTCGCGTTCGTCGCGGAGCGGCGCGACGACGCCGGCCTGCGAAAGTACATGGGGCTCGAACAGAGCAACCTCGTCTATCTCGCGCAGGGGCGGTCGACGCTCACGCTGCCCCCGCAGGATCTGATCTACAGCATTGGATTGATCGACTACTTCGACGACGAGCTCGTGGTGCAATTGATGAATTATGCCTATCAGCTCCTCGCGCCCGGAGGACGTCTCATCCTCGGCAACTTCCATCCACGAAACATCGGCAAGGCCCTCGCCGATCACGTGCTCGACTGGGAGCTCGTCCACCGCACCGAGGCGGACATGGATAGGCTGTATGGCGCCTCGGCGTTCGGCAGGCCGTGTTCGAGGGTCGTGTTCGAAGAGCTCGGGATCAACCTGTTCGCCGAGTGCATCAAGGAAAGAACGGGAGGGGGATGAGATCGTCGCGTCCACCTCCACGCGGCGTGGTCACCTCCGGTCACCTCCAGGGGCCGTGGAGCCAGTTGCCGGGGGCCTCGGGGTCCTGGCTGGTGAAGAACTCCACCACGCCTTCCTTCAGGTCGGCCTTCGACATCACCCCGGCGCCCCTGCGATCGAGGCGGCGGAACGATTCGACCGCGTTTGGCCGATCGACGCCGTGGCCGCACAGCCAATTGGCGAACTCCTCCGCCGAGATATTCCCGTCCCCGTCGGTGTCGACGCAATCGAACAGGATCGAGGTGGCCTGGCCGATCGTGAGGGCGAAGCTGTCGCCGCTCGACATCTGCCTGAAGCCTTGATCCCACTCCGCCCGGGTGATCCGCCCGTCCTTGTCCGCGTCCACGGGGATCAGGTGGGACCACATCTTCTCATAGGCGCCCTGGAGCTGGAGATGCATCTCCGACCGGATGGGGTGCCCGAGCCGGCCGGCGATCCAGGCGGCAGGACGGAAGAAATCCGCCTCGTCGATGTACCCGTTGCGGTTGGTGTCGAAGTTATCGAACATGCGCGTCATTTTTTGCGCAACGACGTCGATGGCCATGTCGTGGGCTCCTTTGTTGTCGTCCGGATTCGTTACAGGTCGAGAAGGATTCGCGTGGTGGGTCGGACCGTGCTCGTCATCGGCGGGAGCGGGGTGCCATCGTCCCCCCTCGTTGGTGGATGTGCGATGGTAACGAGAGAAACCTGACTTCTGTCAATAACGAAATTCGTGCCGCGGTCGGGAGCTTGGTACCCGAGGTCGGATCGGGAAGGCGAGGAGCTGGATCAGGAGGTCGGGATGGTGGCATCCCGCCTGCGCCGGGAAAGCGGTTGACCGCGCGCTCGCCGTCGCCGTAGGCTTCGCCACCTGCGTCACGGGTCGCGCACCGGGACGGGGAGGGGCGGGGCATGAGGAAGCGGCGACGGGCGGGGGTGACCTTGGCCGCGATGTGCATGGCGGCGTCGATGGTGCCGCTGGGATGCGGGGCGACGGACGAATACGTCGCCGTGCCCGACCGCCGGGCGAATGGTTCGCTCCCTTCGAGCACGGTGCGCGCGCTGCAAGCGTGCGTCGAGGCGGGGGGCCAGCGGCTTCGGCGCAACGGTTACGAGGTCGAATTCGCGGTCGAGGTCCGGGGCGATCGCGTCACGGAGGTGAAGCCGAAGGGCGCACGGCTCGACGATACCGGCCTCGAACGGTGCATGATCGACGCGCTGCGAGGGATGGCGGACGCGGGGTTCTCGCCGGATCCGGACGAGCTGACCTCGCGCGGCGGCCTCTTGCCTGCACGAGGCGTGCTGGCGAACACGTCGGTGTTGCCCCAGGTGTACCGGTTGATTCCGGTGGTCGTTGGGTCGTCCGGGACCATGATCGTCGTCGCGGTCGTGCTCCTCGTGGTGGTCGCGGTCGTGGCGTCGAGGGATGATACCGATGAGGAGGCCGAGAAGGAGCGGTGCAGGAAGGCGACCTATACCCCACTCGAGGCATGTTACAATGCGTGCGAAGCTATCTGGAACATGGACAACGCGCGCTGCCGCAAGTTGTCAAATGCGAGGGACAGGGCCATTTGCTGGGCGCAATCGAACGAAGACCGGGCGAACTGTCGGCGGGCCTGCGAACGAGAGGCGATGAAGGACAAATGCGCACGATGAAACGGATCGTCGCCGAGAGGATACTCGAGTTTCGTCACTCCCCGGAGTCCGAGCCTAAACGTGTCAGGGTGCGAATCGGCTCACCTCGAAGAGAAGGAAACGATTGGTCCGTCGTGTACGAGATACGCGGGCCCGGTAGGCGGCGAGAGAAGCGGAAGGTTTGGGGGGTCGATTCCTTGCAAGCGCTTCACATGGCCATGGGAAGCGTGCCCGTCGACGTGCGAGGAATCGAGATGTCGACGGGCGGCAAGGTGACATTCCTCGGAGGCGAGGACCTCATGTTTCCAGGCTTCAAATGACACGGCCGCTCGGGCCCCGTGGCGGGCCCGCGCCCTCCTCCCCCTTCTGTCATACCGTCCGCCTCGAAGTCCCCCACCTTGCCAGCTTGTCAGCGCCCCCGTTGACCCCGCCGACATTTTGGCCGGGAATAAAGCATCTACCCCTGCAAATCGCGGGGATTTTGTGATCCTCCAGGCTGGCCCGCGGCTTGCGATGGACGCCTGGCATGAGCCGAGAAGCCCTTGCCAGAGAGGTCGAGAAGGATTCGCGTGGTGGTCGGACCGTGCTCGTCATCGGCGGGAGCGGGGGGATGTCGGATCGGTATCGCGACGTCGCCGAGAAACACGGCTTGACGCTCAAGCACTACGAGACCCGCGTGCCGAAAGGCGTGCGTCGCGACGTGGGGAAGGTGGCCCTCGTCATCATCATGGTGACCATGGTCTCGCACGCGCTGCGCGATCAGGTGCACAACCTCGGGATCAACGACGCGCCCGTGGTGTATCTGCGGAGCGCGTCCGTCTCGGCGCTTCGTGGCGCGCTCGAGCAGTGGGAGGCGTGATAGGCTCGCGCGCCAGCATGACAACGAGACGGAACCCGGTTGACGCTCGGGGCTTCGGGTCGCCTTCGGCGCCCTTCGCCCCGAACCCCTACGAAGAGCTGCCCCGCACGCAGGCGAACTACGCCCCGCTCACGCCGATCACGTTCCTCGAGCGCGCGGCGGCCGTCTTCCCGGATCGAATCGCCGTCGTGCACGGGCGACAGCGGTTCACGTGGGCGAACGCTTTCGAAAGGGCGCGGCGGCTCGGTTCGGCGCTCACGCGGCGTGGGATCGGCGTGGGGGACACGGTGGCGGTGCTCTTGCCGAACATCCCGGCCATGCTCGACGCCCATTTCGGCGTGCCCATGACGGGCGCGGTGCTGAACACGCTGAACACGCGCCTCGACGCGGCCACGATCGCCTTCATGCTCGATCACGCGGAGGCGAAGGTCTTGCTCGTCGATCGCGAGCTCGCGGGGACGGCGCGGCAGGCGCTCGCCCTCGCAGCGGCAAAGCCGCTCGTCGTCGACGTCGACGATCCGATGTACGAGGGGCCGGGCGAGCGGATCGGCGCGCTCGATTACGAGGATCTGCTCGCCGAGGGGGATCCCGCCTTTTTGCCGCGCGTGCCCGGGGACGAGTGGGAGGCGATCTCGCTCAACTACACCTCGGGGACGACCGGCGATCCCAAAGGCGTCGTGTATCACCACCGCGGCGCGTACCTCAATGCGATCGGCAACATCGTCACCTGGAGCATGCCGAAGCACGCCACGTACCTGTGGACGTTGCCCATGTTCCACTGCAATGGCTGGTGCTTCACCTGGACGATGGCCGCGAACGCCGGGACGAACGTCTGTCTACGCAAGGTCGACGCGAAGAGCGTGTTCGAGGCGATGCGCGAGCACCGGGTGACGCATTATTGTGGCGCGCCGATCGTACACGCGATGCTGGTGAACGCCGATCCCGCGCTCCGGGAGGGCATTTCCCATCGCGTGCACGCCATGGTGGCCGCGGCGGCCCCGCCGGCGGCGATGATCGAGGGGATGGAGCGGATGGGCTTCGAGCTCACGCACGTCTATGGTCTGACCGAGACCTACGGGCCCGCGGCCGTCTGCGAGAGGCACGAGGACTGGGCGGCGCTCGACATCTCGCGCCGGACGGAGCGCATGGGCCGTCAGGGCGTGCGATACCTCGTCGAGGAGGGGCTCACCGTGATGGATCCCGAGTCCATGCAGACCGTGCCCGCCAATGCCGAGGTGATGGGCGAGGTGGTGTTCCGCGGGAACATCGTCATGAAAGGGTACCTGAAGAACCCGCGCGCCACCGAGGAGGCCTTCCGGGGCGGCTGGTTCCACTCCGGGGATCTCGCGGTCCTCCAGCCGGACGGGTACGTGAAGATCAAGGATCGCTCGAAGGACGTCATCATTTCAGGCGGTGAAAACATCTCCTCGCTGGAGGTGGAGGACACGCTCTATCGCCACCCCGCCGTCCTCGCCGCGGCCGTCGTGGCGGCCCCGGATCCGAAATGGGGCGAGACCCCGCTCGCGTTCGTCGAGGTGAAGGAGGGCTCTCCGGTCACCGAGGTCGAGCTCATCACGTTTTGCAGGACGCACCTCGCCCATTTCAAGGCCCCGCGCAAGGTCGTCTTCGGCCCGCTGCCCAAGACGTCCACGGGCAAGATCCAGAAGTTTTTGCTGCGCGAGCGCGCGCGGTCGAGAGACGCGATCGAGTGACGCCGTCAGCCGGCTTCTTCGGGGGAGGAGAGAATCCCGCGGAGCGTGGCCTCCGCGACGTTGCGGCCCGTGACGACGTTGACCACCTTCGGCCGCGCGACGCCGGTGCGTGAGAGGTCGATCTTCCCCGCCAGCAGCGCGGCCGCGCCCACGGCGGCCGAGCCCTCCACGACGAGCCGCTCTTCCCGTAGGAAATGGCGCATGGCCTCGGCGATCTCGGCCTCCGTGACGAGGACCATGTCGTCGAGGAAGCGGCGGCAGAGGTCGAACGTGATCGAGCCGGCCTCGATATTCCCTGCCAATCCGTCCGCGAGGCTCGCGAGCTCCGGGGCGTCGGTGATTTTCCCCGCGGCGAGGCTCGAATGCATGGCGGGCGAGGCCTCGCTTTGCACGCCGACGACGCGGGTGCGGGGCGCGACCGATTTCACATAGAGCGCGATGCCCGCCGCGAGCCCGCCGCCGCCGACGGGGACGACGACGAGATCCACGTCGGGCAGGTCCGCGAGGATCTCGACCGCGACCGTACCCGCGCCGGCCACGACGTCGGCGTCGTTGTAAGGCGAGACGAACGTGAGCCCGCGCTCTCGCTCGATGCGCCGGCCGTCGGCCTCGGCGACGTCGTAATTGCCCACGGAGACGATGAGCTCGACGGGGTATCGCCAGAGGGATTCGAGCTTGGCCGGTGAAACCGTGCGGGGCACGACGAGCGTGGAGCGCGCCCCGAGCGCGGCCGTGGCGTGGGCGAGCCCGAGGCCGTGGTTGCCGGCCGAGGCGGCGACGAAGCCGCGCCGGAAGACGTCCTGCTCCTCGTCGCGCAATCGGAGCAGCTTGTTCGCCGCGCCCCGCACCTTGAACGAGCCCGTGGGCTGGAAGAGCTCGAGCTTGTGAAAGACGTCGGCCGGGATCGTGGCCGAGAGCGGCAGGCTCCGATCGAGCGGCGTCTGCCTCACGAGGCCGCCACTCGCGGCGAGCCGCTTTTGCGCCGCGAGCACGTGCCGCGGCGAGATCGAGGGGAGGGAGTCGTTCATGTTCGAATCGTTTTCATCAAGGCGTGGTGACGCCGAAGGAGCCGGGGGAGGGGCCCATCTCGAAGCGGAGCGCGCCGCCCTGCGCGAGATCCCCGTGGAGGATCTCGCTTTTGTCGAGGGTTTTGCCGTTCCAGGTGACCGATTGCACGTAGATGTTCTCGTCCGAGACCGCGGGGGCCTCGACGACGAGCGTCGCGCCACGGATGAGGATCTCCATGCGGGGGAAGAAGGGCGCGCCGAGGATGTACCGATCGGTGCCGGGGATCGGATAAAAGCCGGCGGCGGTGAACAGGTACCAGGAGGAGAGGGTGCCGCCGTCGTCGTTGCCGGCGAGGCCGCCGGGGCCGTCGTTGTAATGGGCCTTCGCCACCCAGCGGATGTATTTCTGCGTCAGATCCGCCCGGCCGACCTGCGCGAAACCATACGCCGCGTGGATGTCCGGCTCGTTGCCGTGCCAGTAGGCGTTTCGCGGCGCCCCGGAGGCGAAGGTGTCCTCGATCGGGCGCTCTTCGAGGTCCGCGACGGATTCGTCGAAGAAGCGCTGGAGCTTCTCGACGAACGGCTCCTGTCCGCCGAGGAGCTCGGCGATCCCGGGGATGTCGTGCTGCGCCCACAGGCTGTGCCAGCCGTTCGCCTCGGCGTAATGGTCGGAGATGGAGTACGGGTTGTACGGGTCCTCGACGAAGGCCCCGCTCTCGTCCCTGGCGCGGATGAAGCCCGTGGCCGGGTCGAAGAGGTTCCTGTGGCTCTTCGCGCGTTCGGTGAACATGGCCGCGTCGTCCGCCTTGCCGAGCGCCTTGGCGAGGAGGCCGAGCGCGAGGTCGTTGTGCGCGTATTCGAGCGTATGCGAGGCGGATCGGCCGATATTCGCGGGCACGTAGCCATGTTGCATGTACGGCACGGCGTGGTTCCGGCCGCCGCGCCCGCCGGGCGGATCGGCCGTGTCGGCGGCCGCGCGCCGGGCGATCTCGTACGCGCCCTCCGCGTCGAAATCGGTGACGCCCTTGATGTAGCTGTCCGCGAGCACCACGTCGGCGCTCGCCCCGATCATCGTGCCCGCCTCGCCCGTGGCGATGGGCCATTTCGGATAGAAGCCCGAGATATCGGCCATCGCGTGGAGCGATCGTACGGTGTCGAGCGCGGCCTCGGGCGCGACGAGCGAATAGAGGGGGGTCACCGTGCGGTAGGTGTCCCAGAGGGATTGATCGGTCAGGAAGGAAAAACCTTCCGCGATGCGCTCCTCCCCGCCGTAGAGGTACCGGCCGTCGACGTCGCTCGACGCGGTGGGCATGAGGAACGCGCGGTAGAGCGACGAATAAAACATGCGCCGCTCGGCCTCCGTGCCGCCCCAGATCGTCATGCGGCCGAGGAGATCGCCCCACGCCGCCGCCGTTTTCGCCCGCGTGCCGTCGAAATCCCAGCCCGGGAGCTCGGCCTCGAGGTTCTCCGTGGCGTTCTCCAGCGAGACGAACGAGAGCCCGATCGCGAGCTCGACCGCCGCGTCCGCGCCGAGATCAAACGAGAGCGCGAAGCCGACCTTCGTGCCGCTGCCGGAGACGCCCTCGGCGGGGGCGTCGCCGTTCGACCAGACCCGCGCGGCCTTCCACGGCGCGCGTGTTCGAGCATCAAAAAAGACGTCGTAGCCCCCGAAGCCCTTCGACATGCCGCCGACGTGGTGGAGCTTGCCGCGGATCCGCTGCGCCTCGGGCTCGAGCGTGAACTCGGCCTGCGTGACCTCGCCCCCGCTCAGGTGATGGTCGAGATCAAAGACGACGTGCCCCTCCTTCGTGCCCGCCGGATACCCGTGCCGGTGCTGCGCCGCGTGGCGCGTCGCCGTGAGCTCGCTGCGGATCGAGCCCCGATCGAGGGTGACCGCGTAATACCCCGGCGAGGCCGTCTCGGTCGCCTTGTCGAAGGGCGACTCGTAGCCGGGGGCGGAGAAGCGCGAATCCTCGAAGGCGTCGACCGCCATCACGCCGAGGACGCCATAATCGGTCGCGCCCGTGCCGTGCAGGTGCAGGTGCGAAAACATCCGGACCTGATCGTCGCCGGCCCAGTAGCCCGAGTAATGCAAAAAATTGATGGTGTCGTAGGGGCCGCGGGTATCGGGCCCGACCTTCGCCAGGCCGAACGGCGCGGCCGCGCCGGGGAACGCGCTGCCATTCGCGAAGCCGAACCCGCCGCTGCCGATCCGCGGATCAGCGTACGCGAGCGGATCCTCGACGCGCGTGGGCTTCGCCGTGGGCACCTCCTGGGGTTCGAGCGTGCACCCCGTTCCGCCGAGGACGTTCGTCAGAGCGAGCGCGAGGAGGGGCGCGAAGGATCGGTCGAGGCGAGGGCGCATACAAGGTGATGCGAGCACGAAGGAGCCCGAGCCGTCAACCCGAGCCTTGCGACGACGCGCGAGATCCCTTAGCGTGGATTTGGCGCTCGGTATGAATGACCTCATCGGCGGCCGATACCGGATCGAACGCAGGCTCGGCGCAGGCGGAATGGGTGCCGTCTACGAGGCCACCGATACGCAGGGCGGCGCGCGGGTCGCGGTGAAGGTCGTGACCGCGGAGGTCGCGAAGAACGAGGTGCTGCTCGGGCGCTTCGAACGCGAGGTGCGCGCGGCGCGTGGGCTCGACACGCCACACGTGGTGCGCGCGATCGACGCGGGGCGCGACGGCTACTCGGGCCTGCCGTTCCTCGTGATGGAGGTGCTCGAGGGCGAGGACGTGCGGGCGCTCCTGAAGCGCCTCGGCCCGGTGCGCCCGGATCTCGCGGTGCGGATCGTGGCGCAGGCGTGCCGCGGGCTCGAGGTCGCGCACGCGCAGCGCATCGTGCACCGCGACGTGAAGCCGGCGAACCTGTTCCTCGCGAGGAGCCAGGTGCCCGGCGAGCGCGTGGTCAAGATCCTCGACTTCGGCATCGCGAAGCTCGCGCCGGATCCGGAGAGCATGGCCGAGGCGGGTGAGCTGACGAGCCTGACGCAGACCGGCAGCATGCTCGGCTCGCCGCTCTACATGGCGCCGGAGCAGGCGCGCGGGCACAAGCACATCGACGGGCGCGCCGATCTCTGGTCGCTCGGCGTGGTGCTCTACCAGGCCCTCACGGGCGTGACGCCGCACCAGGACAGCGGCGCGCTCGGGGACCTGATCATCGCGATATGCACCGAGCCCGCCGAGCGCGTGGACAAACTCGCGCCGTGGGTCCCGCCCGAGGTGGCGGCGGTGGTGCACCGCGCGCTCGACCTCGATCCGACGGCGCGTTTCCAGAGCGCCTCGGAGATGCTCGCGGCGCTCGTCCCGCTCCTGCCCGCCGGCGAGGCGAACGCCGCGATCCACGAGGGGATGCTGATCCCGCTGCCGGGGCCGGAGCGCGCGCGGCTCTCAGTCCCGCCGCGCCCGCCGAGCGGAGCACCGACGCTCTCGGAACCGCCGCCTGCCCATCCGCGAGCTCCGGCCGCGGAGGCGGGTTCGCACACGCTCGCGGATCCCCCGACGACGCGCTGGTCGAGCGCAGGGCTCGGGATCTCGGCCGAGACGCCCGCGGCCATGCAGATCGGCGGGCCCGCGTCCGTGCCCGTCGCCATCACGCAGGCGACGCCGCCGAAGCGCCGCGCGGGCGCGCTGGCCGTCGTGGCCATGGCGGCGCTCGCCCTCGTCGTGGGAGGCAGCGTCGCCTTCGTGGGCCTGCGGGCGCCGGCGGCGGGGTCCGGGCAGGCCGCGGCAGGACAAACCAATCCAGGACAAACGCCGACCGGGATCACGAACACGACGTCGCCCGTCGAACCGACGGCCGCGGAGCCCGCGGCGACGGCGCCGGTCGAGGCGACAGCCGCGCCCAGCGCGGCGCCCGTGGCCCCGAGCGGCAGCGCATCCGGGCGCCTCGCGCCCTGGCCCAAGGCGACTTCGCGCGGAACCGCCGCGCCGAAGCCCACGGGCAAGAGCGACATTTACCTGGGTCGGTGACGCGTGTCCCTCGCACGTTGCTTTCGCGCCGCCCTCGGACCCGTCCTCGCCGCCTTGCTCGTGCTCTCGGGCGCGGGCCGCGCCTCGGCCGATGGGCTCGCGGACGAGGCCGAGCTCCATTTCCAGCTCGGCGCCGCCGATTACCAGAGGGGCGAGTACACGAGCGCGCTCGAGCATTTCCTGCTGTCGAACCGCCTCGTCCCGAACCGGCGCGTCGTCTTCAACATCGCGCGCTCGTTCGAGCAATTGAACAAATGGCCCGACGCGCACCGCTACTACGTCGACGCCCTCGCCGGGGAGACGGATCCCAACGCGATCGAGGCCTCGAAGGCGGCCATCACTCGCCTCGCGCCGTACGTGGCGATCCTCGACGTCGTGACGGATCCGCCGGGCGCGACCATTTACATCGACCGCAAGGATCTCGGCTCGCGCGGCCACGCGCCGCGCCCGCTCGCCGTGGCCGAGGGCAAATACCGCGTGATCGCCGAGCTCGCCGGGTACGAGCCCGCCACGAGCGAGGAGCTCGTGGCGAAGCGGGGGAGCGCGACGCGTGTCTCGCTTTCGCTCGCGCGGATCGTCGGCAAGGTGAAGGTCACGGTGACGGGAGCGCCGCGGGCGGCGGTGCGGGTCGACGCGGAGACGGGACCGCCCGCGTGTTTCGCGCCGTGCGAGCTCGCGCTGCCCCCGGGCAAACACGATCTGTACGCGACGGCCGAGGGCGCGACCGCGCCGGCGCGGCCGGTGAACGTCGTGGCCCGCGAGACGACCGCGGTGAGCCTGACGGTGCGGCCGCCGGTGGGCACGGTCGTCGTGGGGACGACGGAGCCGGGCGCGCTCGTGACCGTCGACGGGCGCGCGGCCGGTTTTTCACCCGCGGTCCTCCGCGAGGTGCCCGCGGGGCCACGCAAGGTGCGCGTGAGCATGCCCGGACACGCGCCCGTGGAGCGCGAGGTCGTGGTGCGGCAGGGCGAGCAGGTGGATCTCGGCACGCTCGACCTCGTCCCGCTGCGCGAGGTGACGGCGGCGTCGCGCTTCGCCGAGCGGATCGAGGACGCGCCGAGCTCGGTGACCGTGATCGACAGGCGCGAGCTCGCGGCGTTCGGATACCCGACGATCGCGGAGGCGCTGCGAGGCGTGCGGGGGATCGCGATCTCGAACGACCGGGCGTATGCGTCGGCCTCGATCCGGGCGATTGGCCAGCCAAACGATTATGGCAGCCGCGTGCTCGTGCTCTCGGACGGGCAGGCGCTCAACGACAACCTCCTGAACAGCTCGTACATCGGCTCCGACGCGCGGGGCGATCTGCACGATATCGATCGGATCGAGATCGTGCGTGGCCCGGGCTCGCTCCTGTATGGCGCGGGCGCATTCTCGGGCATCGTGAACCTCGTGACGCGCTCGCGGGAGGAGCCGACGGGCGTGCACGTGGGGGTCGGGAGCTACGACGGCGGGGTCTTGCGCGGTCGCGGCGGGTTTCACCTGCGGAAGGGGCAGGACAAGGGGATCTGGGCGAGCGGGTGGGGGGCCCATTCGGACGGGTTCGAGCTGGAGGTGCCGGTCACGGGCGCGCCCCAGCCGTTCCGAGCGCGCGGGGTCGAGGCCTTTCGAGCGGGCGGCACGGCCGGTCGCGCCTACTGGGGCCCGGCCACGTTGCAATGGTTCGTGCACCACCGGACGCAGGCGAGCCCGGTGGGCGGTTATGCCACCGAGCTAGGTAACCCGCGGACCTCGTTCGGCGATACGCGCATGATGGTGGAGGCGCGCTTCGAGCCGCGCCTCACGCAATCCTTGCAATTGCTCGTGCGGGCGCACGCGAACCGCTACACGTACGACGGGCTTTATGCCTTCGAGGGGGAGGTCGACAACATCGAGACCTTCGCCGGGACGTGGATGGGCGGCGAGGCGCGGCTCGTGTATTCGCCGAGCCCGCGGCTCCGGGTCACGGTGGGCGGCGAGGGGCAATGGCACCCGGAGGCGACGCTGCTCGGGCGCGAGGACGTGAATCGCGCGACCACGGAGCAATACCTCGAAGAGCGGCGCCCGTACAGGTTTGGCGCGGCGTACGCGCTCGCGGAGGGCGCGCCGCTCTCGTGGCTCCGGCTCTCGGGCGGCCTGCGCATCGACGTCTACAGCACGTTCGGCGCGGTCTTCGTGCCGCGTATGGCCATCATCACCCGGCCCGCGAAGGGCGGGACGTTGAAGCTCATGGGCGGCCGCGCGTTCCGGGCCCCGAGTATCTACGAGCAGCTCTACAACGACAATGGCCAGTCCCACCTGAAGCCCAGGCAAGACCTCGACGCCGAGAAGATCTGGTCGGGCGAGCTCGAATACACGCAGCGGTTCTTCGAGGATTGGGCGGCGCTCGCGGCCGTGCACGGCAGCCATATCGACGGGCTGATTTTCACGCGGCCCATCGACGGGGGACCGACGGTGGAATACGCGAACAGCAGCACGGGGATGCTCGTGCTCGGCGCGGACGCCGAGATCCGGCGGGAATGGCGCAAGGGGTGGATGCTCGCGGCGACGTACGGGTATCAGCGCGCGACGTACCTCGATCCCGCGCTCTCGGATCCGCGGGTGCCGAACGTGCCCGAGCACCTGGCGGGCTTTCGCGGGGTGGTGCCGATCGTGCCCTCGATCGCGTCGCTCGGGCTCCGCGCGACGCTGGAAGCCCCGCGCCTCGTCGCTGGCGGCGGCGCGACGCCGACCCAGGTCGTCGCGGATATCACGGTGTCGGGCGAGGTGAAATCGTACGGCCTGCGGTACGTCATCGGGGTCTACAACCTCGCCGATCGCCGCGTGCTCGTGCCCGTGACGGACACGTTCCGGAGCCGGACGATGCCGCAGAATGGTCGGACGTTCCTCGTCGACCTGATGGGGACGTATTAGCCTCCGATATCAGGTTCGCGCGTCGAGCAGGACCTTGCCGAACGACACGTTCGACGCGACGTACCGATGCGCCTCCGCCGCCTCCGCGAGCGGAAACACGCGATCGACCACGGGCTTGACGATCCCCCGCGCGAGCCACGGCCCCACCGTACGCTCGAGCAGCCGCGCCGCCTCGATCTTCTCCTCGATCGGCCGCGAGCGCAGCACCGTGCCGATGACCTCCAGCCGTTTTCGCAAGAGCACGCCGAGCGGGACCTCCGCGCTCGCACCCGCCGTCAGCCCCACGACCACGACGCGGGCCCGCGGCGCGGCCGCGGCGATCGTCTCCGGCAGGTACGCGCCGCCCACGAGGTCGAGCACGACGTCCACGCCAACCCCGCCGGTGCGCGCGAGGACCTCGGCGGCGAAGACGTGGCCCGAGGGAACGATGCCCTCGTCGAGGCCGAGCTCGCGGCACCGGTCGAGTTTGTCCGCGGTGCGGCTCGTGCCGATCACGAAGCAGCCGAGCGCGCGGGCGATCTGCACGCCCGCCGTGCCCACGCCGCTGCCCGCCGCATGCACGAGGACACGCTCGCCCGGGACGAGGCGGCCCCGGACGGCGAGGGCGTCGAGCGCGGTGACGAAGGCCTCGGGCACGGCCGCGGCGGCCTCGTCGGTGAGGTCCGCGGGCGCGAGGACGACCTCACGCTCGTGCGCGACGATCCGCTCGGCATACGCGCCGCCCGCGACGATGCCGTAGACACGCTCGCCGCCCGAGAAGCGGGTGACGCCGGGGCCCACGGCGTCAACCGTGCCGACGTACTCGAGGCCGGGGATGTCGGCCGGTACGCCGGGCGGGGCGGGGTAGTGGCCGGCGCGCTGGAGGAGGTCGGCGCGGTTGACGCCGGCGAGCTGGACGCGGACGCGGACGTGGCCGAAGGCCGGCTCGGGATCGGGCAGGTCGCGGAGCTCGAGGACCTCGGGTCCGCCGGGAGAACGGATGACGACGGCGCGCATGGGCCGCGTGTAAGCGGCGCGCGGCGCGGACGCAAGCCGCGCGGCGGGATCAGGGGGGATTGATGACGGTGCTCGTCACGAAGGTGTCGTTCTGCACGGCCCAGATCTCGATGCGGCCCGGGGCCTCGCCGGTCGCGGGGTCGAAGGTGAGCGGGCCGGACGTGCCCTCGATGTTGATGGAACCGCCCCCGGCGAGCGCGTTTTTCCCCTTGGGCCACTCGGTGGCGGTGATCTTGACGAGGTCACCCGTGGACAGGCGCCCCATGCCCTCGGCCACCTGCCGGCCGTCGTAGTTCGTCCCGTCGCGTGAGGCCCAGATGACGCCGAACGCGCCGACGTACGTGGCGTCGTACGCCTGCGCGGTGAACGAGAAATCGGCCGCGTCCGTCTGGAACTGCGAGTCCATGTTGGCGCGGAAGAGCTCGTACGTCTCGCCCGTGGGGCTCGCGGGCGCCGTGCCCTTCGCGCCCGCGATCATCTGCTTCACCTCGGCGGGCAGGTTCGGGTTGAGCAGGCTCGACGCGTCCTTCGCCCCGTCCGTGAAGAAGAAGCTACGCGCCGCGACCGGCTTGCCCACCATCGCCTTGAGGATCTCGATCGTCGGGTCGGCGCGGACCGTGATCACGAGGACGCCGGCGGGGTTGTACATGTCGATGTCGGAGGCGAGCTTGGCGAGCGCGCCGGGGTCGGTGAGCTTCGACTCGTCGATGGGGAAGAGCTCGGAGCGCCCGAGCCCGTACACCTGACGGAACACGGTCGCGAGGCCCTGGCCGTAAGCGTCGCTCACGTACGCCACGGCGATGTTCCCGCCCGCCACGACGGGGTCCACGTCGATCACGTCGTTCGCCATCACGGCGCCCTGGCCCGTGTCGCTCGGGCAGGTGCGCCAGAAGAGCCCCGGCTCGCCCATCGCGAGGCGATCGTCGGTGTCGGTGAGCGCCGGGCTCGTCGACGAGGGCGAGATGATCACGGTGGGGTAGTTTTTCTCCTTGACGCGCGCGACGAGCCGGAGCGAGTCCGCGGAGGAGAGGGGGCCGACGATGTACGGGACGCCGAGCGTGCCCGCGAGGTAGTCGAGCGCGGCGTGGTTCAGCGCGTCACGCGCGGGGCCGGTCGCCGCGTTTTTTTCGCCGCCGTTGTCGCAGACGACCACGGCCATCCGCTGCCCGCGGTTGAGTTTGTCGCTGCCGTTGATCTCGCGCACGGCGACGCGGACCGACTGCGTGAGGATCTCGTCCTTCGTCTCGGCGAGCGAGAAGATGCTGCCGATGACGAGCGGAGCGTCGGGGCCGGCGAGGGGCAGCTCCGCGAGCTCCGCCGGTTCGAAGATCGTGCTGCATTGCGGGTGCTTCGGGAACGTGGAGACGCAGACCCCGTCGACGCAGGCGCCCCCGCCGCCGATCTTGCGGCAATCGTGGCCCGTGGAGCACGCGGGAGGATCGGTGCAGTACCCCTCGACGCACATGCTGTTCGGGCCAATCGTGACGACACACTCGTCGTTGCTCTTGCAGTCGTCACGCTCGACGTTGCCGAACGAGCACGCGCCCGAGCCGACGAGGGTCCCGCCGGCCACGAGCAAACCAAGGAGGATTCCGGTTCCCCGGAGGAGTCGCGCAAGCATGGGAGGGCCGGATCGTACCCCAGAAGCCGGCCGAGCGGGGCGGTCCTAATGCAGGACGGCGTCCTCGCCCTCGTGCATCTCGATGGCGGCGGCGCCCGGCAGGCGGCGCAGGGCGATGATCTCGCCGGGGGCGCAGCCGAGGGCCACGTCGGGGGAGCTCGACGTGAGGATCCACTGCACACGCGGCAAGGCGCGGCGCAGGCGCGGGACGAGGGTGCGCAGGCGATGGGCGGGCTGCTCGATCTCGACGTCGTCGATGAGCACGACGCCCTCGGCCTCGCGGGGGTCGCGGTCGGGGAACGCGGCGGCCAGCGACCGGACGGCGTGCGCGCCGAAGGCGACGAGGTGGCGCAAGCTCCGGGGCAGGTCGTCGAACTCGACGAGGCGATCGTCCACGTCGCGGAAGACAGGCTCGAGCCGCACGGGATCCACGCCGACGAAGGTCACGCCGTCCTCATCGAGGAGCGCGCCGAGTACGCCGACGAGGGCCGTCTCCAGCCGGCAAGCCGACGCCGGCGCGTCGTCCGACCTGCGGGAGAGGGCGGCCGTGATGCAAGCGAAGGAGAGGACCTGCTTGGTCTCGCGGGCGATGTCGGTGCGGCTCGCGTCGTCGAAGCTCGCGGAGGCGCGGACGTCGTACCGGAGCAAAGTGCGCTCGGGCGTCGTGAGCAGGACGGGCGTGCGCGAGAACCAGCGGGCGCCCGAGAGGGAGACCAGGACGAACCCACGCTCGCCGGCGCGGCGATCGAAGAGGGCCTGCTCGCGGCGGCGGAGAAGGGCCTCGTCGTCACGCTCGTCGAGGCGCGCGTTGGGGCTCGCGACGCAGAGCGGGTGCGGGCGGGCAGGGTCGTCGTCGCCGAGCAGCCACTCGGCCACGACGAAAGGAGGCGCCTCGAGGCGCGGGTCGGGGCGGAGGGCGCCGGAGAGCGACGCCGGCGCGCCGGGGGCCCGCGCGCTCACGAGCTGCGCGACGGCGTGGCCCGGGCGGGTCGTCGCGATGGCGGAGAGCACCGCCGTCTTGCCCACGCCCTCGCCGCCGAAGATCACGCAGAGGCGCCGGGGCGAGCCGTCCGCTTCGCAGAGGGGCAGCGTGATGTCGCCGAAGGGGCCGAGGCCGACGAGGCGGATACGAGCAAGCAGCACGGTGGCGTCGGTTCTACCACAACGACGCGGCCGAGGCGCGGCGCGCGCGGCCTTTCATGCAGGACGCATCCACGCGTGCGCGACGGATGAAGGCTTGCTCGCCGCGCGGATCAGAAATGGCCAAACGCCGAAGCGCCGACGCCGGAGGGGCCGATCCACGGGACGAACCCGGCCTTCGGCGCGGCCTCGCCCTTCTTCGGCGCCGTCACGATCCCGTAGATGGCCGCGCCGATCCCCGCGGCGCCGACGACGCTGCCGGCCACGGTGAGCCCGAGCGTGCGGTTCCACCTCGCCTGCAGGGCTTGCGCTTCTTGTTGCGTGTAGCTCTCGTTGCAGGCGTTGTTCGGGCAGTCGCGGCTCACGGTCTCCTGCGCGTCGGCGAAGCTGAGCCCGAAGCCCACGGCCACGCCGGCCCCGACGAGCCCGACGCCGCCCGCGATCCAGGCCCACACCGGGATCTGCCGGCCGCCGCCTTCGGTGCCTGCCGTCGAGGAGAGATCGTCCGGCTCGCCGAACGGATCCACGACGTCCGCGCCGTCCCCCGTCGCCGGGCGCAACGTGACGTCGACGGCGCGGGTTTGTCCTGCCGTGACGCTCACCTTTTGTTGCGCCTGACCGAAGCCCGGGGTCGAGACCATGACCGTGTGTTCGCCCGGGTTGACCTTGTAGGGCAACGAGATGGCCGCTTGTGGGATGGTCTCGGCGTCGACCTTGACGGTGATCTTGGCGCCCTCGGGCGGGCCGCTCACGTTGATCACGAGCGAGGGGATCTTCGGCTCGAGGGCCTTCGCGAGGGCCTCGGCCTCGGTCATGGCCGTGGCGAAGGCGTCGTTGCCGGCGGCGTTGTCGAAGCGCGTCACCTCGAGGGCGATCTCGCGCGCCTCGACGAGGCGGCCCATGGCCTCGTGCACCCGCGCGAGATCGAGCCCCGTCGAGGGCACGCCCATGATCGCGTGCGCGCCCTGGCAATCCTTGAGCGCCTCCGGGAGCTTGTTCGCGGCGAGCTTGGCCCGACAGTCGACGAGCAGCTGCCGCGCCGTCTGCTTGGCGGCGGCCGAGGGTTGTTTTCCCTGGGCGTTCGCCGCCCCGGAGAGGGAGAGGCCGAGCGCGACGATCGTCGCTGCGGCACCGAGTCGAGAGGGCGTTTGGCGCATGGAACCGTTGCTCAGAAGCCGATCGTGTCCTTGCCGCCCTTGCTGGGCGGCTTGATCGCCGCCTTCGGGGTCGTCGCGGGCGGAGGGGGAGAGGGCGGTGGGGGAGAGGCCTGGGCCTGTGCAGGCTTGTGGATCGGGGGTTTGTCCGCGGTCGCCGCCGTCGCTGTTGTCGCGGCGGTGGCGCTGACGCTCGGCGTGGGCGCCGGGGCGACGACGGGCGTGGGCGCGGGGGTCGGGGACGGCGCGGGCGCGGGCGTGGCCTCGGCGGGCGCGGCGGTGACGGTCGCGGTTTCGTCGCCCCCCGGGCCGACGGCGAGGACGATGCCGATCGCGCCCACGATCAGCACGACCACGCCGGCCGCGATGAGGGTGGATTTTTTGCTCCCGCCCGCGCGCGCGGCGGTCGTCGAGGTGCCGATCAGCGTCTGCGGCGCGCTCATGGGGCCTTGCGGCGCGCTCATCGGGGGCGCGAACGGCGAGGAGACGTAGCCGTGCGGGGAGCTCGGGGCGGGCGTGGGCCCGCCCATCGGCCCGCCGGAGAGCGGCGCGGGCGTCGGCTCGGGGTGCGAGTGCAGGAGCGGGCGGGGCAGGCTCGTGCCCGTCGTGGCATAGGACGAGGGCGCGCCGAGGATGGCCACCTCGAGCGCCTCGGCCATCTCCCTGGCTGCGCCGAACCGCTCGTTTGGATCACGCCGGAGCATCCGGTGGAACCACGCGTCGACGGCGGGCGGGACGCCGGGCCGGAGCGCGCTCGGGGGCTGGAAGGCGCCCATGTGGACGGCGACCGAGAGCGAGCCGACGGTCTCGCCGTGGAAGGGGACGCGGCCGGTGATCGCGTGGTAGGCGACGACGGCGATCGACCAGAGATCCGCGCGGTGATCGACGCGGCGGGCGCTGAGGAGCTGCTCGGGGCTCATGTAGAGCGGCGTGCCCATCATCGAGCCCGTGGTCGTCGCGCCGAGCGCGCTGTCCGGGCCCATCTTGGCGATGCCGAAGTCGAGCAGCTTGACGAAGGTCTCGCCGTCGATGTTGCAGAGGAAGATGTTGTCCGGCTTGATGTCGCGGTGGACGATGCCGAGCGCGTGGGCGCGCGAGAGCGCCTTCGACGCCTGCGTGACGACGAGCGCCACGTCCCGGAGCGGCAGCGGCCCTTCGCGGCGGATGCGGCGCTTCAGGTCCTCGCCTTCGAGCAGCTCCATCACGATGTACGGCGTGCCGTCGGCGGTGAAGCCGTGATCGAAGACCTGCGCGACGTGGGGGCTCTTGATCTGCGCCGCGGCCATCGCCTCGGTGCGGAACCTCTGCACGAGCGCCTCGTTCTCGACGTAGGCCGGCGACATGAACTTCACGGCGACCTGCGTGCCGAGCGCGAGGTGGTCGGCGACCCACACGCTGCCCATGCCTCCCTTGCCGAGGAGGCGCTGGAGCCGAAGCGTCGGCGTGATTTGCTGACCTTCCCGCATCCACCCGAGCCTTTCCGCGCGGCCGCCCCGGCCCCGGGAGGCGAGGGCGGCTCGGTCGGAACGTACACGATTTCGGGATGGGATCGTAGCTTCCTGCCAGAACCCGACGGCGCGGAGAGGCTGCTGCGTCAGCGCCCCTTTTCGCTGACCGGCCGCAGCGGCCCGGGTTCGCCCTCGGCGAGGGTCTCGCGCTCGCGCTCCTGCGTGAGGCCGCGGCTCGACGAAAGTTTCGTGTCCTCGTGAGGGTTCTCCGCGCGGACGACCGACTCCGCGTGAGCTCGTTCGGGCGCGGCCTCGCTGACCGGCTTCTGGCTGCCGGGGCGGCCCGTGGCGAGCGTGTGGCCCTCGCCGAGCGCGGGCTCGGGGGGCTTTCGCAGGTGCGCGGGAGGCGCGGGCAGCGGCGCGCGGGGCGCGAGCAGGGCGGCGAGCTCGGGCCCGAGGTGGCGGCGCAGGCGGACGCGGGTGGTCTCGGGCAAGCGGTCGCCGAGGACGCCGAGGACGAGGCGGCTGTGCTCGATGGCGAAGCCGATGAGCGTGCCCTCGCGGTCGGCGACGCGGCGGTAGAGCGCGTCCTCGGCGAGGTTCCCGGCGTGTGGCCCCGCGAGGACCCAGGCGGCGAGCGGCGCGGGCAGCGCGTGCGCGAGGGCGCGGGCCTCGTCCAGCACGAGCGCCTCGGCGAACGCCGCGAGGACCACCTCCACGATCCTCCGCGCGCTCGCAGCATCCCCGAGGCCTCCGCGCCACGCGACCTCGTCCAGGAACGTCGCTTCATCCATGCCCGCGCCTCCGCGCGTGGCGCATGCGAGGCCCGCGCCACGCGCGTGTGGCGCTAGCCCATCAGGATCTGCCGCGCGAACTCGACCATCGACACCGCCGCGCTGAAGAACAGGCTCGCGCGCGCGGCGCGGGGGACCACGCCGGGCCGCGCCCAGAAGGGCAGCGGCGCGGGGAGGGCCTCGAAGTGCTCGCCCCAGAGCACACGCGCCACGGGCGGCGCGCTCCGGTAGTTCACCTCGGACGCCTGCGGCGAAGCCTCACGTGTCGCGCGCACCGTCACGAGCACCGCGGGCGAACCGGCCGCGCGCGTGGCCTCTTCGAGGGAAGCGCGGCCTGGGCCCGTCAGCGTGAGCTCGGCGTGGAGCGCCTCCTCCGTGTCCTCCTGGATCCTCACGCCCCCCTCCGTCACCCCGACGATCCGCGCGCGGACGACCCCTGCGTCGCGCGCGCCCGACGTGATCGCGACGAGCGGCGCCGTGGCAGGCGCCTCCGCGAGCGCGGGTGGCGCCTTGGGCTTCACGCGGAGCGCGGCGGCGATCTGCAGCCCGCACATGAGCAGCGCGACGACCGCGCTCTCTCCGACGTTGACGTACGCGAACGCCTGCGCGCCGATCCCGTTCACCCCGGCGAACGTGAACAGCCCGAGCCCGTTGATCGCCGCGAGCGCGGCCGTGCCGATCACGTTCAACCCGAGCCCGAGCAGGATGCCCACGGCGTTGATGCCGATCGCGATGGGCCCGATGGCCACGCTCATGCCGATGGCCACGACGCCGACCGCGACGTTCCCGATCGCGATGAACCCGACCGCGACGTTGCCAAAAGCGACCAGCCGAGGGCGCGCGCCGTGCAAGGCGCCCAGCCGCGGATCGGGGACCATCGCGAGAGGCTAGGCGAGCGAGCGCCGGACCGTCAACGTATCCCCTCGACGCGGCGAAAAAGGAATCTCCAGAGCCCGAGATCCTCCTCGAACGCAGCCGTCCGCCCGCGGCCCCCTGCGCAATTGCCGCGCACCCCCCTGCGGATCCCGTGCCGCATGTGGAGCACGTGTCGCACGCCTGCGTACCGTCCGACGCACCTCTTGGCCGTGTCGCCCCCGCTCCGGGCCGCCGCGATGCGCGCGCGAGCCCCCCGTTTGGCCATCTTCTCGATCGAGTCCAGGTTCCCCCGTGTCGGGGCACCGCGAAAAACCATTTGCGCGCGCCGCGTCATTTTGCGGCGAAATCGCGTCGAGGGTGTTTGTCCCCGCGCTCGGTACGAGGTTTGCCCTTGGCGCCGAGCATGCCCGCCCGTGTGATCCTCCGCCGACTCCTCACGTTACCGGTTCTCGCGACGCTCGCCCTCGGGACGTCCGGTTGTGCCCTCTTCGACCTGCTCGAGCCTGACACGACCCTCGCCGACCTCGCCCCGGCTCGCGCGCGTGTCGAGGTGGAGCTCGGCGACGAACCTCGTGTCTCGCTGGCGCTCGTGGCCAAGGAGGGCACGTGTGAGGCGATCACCGACGACGTCGAGGCCAGGGTCGACGATCGGCCGATGGATCTCTTCATCCGCGGGGGCGAGACGCCCACGAAGGACGGCTGGGTCTGCGGCGCGCCGACCTTCCGCAAGGCCCTCGCCGAGAAGGACCTCGGCGGCGCCTCCACGCGCTTCGAGGTCTCGGACGACACGGCCCGGATCACGCTCGCCTTCGACGGACTGCTCGCGGCGCGGACGATCACCCCGGACCACCCGCAGAGCAAGGTCGATCCCGGCGCCGAGCTCTCGCTCGCCTGGTCCGCGCCGGCCGACGAGCTCGAAGAGGAGAAGCTCCAGGTGACGTTCACCTACGACGACGAATCCCTCGAGCTCCCGGCCCCGCCGCAGGTGCGCCTCACCGACGGCGAGATCGTCGTGAAGATCCCCCAGGGATCACCGCCCGGCCCGGGGACGTTACGCGTGGAGGCCGAGGTCTCCGTGCCCGCCACGTCCTGCGAGGGCACGCCGAAGTGCGACGCCATCGTGAAAGCCTCGCCCGAGCTGGCGCTCGAGGTGACGGACACGACGGCGCCCTGAGAAGGGGGTTCTCGGACCCCCCTCAACCAGACGACGCCATCAAGGCCCGCAGGCGCGGGAACGCCGCCTGGATGTCGTCCATCGACACCGCGCCCACGCTCAGCCGGAACCAGCCGTTCTCCTCCCGCAGGCCAAACGCCTGGAACGGCACGATGGCCAGGCCTGCCTCCTCCAGCAGCACCTTGCGGATCTCGTCGTTCGTCTGGATCGAACGGCCCCGGATGGTCTTGCCGATCCAGTCGAAGCGCGCCGACAGGTAGATCGCTCCTTGTGGCGCGATGGCGTCGACGGGCAGCCCCTCGGCTTTCATCGCCGAGAAGCCGGCGAAGAGGGCGTCGAGCCGCTCCTTGACCTTCGCTTTTACGCCCGAGAGGAACGTGTGCATCACGTCGGGGGCGTCGAGCAGCGCGGCCGTCGCGACTTGCTCGGCCTTCGGCGCCCACGCGCCCACGTGCCCGAGGATGTCGGCCATGCGCCGCCGCACCGCGGGCGGCATGAAGCCCCAGCCGACGCGCATGCCCGTCGCGCAGAACGATTTTGACAACGCGTCGAGCAGCAGCGTGTACGGCGCGACCTCGGGCACGAGCGAGACGGGCGTCTCGTGCCGCGCCTCGCCGTGCGTGAGCATCCAGTAGACCTGGTCGTACACGAGGAACACGGGCCGCTGCCCCGCGGCGCGGCGCTTGTGGTTCTCCTCGAGCACGAGCTCGGCGATACGCCGCAGCTCGTTTCTGTCGATGACGGTGCCGGTCGGGTTCAGCGGGGAGTTGATGAGGAGGAGCCGGGCCGCGCCGATGTGAGGGCGGAAGTCGTCGGCGGTCGGGAAGAAGTTCGACGCGGCCGAGACGGGGATCTCGACGGCCTTCGCGCCTGACAGGTAGGCGTAGTGGTTGTTGTTCCAGGACGGCACGGGGTAGACGGCGACGTCGCCGGGATCGATGAGCGTGCGATAGGCGCCGTAGAGCAGCGGGCGGGCGCCGCCGGCGACGAGCACGGACTCGATGGGGTAGCGCAGGCCGAGCTCGCGCTCGTAGAAGCGGACGAGGGCCTCGCGCAGCACGAGCACGCCGTCGGACGGCGGGTAGTTCGTGTGGCCCTCGGCGAGCGCGGCGCGTGTGCCCTCGTTGAGCTCGGCGGGGATGGGGAAGTAGGCGGGGTCGAAGTCGCCGACCGTGAGGTTGCAGATCTGGGCGCCCTTGGCCTTCATCGCCCGGATCTCGCCGGCGATCTTCAGGATCTCGGAGCCGATGACGCCACGCGCGAGCGCGGAGAGGCCGGCGTCACCGACCTCGAGCGGAGGAAATTCGAGGGCCGTTACCATGGGGGACGCGGAGCATACCCCCGGAGCCGAGGGCAGGGAATGGACGTTCGTGGCCGTCGCGCTCGGCCTCTTCCAGGCCAAGCGCGTGCTCACGCCGGGGCCGGCCGTGTCGGCCGGAAGGAGACGAGGCGAGCCGCGCCTCTTCCATTCGGGAAACGGGGTCTCCAGATCCCAAGAACCACGCTCGCGCGGCGCATCGGCGCTCCGCCGCGAGACCGGAAGGCCGTTTGCGCGGCGAGCAAGTGCCTTTCCACGGGTCGGGAGAGGCGCTTGCTCGTGAGGGCGCGCACGTGCCGCGAGACCGGAAGGCTGTTTGCGCGGCGAGCAAGTGCCTCTCCACGGGTCGGGAGAGGCGATTTCCTGGCGCGCGCGTGACGCGCCGAGGAGGTGGAGAGGCCATTTCCCGTCGTGCAGACGGGATGCGTGTCGGATCGATCGGCTGATCCACGTCGATCGATCGATCGATCCACCGCTCCGACACGCGAAGAGAGGGGAAAGGCCGCGTTTTTCGAGCGAGATACGCGGTTCGGTCCGTGGCACGGGGATTGATGTGGCTCCTCGGCGAACCCCTGCAATGAAAAAGGCGGTCGCCATGAAGAGCATGCACCTCGTACGTCTCGCCCTCGCCTCTTGCCTCGTCGTCCTCCCCGTCGCCTGCGCCATGCCGGAGGCTGAAGAGATGGCCATGTACGAGGGCGAATTCGAGGCCCCGACCGCGGAGGCGGCGCAGGCCATCGCGAATCCGTGCTTCCCGACCCACCAATCTTTCGAGACCCAGGGCTTCACGACCGGATATACCCTCGACACGACGGCCCCCATCGCGCCCGGCACATTCAACCTCGTGTCCGACGCGAAGGACTGTAATGCCGGGTTCCGTGGCAAGGCGTCGGGCGGCGGCAAGTTCGGGTGTTTCGATGGCGCCACGGTCCCGAACGTGAACGCGGTCTGCGTGAACGTGCCCGTCTCGGCCGGCACCACGTACCGGGCGTTCGTCCGGGCGCGGAGCCTCGTCAAGGATCTGCCCGCGTCGCTCCAGTTCTTCGTCGACGGCGCGGCCTGCGGCAGCCCGAAGTCGCTCACGTGGAACACGAACGAATATGCCTGGGAGTCGCTCACCTGCGATTTCACGGGCGCGACGACCGGCTCCGTCTCGCTTTGCGTCCGGGACCTCGTGACGTATGCCTGGGGCAACGATTTCGGCCTCGACGAGCTGCGCGTCCTGACGCACACAGGCGAGGAGCCGATCGGCTGCCAGTCCGAGAGCTGCGTCGATCGCTCCTGCGACGGCATCGGGCACTGCATGGAGTACGACAACGTCCAATGCGACGAGAAGTGACGTGAGCGCGGCGCCGCCCGCGCGAGGGCCGCCCTGTGGTTTCCACCCACAGCGCGATCGGGTAGAATCGCCCGATCCATGACGAGCCCCGCGAGCAACCCGACGGCGGACGAAGCCCCGGAGGTCATCCCGGTGCCCGCGAAGGAGACGCTCCCCATCGGCCGGGTCCTCGCGGGGCGTTACGAGATCCGCGCGCGGCTCGGCGCGGGCGGGATGGGGGCCGTGTATCGCGCCCACGATCACGAGCTCGACGAGGACGTCGCCCTCAAGGTCGTGTTGCCCGAGCGGCTCGATGAGCCGAAGACGCTCGAGCGGCTACGCGCCGAGGTGAAGATCGCCCGCAAGATCACGCACCCGAACGTCTGCCGCGTCTTCGATCTCGCCGAGGACGCTGGGCTCTTTTTCCTCACGATGGAGCTCATCGAAGGCTCGACCCTGCGCGAGCTCATCGCCGCGGGCGCCATCGCGCCGGCGCGCGCGCTCGACCTCTTGCAGCAAGTGACGGACGGCGTGGCCGCCGCGCACGAAGCGGGGATCGTGCACCACGATCTCAAGCCCGAGAACGTGCTGCTGCGGCGCGACGATCGTTGCGTCGTGGCCGATTTTGGCCTCGCGCGGGGGCCCGAGAACAGCCAGTCGGTGGCCGGATCCGGATTCGCGGGCACGCCCGCGTACATGTCGCCCGAGCAGGTCCGCGCCGAGCCGATCGACGTGCGCTCGGACGTCTTTACCCTCGGGATCCTCGGCTTCGAGCTC
Organism: Polyangium spumosum; assembly: GCF_009649845.1. Lineage (NCBI taxonomy): Bacteria > Pseudomonadati > Myxococcota > Polyangiales > Polyangiaceae > Polyangium > Polyangium spumosum. The sequence goes on from NZ_WJIE01000008.1 coordinate 210,784, forward strand.
TTGACGGGCAAATCACCGTTCGCGGCGCCGTCGATGAGCGCCGTGACCACGGCGATCGTCGGCACGAGCCCGCCGCCGCTCGTGGTGCCCGGGCTGCCGGAGGGGACACGAAAGCCGATCGAGGCCGTGCTCCGGAAGGCGCTCGAAAAGCAGCGGGAGGACCGGTTCGCGCACGCGGGCGAGCTCGCCGCGGCGCTCTCGCGGGCGCGGGCGTCCGGATCGCGGTGGTGGAGGCTCGCGCGCGTCGTGCTGGGCCTCGTCGGGCTTCTTTTCGTGCTGACGCTGCTCCCGCGGGGCGATATCCGCGAATGGAGACCTTTCTCGAGCGACGAGCCGGAGGCCGATGCGAAGGACTCCGCGCCCGAGGACGCGCGGCCTGCCATTGCGGTCCTGCCTTTCGAGAACCTCACGGGAGATCCTGCGTGGGACGGGCTCGCGAAGAGCGCGCCCGAGGCGCTCCGGGGCGGGATGCGGGCCATGCGGGGCGCGCGGCTCGTCGACGAGGCCGACCTGGATCGTGAAGAGGCGCGGGACGCGGGGGTCACGTTCTGGGTGCGGGGCAGCGTGCAGCGGGTCGGGGCGCGGATCCGGCTCTCGGCGCAGCTCGAGCCGCTCGACGCGGACGCAGGCGCGGCGCCGGGGCAGCCCATCGAGATCGACGGCGTCGAGGCCGATACGACGGGCGCCCTCGAAGCGCTGCGCGTGCGCGCGCTCGACGAGGCGAGGTTTTTCGTGCGCGCGCTCGAGCGGAGGCGTCGCGCTCTGCGCGGGACGAGCGTCGCCGCGGCGCGGGAGAAGCTCCTCGTGTACGAAGCGATGAGCGGGCCGGCGCCGAGGCCAGGGACGTTCGATACAGGCCTCGCGCTGCTCGACGAGGCGCTCGCCGCCGATCCGGCGTACGTGCCGGCGATCGTGGCCCGCGCGCACCTTCAATGGCAAGGCGCAGGGAAGGGGACGGACGCGGAGCGAATGGCGCGGGCGCTCGATGCGCTCGATCGGGCCGTCCAGCTCGCGCCCTCGGACGGCCTCGCCCACGAGACCCGATGCCGCGTGGCGCGTGGCGCGGTAGAGCTCGTGGATCGGCCGACGGATCACGAGTTCGACAGGGCCGTCGAGGCCTGCAACCTCGCGCTGCGCGCCGACCCGGCGAGCGCGGAGGCGCGGATCGCGCTCGCCAAGCTCGAAGATCGGCGCTGCCGGGACGAGGAGGCGATGCGATGGCTCGAGGAGAGCGTCGAGCTCGATCGGACGGTGTCCGGCAAGGCGCTCGAGCACCTCGTATCGCTGGCCTTGCAAAACGACAGGCTCGCGATCGCCGATCGCACGAGCGCGCAGCTCGTGGCGTTCCAGGAGGAGGAGCGGAGGCTCGGCCCCGCCGCGCTCGGTCGGCGCGCCGGCCAGCCTGCGGTGCGAGGCGCGTATTTCTTCCGCGGGGTCACGCTGCTGCGGCTCGGAGAGGCGAGCGAGGCGGCGGAGGCATTTCGGCGGGAAATGGCCGACGTGACCGCCAGCCGGAGCGATACGTGGGCCGAGGCCGCGTCGATCCGCGGGCTCTTGCGGATCGCCGAGCAAAAACACGAGGCCCCGGCCGCGGAGCTCGTGCGGCGGCTCGATCGAATCGAGGCGGGCTTTCGAGGCAAGGGCGACGGGGCCGCGCGGATCCTGGTGAGCGCGTATTCGTTCGTGGATCCCGCGGCGGCATTGCCCTGGATCGAGTCGTCGATCGTGGGGGAGGGGTGCGAGGCGGCGGTGGATCGGGCGACGGCGTATCAAGCCGCGAAGAAGCTCGACGAAGCCCGGCGGAGCCTCTCGGCTTGCAAGGACGGCTTCGCCTGGGAGCGATCCTGCGTGGAGGCCTTGCGCCCCATGCTCGGGCCTTGAAGCGCCGCCCGATCAATCCTCGTCCTTGCCCGCGCCGCCCATCAGCCGATCCACGCGCCGCTTCATCATGATACGCGTGATCCCGAGCAGCCGCGCCGCCTCGCTCACGTTGCCCTTCGCCCGGCTCATGGCCTCCTCCACGAGGTTTTTCTCCGTCGGCTCGAGCTCGGCGAATGACTCGGCCAGGCTCTTGCCACGCGGCTGACCGGGCCTCGGCCGCGCCGCGCCGAGCCGCGGGGAGAGGTCGTGCGCGTCCACGAGCGGCCCGTCCGCGTGGATCACCGCGCGCTCCACCTCGTTGCGGAGCTCGCGCACGTTGCCCGGCCAATCGTGCCCGAGCAGCGCCGCCTGCGCCGCCTCGGTGAAACCCTCGATTCGTTTGCCCATGGTCGACGCCGATCTGCGCGAGAGCGCCATGGCGATCAGCAAGACGTCCTTCTCGCGCTCCCGGAGCGGCGGGACCTCGATCTCGACGACCGCGAGCCGATAGTAGAGATCCTCGCGGAAGCGCTTCTCCGCGATCTCGTGCCGCAGATCCTTGTGCGTCGCGCAGAGGACGCGCACGTCGACCTTCTGCGTCCGCTCCGCGCCGAGCGGCTGGATCTCGCCCTCCTGGAGGGCGCGCAGGAGCTTCGCCTGCGCCGGCAGCGCGAGATCGCCGATCTCGTCGAGGAACAACGTCCCTCCGTCCGCGAGCGCGAATTTGCCGCGCTTTTTGGCGACCGCGCCCGTGAAGGCGCCCTTCTCGTGGCCGAAGAGCTCGCTCTCCAGCATCGTCTCGGGGATCGCCGCGCAGTTCAGGGGCACGAAGGGCCGCGCCGCCCGCGGGCTCGCCTCGTGCAGCGCCCGCGCCACGAGCTCCTTGCCCGAGCCGCTCTCGCCCCGCACGAGCACGCTCACGTGCCCCGCCGCCGCGTATTTCGTGATCTGCGCCCGGAGTCGCGTCATCACCTCGCTCTTGCCGAGGATCTCGTCCGTCACGCCCGCGAGCGCCTCCGCGCGGGCCTCCGCCGCCTGATAGCGCTCGGCGCTCTCCAGGGCCGCGCTGACGAGGTGCCCGAGCGCCGTGAGGTAGGCGAGATCGTCGGGCCCGAAGCGCTCCGCCGCTTGCCGATCGTCGACGTAGAGCAGGCCCACCGGGCGCGCGGAGAGGCCCAGCGGCACGGCCATGGCCGAGAGGATGCGCTCGCGGTGCATCGTCTCGAGCCGCGCGTCGCGCTGGGCGTCGCGCACGATGACGGCCTCGCGCCGGCCGAGCGTCGCCTCGAGCACGGCGCGGGAGAGGACCACGTCCGGCGAGGACCCGCGCCGCGCCCGGCAGAAGCGCCGCACGAGCCCGCGCGACGCGTCGCCGAGCCCCACGAGCGCGCGCTCGCCGCCGAGCACGTCCACGATCGCAGAGAGCATCTCGCCGAGCATCACCTCGGTGTCGCCCATCGCCCCGATCGCGCGGCTCACGTCGAAGAGGAGCGAGAGGCGCCGATCCGCCCCGGCCTCGCGGGGCGGCGGGCCCGCGGCCGTGACCTGGTGGTGGACGATCGTCCGCTCGTCCTCCTCGTGCAGCTCGAGCAGCACGTTGCCGATCTGGATCCGGTCGCCGGCCTCGACCACGCGCGTGGTGACGGGCTCGCCATTCACCCGCGTGCCGTGCCGCGAGCCGAGGTCGCGCACCTCGAAGCCCCTTTCGAAGCGCGTGATCGTGGCGTGCTGGCGCGAGACCTGGTTGTCGTCGAGGATGAGCTCGTTTTGCTCGTGCCGCCCGATCCGCAGGACGTCCGGGAGCGGCATGGAGTAGGCCATCTGGCCCGGCTTGCGCACGACGAGGTGGGGCATGGCGTCTCGCGTGCATGGTAGAACATCGTCCTATTTCGCAGAACGACGTTCTCCAGGTGTGCCGTGGCGGAAGCTCAGGCGTGCTCGGGCGGGCTCGGCACGGGATACGGCGCGGGTGGCTCGGGGACGGGGTAGGCGGCCGGCGGCTCGGGCGTGGCGTAGGCGGCCGGCGGGTCCGGCACGGGGTAGGTGTCGGGGGGAAGGGGCGCTTCGTACGGCGCGGCGGCGGGCGGCGAAGCGGCGGCGGCGACCTGGCGCGGCGCGAGCGGGGAGGCCGGGATCACGGGCGCGGGCGGGAGCACGGGCGGCGGGGGGACGGCCGGCGCCTCCGGGATGGCCGGGCCCTCTCCGGCGCCGGCGGGCGGATCGAGCTTCGGCACCGTCACCTCGGGGAGGGCCGGCATGGGCGGCACCGTCACCTCGGGGATCGCGGGGAGGGGGGCCTCTTTCGTCGAAGTCTCCGGCGTGCGGGTCTCGCTCATGGCCCTTTTCACTTTGTCACGAGGCCTGCCCGGGGGCGAGCGGGGCCTTGGGGCTCCCGCGCCTTTTTATCGGTCGGCGTCCGCGCGCCCCGCGCCTGGGCGAGGGGCCGCGCTGCTCGCACGAGCGCGCCTCGTAGCCACCGCGCCCCGGGATCCTCGTGTGTCCTCTCGTGCCACATCATGGTCATCCCGATTGGCTCGAGGTCGAGCTCGGGGGGAAGCTCGAAGGTCGTGAGCGGCAGGAGCGCGGTGAACGTCGCGGCCACGTGCGCGAGCATCGTGGTCACGTGGTCCGAGCTCGCCACGACGTGCGGCACGACCAGGAAATGCGGCACGGTGAGGGCCACGCGCCGCGCGAGCCCCATCTGCGCGAGCGCGCCGTCCACGATCCCGCCCGGCGTCCCGCGCGGGGAGACGAGCACGTGCGAGAGCTCGGCGTACGTCGACAGATCGAGCCTGCCGCGCGCCGTCGGGTGGCCCGCGCGCGCCACGCCGACGAACGTGTCCCGGAACAGCGCCACGCGGCGCACGTCGAGCGCCGGCGCCTCGTGATCGAAGCGCCCGATCGCCACGTCCGCCTCCCCGTCGCGTAACCTCTCGGCGGCGAGCTGGTCCGTGATCGGCAGTACATGCAGGGTGATCCCCGGCGCCTCGCGGGAGACGATCTCCTCGAGCGTGGGCAAGAGGACGAGCTGCACGTAATCCGTGGCCGAGAGCTTGAGCGTGCGCCGGCTCGTCTTCGGGTCGAACGAGGGCAGCGGCGCGAGCAGCGCCTCGAGCTCCTCCACGACGGCCTGGGCGCGCGGCGCGAGGGCCTCGGCGCGGGGCGTGAGCGTCATCGCGCGGCCGACGCGGACGAGCAGCGGATCGCCGAGCGTCTCGCGCAGCCGAGCGAGCGCGTGGCTCATCGCCGGCTGGCTGATGCCGACGCGCTTGGCGGCCTCCGTGACGCTGCGCTCCTGGAGCAGGGCGGCGAGGGCGACGACGAGGTTCACGTCGATGCCTGCAAGGTTCATCGCCCGAGAGAGCGCTACACCAACCTCAGGCGGGCGAAAAGCCCTGACACTTATGGAAGTGCATCTGTAAAATCAAGCGCTCCACCTGCCCTCGCGGCGGAGGCCGTAACGTGTGTTACGTCGGGTTCGGCCTGTAAAACTTCAGCGTGGCCTCGGCGCTCTTGCGCGCCTGGTCGGCGGGCGCGCCCGAGGCCTCGTGGGCGACGCGCCACGCCTCGCTGCACCCGGCCATGAACTGGCCGCCCTCCGGCGTCTGTCCAAACGCGTCCTTTTCGTGGTCCTCCAGGTACGTGCCGCCGAGGCCCAGGCCGAGGCCGAGGAGCGCGAGATCCCAGCCGAGGCCGACGGCGCCCGGCCCGTATTCGTCCCACATGCCCGGGGGGACGATCGCGGTGTGGTCGAGCTCGAGGACCGTCTCTTCTTTTTCGCCCGCCGAGAGCTGCACGTGGACCTTGCTGGACTCGTCGTCCTTGTTCGGGCCCATCGTCCACGTCACTTCGAGCAAGCGCGGCGGCTCGCAGCGCAAGATCTTGCCGCCGGCGTTGCCTTTGAGCTGGTAAAAACCGCCGAGGCGCAGGTCGCCCTCGAGGGGGAGAAACCAGCGCCGGACGCGCTCGGGATTCGTGATCGCGTCCCAGACGTCCTCGATGGCCGCGTCGTAGCTCCGCTTCAGCCGGACGGTGTGGCCTTCCCCGCCGGGCAGGTTCGCTGGGCGGGTCATCCGGTGGACGGCGTTGATCTCCTTCACGATATCGATCATGGTTTGTCCTTCTCCTCCTTCAGGCGGCGTTCGCGTTTGCCACGCGCGAGCTCGGTGGCCAGCGCGTCGAGGCGCTGCTCCCAGAATCGACGGAAGCGATCGAGCCACAGGTCGACCTCCTTCAAAGGCGTCGGGTCGACGGCATACAACCGGCGCGTGCCTTCGGCCCGGACCGTGGCAAACCCGCTGTCCCGGAGCACCTTGAGGTGCAACGAGACCGCCGGCTGCGAAATCCCGAACTCCCTCTGAATGACCTCGCTGATCGAGCCAGCGGTCTGCTCACCTTCGGCGAGCAGCTCGAGGATCCGGCGGCGAACCGGGTCCCCGAGCACGTCGAACGCTTCCACGACGGATGGGTATCACCGTCCGCTTATATCAGTCAAGGCTAAAGTTCGGGGAGGCGGCGCAGAGGTCCGTCATGTCGAACCGCTGCCCGCGCGGCAGGCCCGCCGCGTCGGCGTGGGCCGCGTCGAGGGCCACGAGCACGGTGGAGAGCGTCGCTTGATCGAGCACGCTCGTGGGCTCGAGCGCCTCGAGATCCCGCCCGACGAAGTTCTTCGGGCAGGCGTCGACGACCGGCAACGAGCGCCCCGCCTTTTGCTCCGCGAAACGGATGGGCAGGCCGTGCGTGCGGCAGATCGTGGGGCGCGCCTCGTACACGGCGCAGCGCCCGTCCTCGCCCAGCGCCGGACAAACCGTCCCCTCGGGATCGGCCGCCCGCGCCGCGACGCGCCGCCGCTCCTCGGCGGGCAGGCGATCGAGCGCCTCCTCGATCGCCGCCGCTTCGATCGTCGTCACCGAAAATCGACGCCGGCAGCAGTCGTCGCAGCCCGCGCGGCAGGTGATCGCCTCGCCATATTTGCCCTGCGCGCGCGCGAAAAACGTATCCACCTTCAGGAAGAGCTCGTTCAACCGCTCGCGGGGCGTGGTCATCGCGGGCCTTCTAGCACGCCAAACGCCCGAACGACCCCCGTTTGCCTCACACGAGCCCGCTCGGGTATGTTCGCCCCATGTCCATGACGCCGCCGCCCGGGCCCAACGAGCCGATCGACATCACCGTGATCCTGCACGATCGCTCGCGCGCCGAGCTCCAGGACTTCGTGATCGAGTCGTCCGATCCCGAGAGCCCCCGGTTCGGCCGCCACCTCTCGCGCGACGCGCTCGCGGGCCTCGTGGCCCTGCACGACGTCCAGATCGACGCCGTACACACCTGGCTCCGGCGCGCCGGCCTCGAACCTCTGCCTTCCGGGCCCGTCGGCCGGCAGCTCATCGTCGTGCGCGCGCCCGAGGAGCCCATCCGCCGCGCCTTCGGCCGCCACCTCGCCGATTGGCTGCGCGAGCCCGCCGGGCACCGCTCGCCGCGCGTCGACACCGCCGTGCCCCGCGATCTCGCCGGCTACATCCAGGCCGTCCACGGCCTGCGCAACGCCCCCGAGGCCCGCAGCTCCATGGTCTCCCGCGCCCGGCAGGAGGAGGTCCCCGAAGGGCTCCGCGAGGGGTTTCCCTTTTCGGTCCGCAGCGAGCCCGGAAAACCGCCGCCGCACCTCGCCGGCGTATCACCCGCCGACATCCGTCGCATTTATTCGTTCCCGGACGACCTCACGGGCGAGGGCGAGACCATCGCGCTCCTCATGCTCGGCGGCTCGATCGACATCGGCGATCTGCACCTCTTCTGGCGCGCCCACGGCATCACGCCGCCCGCGGTGGAGATGATCGATCTCGGGCCCACGCGGGGCGGCAGGCTCGTCGATCCGCTCCACCGGCTGGAGGCCACGATGACCGTCGCCTGGGCCGGCGCGATGGCGCCCGGGGCCCGGATCGTCGTGTATTTCGTGGACCCGGAGGTCGTCGCCGACCCGTGGTCGATGTTCCTGCTCGCGGTCATCGGCGACGAGGACCGCGACGTCACGGTGGCCTCGACGAGCTGGATCACCCCGGAGCGGCGTTATTATCGGATCTTCGGCTCGAGCGTGGTCACGGGCCTGCTCGATCAAGCCGCGGCGCTCGGGATCACGGTGATCAGCGCGGCGGGGGATTGGGGCGCGCTCGACGGTATCCCGCGCCGCATGGTCGACGGGTATGCCGTGAGCGACGCGCCCTGGCCGCACGGCGTCTTTCCCGCCGTGGAGGAGCGCGTGCTCGGCGTCGGCGGGACGATGATCACGTGCATGGATCCGCTCACCGAGCTCGCCTGGAGCGGCCCGCCGCCCGTCGCCGTCGCCAGGATGGTGCAATTCACGCAGATCGCGTCGAGCGGCGGTTTCTCCGAGGACGTGCCCATTCCCGCCTGGCAACGCGAGAGCCTCCGGAAATGGTATGCGCGCGGCGCGAACTTGCCGGCCGTCGTGCCGTATGGCCGGGGTTTCCCCGACGTGGCCCTGATGGCCTCGGGCCCCTCGGTGCAGCGGGGCGAGGTGCTCACGGCGCTCGGGTATCAGGCGGTGATCGGGCGGAACTGGATCGATTACGCGGGGGGCACGAGCATGGCCGCGCCGATCTGGGCCTCCATCATCGCGCTCGCGAACGAGGCGCGGCGCAGGGCGGGCAAGGGCCGGGTCGGCTTCGTGAACCCGGCGCTGTATTCGCTGCGCAAGGCCGAGCCGCCGGCGTTCCGCGACATCACGATCGGACAAACCGACGTCTGCGTCCGCGTGGTGAACAGCGTGGGCAAGGCCGTCGTGCAGCGCGTCGACGGCTACAGCGCGTGCTCCGATTGGGATCCGGTGACGGGCCTCGGCGTGCCGCACGTGACGAACCTGATCGGGCACCTCGTCCGGCTGGGCCAGCCGAGCGAAGCGGCGGAGACCTGACGCGTCGATCCCCGCCCGGGCTACCTGTCCCGGCTGGCACGTGTCATGATCCCCGCATGAGCAAGTCCCGGCAGGATGTCCTCGATGAGTCGAAGAAAAAAGCCGTCAAGGCCGGCGTCGTGACGGCCGGAACGGTGGTGCTGGCCGCGGCGGGCCTGCCCGTCCTCGCGACGGTCGCCGCGGTCCCGGCGGCCGTGCTCGGCTGGAAGTGGTGGAAGCACCGCGCCGAGAACGGAATCCGCTTCTGAAATCGGTCGGGCGCCTCTTCGCGCCCGGTCCATGGGGGAGCTGTGCCGCGCTCGATCGAACACCTGTCTTCCCTGGGATCCGCGCTGGCGCCCATCGCGGATGGGGTGCTGGTGGTCGACGCCGAGGGGCGCCTCGTGTTCGCGAGCGAGTCCATGCGAGCGATCGCGCGGTGCCCTCTCCCGCCAGGCCTGGATGTTCGGCAAGCGGTGACGACGGCGGTCGTGCGCCACCGGGACGGTCGGACCATGCCCTGGGGCGAGATGCCCCTCGCGCGGGCCCTCGGCGGCGCGACCGTCGTTGACGAGGTCCTCTGGTTCGATGCGCTGGGAGCCCCCGATCGTATGGTCGCGGTGACGGCGAGCCCCGTCCTCGACGACGCGGGCGTGGTCTCCGGCGCGTACGTCCTCCTGCGCGACATCAGCAGCCAGCTACGCGCCGAGGAGGCGCTGCGGCGAAGCGAAGCCCGGTTCCGCCACCTCGTGGAGACGATGCCGGACGTCATCTTCTGTCAGGACCTCGACCTCCGTTATACCGAAATTCGCCTCCCGTACCCCGCGCTCAGCCCGGAGGCGGTGGTCGGTCGGACCGATATCGATATTTTTCCGCCGGAGTCCGCCGCGGAGCTCACGGCCATCAAGAAGGCCGTCCTCGCGACGGGGAAGGGCGTGCGCACCGAGACGTGGCTGCCGATCGGCGAAGAGCGCCGGTGCTTCGACGCCTTCTACGAGCCGCAGCGCGACGCGAGCGGGCGGCTCGTCGGGGTCGCGGCCTTCGCGCGGGACATCACGGAGCGCAAGAAGGTCGAGGAGGCGCTCGCGCAGAAGACGCGGGAGCTCGAGGCGGTCCTCTCGGCGCTGCCCGATCTCTATTTCCGGCTGGACGCCGAGGGCACGTACCTCGATTGCAGGGCCGGGCGCATGGCCGACCTCTATCGCCCCGCGGAGGAGATGCTCGGCAAACGAATCCGCGACGTGTTGCCGCCGGAGCTCGCCCACCGCATCGAATCGGCCCTCGCGGAGGTGCTCACCACCCAGCGCCTCGTCACGCTGGAGTACGACCTCGTATGGGCCGAGCGCACGCAGACCTTCGAGGCGCGCCTATTGCCGCTCGTCGAGGACCAGGTCGTCGCGGTCGTCCGCAACATCACGCCCGAACGGCGGGCCGCGGCGGAGCGCGAGCGGCTCCTCGCGCGAATCCAGACCGAACGCGGGCTGCTCGAGGCCGTGCTGCGCCAGATGCCCTCCGGCGTGAACATCGTCGACGCGCAGGGGACGTTCCTCTTCATGAACAACCAGAGCAGGGGCATCTTCGGGCCGCAGCCGGCGAGGGCGACCATCGCCGATTTCGCGAAGATCGTCCTGTTTCGCGAGGGCGAACGGTGCGCCGTCGACGATTTCCCGCTCTCGCGCGCGCTCCGCGGCGAGACCGTGCGGGACGAAGAGTACGTGTACGAGCGCCAGGACGGCGTCGTCATCGAGATCAGCATCAGCGCGGCGCCGGTCGTGGATCGCGAGGGGCGCATCGTCGCCGCCGTGACCGTATTCTCCGACATCACCGAGCGAAAACGAATGGAGCACGCGCTCGCCTCCGCGCGCGCCGAGGCGGAGCACAAGGCGGCCGAGCTCCACGCGCTCCTCCGGAGCATGGCCGAGGCGGTGACGGTCATCGACGGCCAGGGCAACGTGGTCCTGCAAAACCAGGCGAGCCGCGTGCTCGAAGGTGATTCGATCTCCCACGTCCGCGAGGTCAATGGACGGACGCGCTTGTTCTCGACGAGCGGCGCCCGCGTGCCCTGGGAGGAATATCCTTCCCAGCGGCTCTTGCGCGGCGAATCCATCACGGAGGCCGAATACGTGGTCGAGTCCCCCGATGGAACACGCCGCAACGTGCTCGTGAGCGCGAGCGCCGTCCAGGACGGGGTCGTCCCGATATCGCTCGGCGTGATCGTCTCGCGGGACATCACCGAGATCCGGCGGCTCGAGGCGGCGAGGGAGGACGTCCTGCACGCCATTTCGCACGACCTGCGCCAGCCCATCACCGTCATGATGTCCGCCGCGCAGATGCTCCGGCGCGCGCTCGCGCGGGCCCAGATGGAGCGCGAGGTGTTCATCGTCGACCGCGTCGTCACCGGCGCCCGGCGGATGGCCTCGATGATCGACGACCTCGTCGACTCGGCGCGGCTCGACTCTGGCCAGCTCCCGCTCCACGTCGAGCGTTGTGAGCTCCTGCCCGTGGTCATGGACATCGTCTCTCGCGCGTGGACGGCGCAGGACCAGGCGCGCCTGCGGATCGAGCACCCGCCCGAGGGCCTGCCCCCGGTGACGCTCGATCCGGCGCGCTTCGAGCGGATCTTCGTGAACCTCGTCGGCAATGCGCTCAAATACTCCCCGCCCGACGAGCTCGTGACGATCGGTATCGAAAAATGCGACGCGGAGATCGTGATCGTGGTGCGAGATCGCGGCTGCGGCGTGCCGGCCGAGGAGATCCCCCACCTCTTCGAGCGGTATTACCGCGCGAGGACGGGCAAGAAGATCGAGGGGATCGGGCTCGGTTTGTTCATCGCCCGCCAGCTCGTCGAGGCGCACGGCGGGCGAATCTGGGCGGAGAGCGAGGTCGGCAAGGGCAGCACGTTCGTCTTCACGCTGCCGCTCTCGCGCGACCCTCGAGGCTGACCGGGCTTCGGTTCACTTCGCCGCCGTCTTCTCCGCCTGCTTCCGCCAGACCTCCTCCAGCCCCACGTCCAGAAAAACATCGTAATCGAGCCCCGGGTACGCATTCATCATGCGCTCCTTGACCCGATCGATCGCCCCTGCGGGCGGCGGCATCGTGGGTTTTTCCTTCGCCACCTCCTCGATCAGCCGGCGCAGATACCCGGCGCGTCCGGATCTCGTGCACCTCCGGGATCTTCGCGAGCACCTCGGCCGACGTGACCACCCGGATGCCCCGCGCCTGGGCCGGCTCGACGTGGCCTCGTTCGGCGCCTGGGCCCCCCCCGCAGGCGGGCAGGGCCGCGCTCAGGAGCAGCAGGCAAAACAAGCGCGAGATGGTGCGGTAGAGGCGCATGGCCCGGAGGGTAATCGATTTGGGGGGCCGACGTGCAAGACGGAAGCGGGATCTGCAATCGTATTTCGTGAAGGTAACGTTTACGTTTCCGTTGACCTCGGGCCGGCTCCGGCATTTCATGGCCACCGGGGCGAACGGGGGGAGGTGGCTCATGGATGGGGCCGAGATCGCTGCGCGATCGGACGTTTCACGGCTCGAATCACGCGTCGCGGAGCTCGAGCGCGCGCTCGCGGCGTCGAGGGAGAGCGAGCGGCGCTGGCGCTTCATGGTGGATGGAAGCGACGACGGCGGCTGGGACTGGGATCTGCGGACGAACGAGGCCTTCATGAGCCCGAGCTGGTTCGAGATGCTCGGCCTCGCGCCCGGGGAGATGCCCTCGAGCGCCGAGACATGGACCTCGCTCATGCACCCGGACGACGCCGCCGAGGTGTGGAAGACGCTGCAGAGCTTCCTCGAAGGCCGCATCCCGACCTACCACCTCGAGTATCGCATGCGCCACAAGACGAACGGGTGGGTGTGGGTGATGAGCCGCGCGAAGGTGTTCGAGCGCGACGAGAGCGGCCGGCCCATCCGCATGACGGGCACGCTCCGCGACATCACCGAGCGCAAGCAAATGGAGGAGGAGCGCGCGAGCTTCGCGCAGAGCCTCATCGAGGCCCAGAAGCAGGCCTTGCTCGAGCTCGGGACGCCGCTCATCCCCATCGCGGAGCACGTGGTGCTCGTGCCGCTCATCGGCGTCGTCGACCCCGCGCGCGCCGAGCACCTCTTGCAGACGTTGCTCGCCGGCGTGGGAAACCACAACGCCCACACGGTGATCCTCGACATGACCGGCGTCCGCATCGTCGACGCCGTCGTGGCCGACGCGCTCGCCCGCGCCGCCCGCGCGGTCGCGCTGCTCGGCGCGAAGGTGGTCATCACCGGCATGCGGCCCGAGGTCGCGCGGACGCTCGTGGAGATCGGCGCAGACCTCGGCTCGATCGTGCTGCTCGGCAACCTGTGGAGCGGCGTCGAGTACGCGCTCCGCCCGAGCGCCAGACGAGAGCGGCCGCCGGCCCCGCGGGTGAGCGCCGCGTCCGGTTTTCACCGGCGGGCGAAGGTCATGCCTTGAAGTCGGCGCCGGAGAGGCCGTGCTTGCGCAAGAGGTCGTGGAAATCCGTGCGGTTGCGTCCGGCGAGTTTCGCCGCGGCGCTGACGTTGCCGCCCGCGCGCCGGAGCGCCTCCACGAGGTAGGCGCGCTCGAACGAGTCCCGCGCGGCGCGCAGCGGCGGCAGCGGGGCGCTCGGCTCGGCGAGGCTCGGGAGCACGATCGGCGGCTCCACCTCGGAGAGCTCCGCCGCCTCTTCGCCCGGCGTCGACGCGGCCTGCGCGCGCGCGGGTGTCGCCAGCGTCGCCAGGATGTGCTGCGGGCGAATACGCTCGTCCTGGCAGAGCAGGATCGCGCCCTCCATGACGTTCGCGAGCTCGCGGACGTTGCCCGGCCAGGCGTGGGCGAGCAGCACGCGCAGCGCCTCGGGGGAGATGTGCGGCTCGGGCAGGTTGTACCGCGCGGCCGAGCGGCGCAGGAAGAGCTCGGCGAGCAGCGGGATGTCGTCCTTCCGCTCGCGGAGCGGCGGCATGACGATCGGCACCACGTGCAGCCGGTAGAAGAGGTCCTCCCGGAAGCGGCCGGCCGAGACCTCGGCGCGGAGATCACGGTTCGTCGCGGCCACGATCCGCACGTCGGCGTCCTCCTCGGCCGGCGATCCGACCTTCGAGAAGCGCTTCTCTTGCAGCACGCGCAGGAGCTTGACCTGCACGGGGGGCGGGGCCTCGCCGATCTCGTCGAGCAGGAGCGTGCCTCCACGCGCCGCCGCGAAGAGGCCGTCCTTGTCGCGGCTCGCGCCCGTGAAGGCGCCGCGGACGTGACCGAAGAGCTCGCTCTCGAGGAGCTCCGCCGGCAGCGCCCCGCAGTTGACCGCGATGAACGGCCGCGCCTTCCGCGCCGAGAGCGCGTGGATCGATCGCGCCGCGAGCTCCTTGCCCGTGCCCGACTCGCCGAGCAGGAGCACCGTCGCGTCCGCGGGCGCCACGCGCGTGATCCGCTCGCGCACGGCTGCGATGCTGTCGCTCGTCCCGAGCAGCCGGATGTCGCCGCTCGTATCACCCACGATGCGCCGCAGGCCCGCGACCTCGCGCTTGAGCCTCCCGCTCTCGATGGCGTGCGCGAGCTTCTGGAGGAGCTCGTAGTCCTGGAAAGGTTTGGTCAAAAAGCCGTAGGCGCCGCGCTGGATCGCGAGCACCGCGGTCTCGATCGTCCCGTGCGCCGTCAGGATGATGACCGGCAGATCGGGCGTGCGCTTCTGCAGCTCGGCGAGCACCTCGATGCCGTCGGCGTCTTCGAGCCGCAGGTCGAGGATGATCGCGTCGACGCTCCCTTGCTCGATCGCCTCGAGCCCTCCACGCGCGGAGAACTCCGTGCTGACGCGGTAGCCGTGGTGCTCCAGGCGGTACGAGAGCAGCTCGCAGAGGTGGGGCTCGTCGTCGATGACGAGGATGTGCGGGCGCGGGGCGTCGAGCTCGTCCTTCCTCATGGGCTGCCTGGACAATTTATCACACGCGCGCGGGGAGGGCCTGCGTCGTGGGCGCCTCGGCGTCGATGGGCAACCAAATGCGGAAAACCGCGCCTCCTGTGGGGGCGTCCGAGGCTTCGATGTCGCCGCCGTGCGCCCGGGCGATCTCCCGGGCGAGGGCCAGGCCGAGGCCGATGCCCACGCGCTTCGGGGAGGTCTCCACGCTGTGGGTCACGAATGCGTCGAAGAGGACCGCGCGGATCTCGGGCGGGATGCCCGGCCCCTCGTCGGCGACGCTGATGCGCGCCCAGGCTCCGGCCGTCCCGCCGGGGCCTTCGGGCACGCTGTCCCGGCGGACCATCACGCGCTGGCCGTTCTTGGAGACGGAGACGGCGTTGCGCAGGACGTTCGCGATGGCGCGCTCGACGAGCACCGGGTCGAGGCAAGCCTTGGCGATCTCGCCGGGCGTCTCGACCTCGACGCGTACGCCTCGCTCGTGGGCGTCGAGGTCCTCGTCGCGGACCGCGCTCCAGAGGACCTCGTCCACGGAGGCGCCGGGCTTGCGCTGGATGGGCACGCCGGCGCGCAGCCGCGACAGATCGAGAAGCGTGGTCACGGTGCGGATCTCGCGCTCGCAGGCCACCTGCGCGATCTGCACGATGCGCCCTTGCCGCTCGTTCAGCTTGCCGCCTGCGCCGTCGGACAGGAGCGCGAGCGCCTCGCGGATCTTCGTGAGCGGCGTGCGCATCTCGTGCGAGACCGAGGCGAGGAAGCCTTGCTTGAGCGACTCGAGCTCCGCCAGGCGGCGGCGCATGGCCTCCATCTCCTGGCCGAGCTCGACCACCTCGCGTGGCCCCTTCGCCGCGATGGTGACGGTGAAGTCGCCCCGGCCCACGCTGCGGACGCTCGAGGACAACGAGGCGAGGGGCTGCGTCACCGTGCGGGCGATCCGCTGCGCGAGCAGCACCGACACGATACACGCCACGAGCGCGAGCACGATGCCGCCTTGCAGCGCCGAGGCCGCGGCGCGGCCGGACTCCTCGTCCTTGCGGAGGAGCGCGGAGTGCAGCTCGAACATGCGGGAGATCCAGGCGTCCGTGAGCTTCTCGTCGAGCCGCTCGCGCTCGAGCCGCGTGGAGTTGGTGGTGAGGTCGGCGCAGGTGTCGACCGCGGAGACGCGGGCGGCGAGCTGCTGGTAGCCGCGGACCGCCTCCAGCATCGAGTCGCGCACGGGTTTGTCGGCGCTCGCGAGCACGGTGTTCAGGTCCCGCAGGCGCTCCTGGATGGTGGCCGCGACCTCCGCGGAGACGTGCTCTTTCTCGCATCTCATGGCGCCGCGGCGGATGGCGACCTCGACGGACCACGCGGCGCGGTGGACGGCCTCCTCGGTGTTCAGCGAGCCCAGCTCGGCGTCGCGCACCTCCTTCAGCGACGAGCTGATCCGCGCGAGGGATGCGAGCATGACGAGCAGCGCGCAGAGCATGACGCCGACGGGGAGCGCGTGCGAGAGGACGAGCCGCGAGACGAGCCGCATCGAGGACTCCGTGAGGACCTGGAAAACGCCGCCTGGACGGCGAGCTTACTTCGTGGACGTTAGCTGACACGGCGCCTGGGCGGGCGCCATTGTCTCTGATTGCCGACACTGTCGGAAAGCGCCGTCGAATTCGCGTCGGAGGTCGCCGACGGGATCGGGGCCTCGCCCAGGCGCGTCGTGTGTTCCCCGGGGATCTGCGGGCGGCGCGGCTGGCACGATACGTGAACATACGACACCGGGTCGAATGAGGGACCACACGCTCGAGGTGTCGATTCCGCCGGCGTGTCCCGTTCCTCGTTTTCCCTCCTACGGGGAACGAGCAGCCGGGCGCGGCTCGGCCATGCGGTTTCACGCGAAGGGATGTTGATGTCTGTCGCTCTCCACACGCCGCCCACGATCTTTTCGATGCGCCACGTGCCGAGCTGGCTCTTGCTCGCGCTCGCGGGCGGGGCCGTCAACGCGGGCGCATTCATGGCTTGCCAGCGCTTCGTCACGCACGTCACGGGCTTGACCACGCAGCTCGGTATGGATATCGGGCTGTGGAGCCTCATGGCGGAGTATGGCGTGGTGGTGCTCTGCTTCATCGCGGGCGCCGGGGCCTCCGTGCTCGCGCTGGAGGGCCGCCACCAGCGCGGCAAGGAGCCATTACACGCGGTTCCGCTGGTGCTCGTGTCGTTCGTGCTCGCGGGGGTCGCGGTGGCCGGTCATGTGGGGACCTTCGGGCCGTTCGGCGCCTCGGTCGAGCAGCCCACGGACTTCCTGCTGCTGTCGCTCCTGAGCTTCGCCATGGGGCTGCAGAACGCGACGGTCGCGACGAGCACGGGGATGGCCATCCGGACGACCCACATGACGGGGCCGGCGACGGATCTCGGCGTGCACCTCGCCACCTCGTTCTTCACGGAAGGGGAGGCCCGGCGCAACGCGCTGCGGGGCGCCGCGTTGCGCGGCGGAAAGATCATCGCATTCGCGACGGGCGGGGCCTTGATGGTGCCGGTCGTGCATGCCGGCGGCTACCTGGCGTTCCTGTTCCCCGGGATGACCATCGTGGCCGCGACCGCCCTGAGCTTCATCCCCGGCTTCAGCGTCGAGGCGAGGCCCTCGCCGCCTGCGCTGAGCCGAAACCATCGCATCGCATAAGTGAACTCTCACGCGTCAGCCGAATGAGGAAGCCATGACGACCCTGCCGAATTACCCGACACCGGACGAGCTTTCTTTCGGGCGCGCGGAGAGCACGCGCGCGCGCGGCGGCAAAGAGGAGCCGACGCTCGCGAACCCCGAGGTCGTCCTGGCGCGCGCCGAGGGCGTGTTTACCCACTCGATCCACCAATCGCGCCTCGTCTCGGCCGTTTGTTTCTTCGTCGCCGCGGCGCTGGCCGTCTTCGGGCTCTCGACGAGCTTCATGATGGTCTTCCTCGCGTTCGCCGTGCTCGTGGCCTTGGCGAGCCCGCCGCTCGCCCTGCGCGAGTTCCGCCTGGAGATCGAACGAGCGGCGCGATCGCAGGGCCTGCCCGTGGCCGCCGCGCGCCACGTGGCGGCCGAGAAGACCGCTGCCTTCCGCGCCAAGCGAGCGCGCGGCGAGCTCCTCGAGGGCGAGGCCGATCTCGGCTGACCGCCACGCTCACGTTCTCCTGCCCCCGCCCCCGCCTTCCGTTTCTGCCTGCCCGCGCGCCTCTCCTGGCGCGGATGTCCTGACAGCCCGCGTCGTATCGACCTAGATGACGCATGGGGGTTCATGACAGACCACGGACGAGCGGGCCCGAGGAGGGACTGGGAAGGCGAGATGTTCCGGCTCCTGGTCGAGAACGTCGTCGATTACGCCATTTTCATCCTCGATCCGCAGGGCATCGTCCTGAGCTGGAGCAAGGGGGCCGAGCGGCTCCTCGGCTATCGCGAGGACGAGATCGTGGGGCGACCCATCGACGTCACCTTCACCCCCGAAGACCTGCAAAACGGCATGCCCCGGCGCGAGCTCGACGAGGCCCTGGCGACCGGCCGAGGTGACGACGATCGATGGCACGTCCGCAAAGACGGGACGAGGTTCTGGTCGAGCGGCGTCGCGACGCCGCTGCTCGACGAACGCGGCCACCTCCGCGGTTTCGCCAAGATCATGCGGGACCGGACCGACTACAAGCGGACGGAGGAGGCCGAGCGCGAGCGGCAGCGGCAATTGCAGCTTTTGACCAACCACGTCCCGGTCCTGATCGCCCATTGCGACATCGAAGGACGCTTCAAATACGTCAACAAACCCTACGCCGCCCGCCACGGCCTCGAGCCCGCCGACGTCGTGGGCAAACACGTCCGCGACGTGCTCGGCCCGGCCGGATACGCGACGATCGCGCCGCACGTGGACGCGGTCCTCCGGGGGGAGCGGGTCGAGTTCGAGACCGAGATCCTCATCGAGGGGATCGGCCCGCAGGTCATACGGTGCGCGTACGATCCGGAGTTCGACGAGGAGGGGCGGCTCCAGGGGTTCGTCGCCGCCCTCGTCAACGTGACCGAATCCAGGCAGGCGAGGAACGCCCTGCGCGAGACCGAGGAGCGGCTGCGGACCCTCAGCGACAACCTGCCGCGCGGCGCTGTCTATCAAATGGTGGCCGACAGCTCGGGGGGCAGGCGATTTCTTTATATCAGCGCCGGCATCGAGGCGGTCCTCGGGGTCACGCCTGCCGAGGTCCTGGCGGACGCCTCCACGATATATCGCCTCATTCACGAGGACGACGTCCCTCACATGCGCGAGCAGGAGCTGGTCGCCATTCGTGAGCTCGTCCCTTTTGATGGCGAGTTCCGGATGTGGACCCGCTCGGGCGGCGTCGTGTGGGTTCATTGCCGCTCGGCCCGCCGTCGTTTGTCGACCGGACAGACCATGTGGGAAGGCATCTTCATGGACGTGACGGACCGCAAGCAGGCCGAGCAGGCCCTGCGCGAGGCCGCCCGCCGCAAGGACGAGTTTCTGGCCATGCTGGCGCACGAGCTCAGAAACCCGCTGGCGCCGATCCGGACGGCCGCGCAGGTCCTCCGGATGCTCGGCGTCGCCGACCCGAGGGCCGAGCGATCCACGAAGATCATCGAGCGCCAGGTGGAGCACATGAGCCGGCTCGTCGACGATCTCCTGGACGTCAGTCGAATCACGAGCGGCAAGATCAAGCTCCAGAAGGGGCGGGTGGACCTCGCGACGGTCGTGGCGCCGGCCGTCGAGACGGCGCGGCCGCTCATCGACGCCCGCAAGCACGAGCTCTCGATCGAGCTGCCGCCCGAGGGTGTCTGCGTGTACGCCGACCCGACGCGGCTGACCCAGATGGTCGAGAACCTCCTGACGAACGCCGCCAAGTACACGGAGGAGCGCGGGCGGATCACGCTCGCCGCCACGCGCGAGGGGGACACGGCGGTCCTCCGCGTGCGGGACACGGGCATGGGCATCCCCCAGGAGATGCTGACGAAGGTCTTTGATCTCTTCACGCAGGTGGACCGCTCGCTGGCCCGATCGGAGGGCGGGCTCGGGATCGGGCTGACGCTGGTGAAGAACATCGCCGAAATGCACGGGGGCACGGTCGCGGCCTTCAGCGAAGGCAGAGGCAAGGGCAGCGAATTCGTGGTTCGTTTGCCGATTTCAGGAGAGGCAAAGGCCTAGGCGGGACGGAAACTTCGCGCTACCTTGGTTCGTCCCACGATGCACCTCGACCTCGACGCGATGAGCTTGACGGAGATCATCCGGCTCCAGACCGAGCTCTCGCAGGTCCTCACGCGGCGTTTCGAGCGGCCGCTCGCGCTCGGGTTCACGGACATCGTGGGTTCGACCGCGTATTTCGCCCGCTTCGGCGACAAGGCGGGCCGCGCTTTGCAGCAGCTCCACCACGACCTCCTCTGCGAGTCGATCCGCCCCTTCGAGGGCCGCATCGTCGACGTCGCGGGCGACGGCGCGTTCACCTGCTTCGCGAGCGTCGAAAAGGCCGTCCGTGGGCTCGTCGTGTTCCTCGAGCGCGCCGCGCGGGTGAACGAGACCCGCAGCCACGAGCACCGCCTCGTGGTCCGCCTCGGCGTGCACTTCGGCCCCGTGCTCACGGACGGCGTGATCGTCTCGGGCGACGCGGTGAACCTCTGCGCCCGCATCACCTCCACGGCCGACCCCGGCGAGCTCCGCCTCTCGGCCTCTGCCTTGCGCGAATCGCCGCCCGACATCCGCGTGCGCGCCTTCCCCGTCCCGCCCGTGGTCGTCCGGGGCCACCCCGAGCCGCTCGTGCTCTTTCGCTTCGATTGGCGCGACGAACACCGCCTCCCCGGCTCCGTGCTCGTGCGCGAGACGGGCGACACCTTCGTATTGCCGCGGCAGGACCTCATCAGCTTCGGTCGATTGCGGGGGGACGAGGGGACGCGGGGGAACGACGTGGTCCTCTCGCTGCGTGATACGAAGCTCGAGCAGCGCGTGAGCCGCTGGCATTTCGAGCTCAGGCGAAAGCCCGAGGGATACGTGCTGCGGCCGCTGTCGCGGCAGCCGACGGAGGTGGACGGGCGGAGGGTCGAGGCGCATGGGGAAGCGCTCATCCAACCCGGGTCGATCGTGCGGCTCTCGAAGGCGGTGACGCTGGAGTTCCTGGCGAGGCAGGAGGCGGCCCCGGGCAATGCCTCGCCGACGCTGGAGCCGCGTTCGGGCTGAATACACGAGGCCGGGTGATGGCGGCCGGCCGCTCGCTGGTCTATATCGGCGGCCTGGCCATGCCTCCGCACGAAACCATCCTGCTCTCGCGCTCCGATGTCCGTTCCCTCCTGTCGATGGATGCCGCCATCGCCGCGGTCGAGGCCGCGTTCGAGGCCCACGGGCACGGACGCGCGCTCATGCCGCCGAAGGTCTACCTCGAGCTCGACGCCTACCACGGCGATCTGCGCGCCATGCCCGCCTACGTCGACGGCGCCGCCGGCGTGAAGTGGGTCAACTCCCACCCGGAGAACCCTGCGCGCTTCGACCTGCCCGCCGTCATGGGCATGTACATCCTCTCCGACCCTGCGACCGCGCTGCCCCTCGCCGTCATGGATGCCACGCTCCTCACGGCCGTGCGCACCGGCGCCGCCGCCGCGATCGCCTCGAAGCACCTCGCGCCGCGACCGCCGAAGACCGTTGGCTTCGTCGGGTGCGGCGTGCAGGCGCGCACGCTGCTCGAGGCGCATCGCGCCGTCTACGGCGACACGTTCGAGGTCCTCTGCGCCGACGTCTCCGAGCACGCCGCGCGCGCCTTCGCCGACGAGGCGCGCGGCCGTGTCGTCTCCCTCGAGGAGGCCTCCGGCGCCGACGTCGTGAATGCCTCCACGCCCGCGCGCGCGCCCGTCGTCAAGCGCGCCTGGGTGAAGGAGAACGCGCACGTAAATGCCATCGGCGCCGACGCGCACGGCAAGCAGGAGCTCGAGCCCGCGATCCTGCTCGCGGGCCGCGTCGTCATCGACGACTGGGAGCAAGCCACGCACAGCGGCGAGGTGAACGTCCCGCTGCAAACGGGCGAGCTCCGCCGCGAGCAGATCCACGCGACGCTCGGCGAGATCCTCGCGGGAAAGCGCCCTGGACGAGGAGATGCGCCCCTCACGGTGTTCGACTCGACGGGGCTCGCCGTACAAGACGTCGCGCTCGCCCGGGTCGTGCACGCCGCCGCGCGCGAGCGTGGCGTCGGCACGGGCTTCGACTTCTTCCGCTGATACCATGGGTGTGGCGCCCCCGGGGGGGTCGCCTTCTTTCTTGAAGGAGCGCCACATCCATGAAGGTGTTCATCGTTCATGCGCATCCCGAGCCGAAGAGCTTCAACGCGTCGATGACGCGCCTCGCCGTCGAGGTCTTCGAGGGCGGAGGGCACGACGTCGTCGTCTCGGATCTCTACGCGATGGGATGGAACCCCGTCACGGGGCCGCACAACTTCACGTCCCGCAAGGACCCCGCCGTCTTCAAGCAGCAGATCGAGGAGGCCCACGCCGTCGAGACGAACGGCTTCTCGCCCGACGTGCAGGCCGAAATCGAAAAACTCTTCTGGTGCGACGCGCTGATCTTCCAGTTCCCCCTGTGGTGGTTCGCGATGCCCGCGATCCTCAAGGGCTGGGTCGATCGCGTCTACGCCTTCCAGCGCGTCTATGGCGGCGGCAAGTGGTACGACCACGGCACCATGCGCGGCAAACGCGCCATGGCCTCCGTCACGACCGGCGGGCCCGCCTCGATGTACGAGGAGACCGGCCTCGCCGGCGACATGAACATGCTGCTCGCCCCCGTCAACCAGGGCGTCTTCCGCTACGTCGGCTTTGACGTCCTGCCGCCCTTCGTCGCCTGGTCGCCGGCCCGCAGCGCTGAAGCGGATCGCGCCCGCATGCTCGCCGCCTACCGCGAGCGCCTGCTCGCCTGGGAGAACACGCAGCCCATCACCTACCCGCCGCTCTCTGCCTACGATCCGTCGTTCCGCCTCAAGCGCGCCTGACGGGCGCCGGCAAGAACACTCGTGCTTTCTGCCGGGGGGCAAGAGATACTCGCGCCCCGAGGGCGGTCCGAGCGTGACGACGGACAAGGGCGAGGACGAGCGAAGGCTTCCGGACAGCGACAGCGGCGCGGCGGCGAGCCCCCCGCCGAGCCGCCCCGCGGCCACGTCGACGCTTCGTGGCAGGCACATCGCGCCTCGCCCCGCCTCGTCGCCCTTCTTCCGCAACGAGGCCCTGCCGGGCGCCCACCTCTACGACGGCCCTCCGCCCTCCGTCACCGCGACCCCGGCCGCCGCGGCGCCGCTGCTCTTCGTCTGCGACGAGTGCTGGCGGACCTTCACCGACGGCTCGCAGCTCTCCTGCGCTTGCGAGCGACCTCGCCCGGACGAGGGCTGGGCTGCGATGCCCTACGTCCTGCGGGGCCGCTTCCTCTTCGTCGAGCTGCTCGGCCGCGGCGGCATGGGCGCGGTCTTCCGGGCCTACGATCAGGCCTCGAAGGACAGGCCCTGGGTCGCGGTGAAGGTCATCCAGAAGGGCGCCCCGGAGCTCGAGGTTTCGCTCAAGGAGATGTTCCGCCGCGAGGTCGCCGCGGCGCAGATGCTCGCGCAGCACAAGCAGTTCTTCGTCGACGTCCTCGGCTTCGACGACGTCGCGCCGGCGCACCTCGCGCTCGAGTACGTCCCCTGGCAGACCCTCGCCGACCTCGTGGCCTCCTTGCCCGCGATCGAGCGGCGCCTGCCGCCGGCCCAGGTCGCGCGTATCGGCATCGCCGTCCTGCGTGGCGTGGCCAAGATGCATTTCCACCGCATCGTCCACCGCGACCTCACGCCGGCGAACATCTTCGTCCGCTACGTGCCCGAGCGGGAGGGCTACGACGTCAAGATCACCGACCTCGGCCTCTGGGCCTTCGATCAGGTGCAGGGCGAGAGTGACTCGCTCTCCCTCGTGGCCATGCCCGGCACCGCGGGCACGGCGGCGTACATGAGCCCCGAGCAATCGACGGGCGAGAAGGTCGGCGCCGCGTCGGATCTACACGCGATCGGCTCGGTCCTCTGGGAGCTCGCGACGGGCTCGGTCCCGTACCCCGCGACCCCCGACGGGCGCGTGCACGAGATCATCGAGCGGCGCGCCAAGACCCTGCGCGAGCGGCCGTCGCGGCCCTCGTACATGCCGGAGGGGCTGTATCACGTGCTCGTCAAGGCGCTCTCGTTCGAGGCCGAGTCGCGCTTCTCCGCGGCGAACGACATGCGCAAGGCGCTCGAGGCCTTCGTCGCGTCGTACCAGCAGGAGCGGCTGCGCGACCTCGAGGATGCGCTCGGCCGCATCGACGGCCTCGCCCGCAAGGTGACGAGCCTGCGCGACAAGATGACGCCGATGCGCGAGGTGCTCGAGCGGCTCTCGTTGCTCGGCGCGATCTTGCGCGAGGCGCAGGAGCAACGTGGCGAGGCCGAGCCGGCCGTGCTCCGGACGATCGCGGACAACACCGAGACGCAGCTCGACCAGATCACGCGTGAGCTCGGCGCGCTCGCCGAGTGGCTGCGGGTGCTCGGCGAGAAGAAGGATCTGCCGTCGGGGGAGAAGTCGGGGCGGCGCGAGATCGAGGTGCTCGCGCCGCGCGAGGGCCGGGCCACGCGCGCCTCGGGCAAGCAGGGAGGGGAGAGCCGCGAGCGCCTGCTCTGGGGCATCGCGGTGGGGCTCCTGATGATCGTGCTCGGCCTGTTCTTGTGGCGGGCGCGGGGCTGACGTCAGGGCGCGCAGTAGTCGTCTTGCGCCGTCACCGACTCCACCTGGACCGTCGTCCCCTTGTGGATGACGAACTCGCTCTCGCCGACCTCATTCATCCCCGGGGCCCAGTCGTACGTGTAGCCGAGCCGTGTCCAGGGGTAGCCGGGGTCGCCGTACGAACTCGCCTTCAGGTCGTTGATCCAGTCCATGTGGTCCTGCGGCGTGCCGGCGGGGAAGTCGAGCTCGGCCACGTTGTCGTCGATCTCGCCGTCGGGGGAGGGCCGGAACATGTCGGCCAGCGGGACCCACAGCTCCACGACGCGATCCTTGCCGTTGTTCGGCGGCAGGCCGAGGCGCTGCTCCAGCCGGAGCGAGAGATCGGCGCCCGTCAGCCCCGTCGCCTTGCAGAACTCCGCGAGCTTCGGCGCGGCCGAGACCCAGACCTCCACGGCGAGGGTCGTCTCCATGCCGACGAGGCTGTCGTACCCGGGGAACGACGTCCACGTGACCATCTTCACGCGCCCGTTCGCGTCGAAGACGAGCTCGCCGTTGTCCGCGCGGAGGGCCGTCAGCATGTCGGAGATCTCGCTCGCCTCGGCGACCTCGGCGTCGGCGACGGCGGCCTTGTAGAGCGCCATCAGGTCTTCGCCGCCCCCCGCGCCACCCGCGCCACCCGCGCCACCTGCGCCGCCTGCGCCACCTGCGCCGCCTGCGCCGCCTGCGCCGCCCTGACCACCTGCGCCGCCGTCTCCGCCCGTGCCGCCCGCGCCGCCCGTGTTGCCGTCGCCGCCGTCGCCGCAGCCGGCCAGGAAAGCAACGAGCCCCAGAGCGACCAGGATATGCCTCAAGTTCTTCATGTCTTCTCCTCAAGCGAGCGCTGCGCCGGATGTCAGCGAGCGCGGCGCGTCGAGCAACCGATATGCCAGCGTGCTGACGCTGTGAATCCGAAAGCGGGCTGAGGGGCCGACGCCTCGATCGAGGACAGGAGGCCGATGCGGAGAGGCCTCGCAGTGGCCGAGCCAACGAGCCTTCCTTCGGCGGGGGCATTTCTGGTATCGGACACCATGGCCCCGACTCATGCCCCGACGCGGCGCTCGATCCGGCGTACGTCCCTCGTCTTCGTCTCCGCGACGGCGCTCGCCGCGTTGACCTCCTTCGTCGCCTGCGGCGAGACCGCGGCCCCTTCGCTCGCGCCGCCGCGCGTGGGCGCCGCCGTACGTGCCTCCGTGATGCGCGTGCCGGGGGACGTGGCCGGGTCCTCGGCGTACTCCGCCATGCTCGATCCGCTCGTCTCGGCCGAGCTCGACGTCGACGTCCCCGTCGTCGGCTACGGCTCGAGCGGGCGCCGTCGGCCGGCGGTCGCGTGGAACGGCGCGTCCTACCTCGTCGCGTGGGACCGGAGCGGCATCTGGGGGGCGCGTATCTCCAAGACGGGCGCCGTCCTCGACACGCACGCCTTGAAGCTCGCCGTCCCCTCGAACGCCATCAAGCCTGCGCTCGCGAGTGACGGGGACGGGTTCGTCCTGACCTACCAGACGGGCATCGCGTCCATGATCAACAACCTCGCCGTCTTCGCGCAGCGCCTCGACGCGAACGCGGCGCCCGTGGGCCCGCCGATCGAGCTCTCCACGAGCACCACGATCCAGCGCCGCACGCGTGTCGCGTTCGACGGCCAGAACTACATCGTCGCCTGGGTCGACGGCAGCTCCTGCCGCCACGCGCGCCTCACGCCCGCGGGCGACATCCTCGATCCCGGCGGCGTGCTGACGCCCTCCTGCAACGACATGGACGTCGCGTCGAGCGGCGCTGGCTCGCTCCTGACCTGGGACGCGCCTTCGGGCGCCGTGTACGCGCGCCTCGACGCGCAGGGCGCGTACCTCGATCCGCCCGCGGGTGTGCCCCTCATGGCGCCCGCGCCGGAGGTCAGCGCCTTCACGCCCGTCCCGGCGTGGACGGGGCAGCATTACCTGATCGCGTACTCGCGCCGCGACGAGGCCTCGTTCTCGATGCGGATCGTGGCGAGCCGCCTCGACGCGCAGACGGGCGTGCTCCTCGATCCCGGCGGGATCGTCCTCTCGGCCCCGGGCGGCGAGCTCTACGAGACCGACGTGTCGAGCGACGGCCAGAACGCCGTCGTGTCGTGGAGCGACGTGTACCCCGACGGCTTCGGGTACGACGTGCGCCGCGCGCGTGTCTCGCCCCAGGGCGAGGCGCTCGATCCAAACGGCGTCCTCGTCACCCCGCACGGCGCCATGTCGGCCTCCGCGTCGAGCGGCGATCAGGTCTTCCTCGCGTGGGAGCGCACGGTCGGGGACGACTTCTTCCCCGATGGACTCATCATCCACGCGCAGCGCTTCGACGCGACCGGCGCCGCGCTCGACCCGGCGCCGATCCTGCCCGCGCCGGGCGTGAACGCCGAGACCGCTCCTTCGGCTGCGTTCGACGGCCAGAACTTCGTGGTCGGCTGGTCGGACGACCGCGACTTCCTCTCCGTCCAGCTCACGAACCTGTATGCCGCGCGGATCTCGCCGGCCGGCGTGGTGCTCGATCCTGCGGCCCTGCCGGTCGACAAGGGCCGGCGCGAGGTCGTCGACCCGTCGGTCGTCTTCGACGGCACGAACGCGCTCTTCGTGTGGACGAACTACTCGTACATCATCGACGGCCCGAGCAGCGACATGCGCTTCGCCCGCATGAGCCCCGCGGGTGTCGTGCTCGACCAGCCCGCGAAGCCGGCGCCGATCGTCCAGGATTACGACGCCGCGTACGCGCTCTCGCCCTTCGACGGCGGGGCGCTGCTCGCCGTGACCGGGTATGACGACGACCTCGGCGATTATGCCGTCCTCTCGACGGTCCTCGGCGCGGGGGGGCAGGCCTCGCCGTCCCAGGTGATCTCGTTCGACTCGTTCCCGGCGCGCGCGGTCGCGTCGTTCGACGGCACGAACCACCTGTACGTTTATCACGTGGAGAACTCCGGCCTCTTCGCGCAGCGGCTCGACGCGCAGGGCGCGCCGGTGGAAACGACGCCGATCCTCCTGCACGCGGCCGAGGAGACGCGTGGTTTGTCGTCGGTCTTCGACGGGACGAACCACGTGGTCGTGTGGGTCGACGGGGCGACGGAGGCGCTCGTGGGCCTCCGCGTGAGCCCTGCGGGGGCTGTGCTCGACGCGGCGCCCGTGCCGCTCGTGAGCTTGCCGGGTTGTCCGTCGCTCGTGATCTCGGCGCGCGCGGCGGTGATGGAGGGGGGCCGGATCGTGGTCGGGTACGTGACGTGTGGCGGGGTCGCGAACGAGCTCGCGGCGGTCGTGCTCGACGGCGCGCTCTCGGTGATCACGACGTTCCCGATCACGGCGGACGGCCTCCCGAAGCAGGCGGCGTCGCTCGCGTCGACGAACACGGGCAAGGTGATCGCCGCGTACGCGACCTATCACGCGGAGGCGCCGCTCGTCGCGTCGCGGGTCCACGCGAGGATCATCGATTTCGACGAGCCGATGGGCGCGGGTGGCGCCGGTGGCGCCGGTGGCATGGGCGGGGCCGTTGGCTCCGGTGGCGTGGGCGGCGGCATGGGTGGCGCCGGTGGCGCCGGTGGCGTGGGCGGCGGCATGGGCGGCGCCGGTGGTGCCGGTGGCGTGGGTGGCGCCGGTGGCATGGGTGGCGCCGCCAGCAGCAGCAGCAGCAGCAGCAGCGTCACCGGGACCGGCGGCGCCGGGGGTGGCGCGGGCGGGCTCGGCCCGCTCGAGGCCACGGGCGGCGCTTGTGGTTGCCGCGTCGCCGGACGCGAGGAGGCGCCCCACGGGTTCGCGATGGGCTTGCTCGCGTCGCTCATGCTGCTCGTTCGCGCGCGGCGGGTGAGAGCACGACGCACGCGAAACGCGCCCTCCGCGTTGCGCCGCGTGTCTTGAACGCGCGCAAGTCGCTCCCTGGCTTCTCGCGGAAGGTGCTCGCACGCACGCAAGCGGGTCCATGCAGTCTGTGGGGGGTGCCTCGAACGCGTTCGAGGCACTCCCCACACATCGCCCGAGGTGCCTTGCACGCACGCGAGCGGGGGCAACATGTGTGCACGAACGCCCTTCCACGCACGCAAGCGGGTCCATGCAGTCTGTGGAGGGTGCCTCGAACGCGTGCGAGGCACTCCCCACACATCGTCGGAGGTGCCTCGAACGCGTTCGAGGCACGCCCCACACATCGGGCCTCACCCCCCAACCCCTCTCCACTCCGTGGAGAGGGGGAGAAAAGCGCCTCTTGCTCCCCTCTCCACGGAGTGGAGAGGGGTTGGGGGTGAGGCTACCGCTCCAGCACCCGCCAGATCCCCTCCAGCGCCTCCACCGCCCCCATCGGCAGCCGCAGCCCGACCGCGTGTGACACCACCGTCGGCTCCGGGTTCACCTCGATCGTCGGCACCCCACGCGCCGCCGCCTGGAGCACGGGCTCGGCGATGTACGGGAACAGGCTCGACGTGCCGACCGAGACGACGACATCAAAACCTCGCTCGAGCTCGCGGTGGAGCCGCTCGAGCTTCGCCCGCGGCAACATCTCGCCGAAGAGCACCACGTCCGGCCGGAGCACCCCGCCGCACGAGGGGCAGGACGGGCAAGGCGCGAGGTGCGCGTAATCCTTCACGGTCTCGGTGAAGCTGCAGCCCACGCAGAGCAGCCGGTGGATGTCGCCGTGGATGTCGATCACATTGCGCGAGCCCGCGGCCCGGTGGAAGCCGTCGACGTTCTGCGTGAGCACCCAGCTCCGCCCGAGCCGCGCCTCCATCCGCGCGAGCGTGGCGTGCGCCGCGTTCGGCGAGGCGCCGCGGCAGGCCTGCTCGATCTGGTGGATGTACTTCCACGTGATCTCGGGCGAGCGCCTGAACATGGGCCCGGAGAGCGCCTCCTCGATGCGCATGCCCTCCTCGGTCACCCGATCCCCGTAGAGCCCGCCCACGCCGCGATAGGTCGGGATCCCCGACGCCGCCGAGATGCCCGCGCCCGTGATGAAGAGGGCCGACCGCGCGTCCGCGAGGAGCTTCCCGGCCTGCTCGATGCTCATGGCGAGCAGCGTAACACGACCCTTCCCGCCCGCATGCCCGCCGTGTTATCGAGCCGCCCATGACGATCGAGCGCGAATACGACGTGGTCCTCTTCGGCGCGAGTGGCTTCACCGGCCGCCTCGTGGCCCAGTACCTCGCCGAGACGTCGAGGAAGACACCCCTGCGCTGGGCCATCGCCGGCCGCAACGCGGAGAAGCTCGACGAGGTGCGCCGCGAGGTCGCCTCCCTCCTGCCCGAGGGCACGAGCCTGCCCGTGATCGAGGCGAGCTCCGACGACGCCGCCGCGCTCGGGCGCATGGCCCGCGCCACCAAGGTCGTGATCACCACCGTCGGCCCGTATGCCCGGTACGGCGAGCCCCTCGTCGAGGCCTGCATCCGCGAGGGCGCCGATTACGTCGACCTCACGGGCGAGCCGAGCTTCGTGAACCGGCTGATCGAGCGGCACGACGCCGCGGCCCGCGCGGCGGGCGTGCGTATCGTGAATTGCTGCGGCTTCGACAGCATCCCGCACGACCTCGGCGTGCTTTACACCGTGGAGAAGCTCCCCCGGGGCGAGGCCATCACCATGGAGGGCTTCGTGCGCACGACGGGCTCGTTCTCGGGCGGCACGTGGCAATCGCTGCTGAACGAAATGGGCGGCGCGGGCTTCGCCGCGGCCGGCAAGGCGCCGCCGTGGGCGAAGGATCCCCTGCCGGGGGGGCGTGTCGTCGAGGAGCTGCGCCCGCGCGTGCGCAAGGAGCCCGAGATGGGCGGCTGGGCTTGCCCGATGCCGTCGATCGACCCGCAGATCGTCGTGCGCAGCGCCCGCGCGCTCGACCTGTATGGCCCCGATTTCCGGTATGGCCACAACCTCGTCTTCAAGTCGCCCTTGGCCCTCGCGGGTGTCGCGGTCGGGATGGGCGCCATCGTTGGCCTCGCGCAGATAGGCCCGGCGCGCAAGTTGCTCTCGCGGCTGCGCCCCTCGGGCGAGGGCCCGAGCGCCGAGCAACGCGCGAAGAGCCGCTTCCAGGTGACGTTCCGCGGGCAGACCTCGAGCCGCCGCGTGCTCACGCGCGTGAGCGGCGGGGATCCCGGTTATGGCGAGACTTCGAAGATGATCGCGGAGAGCGCGCTTTGCCTGGCGTTCGACAAGGAGAAGCTCCCGCCGCACGTCGGCGTCGTGACCCCGGCGATGGCGATGGGGGACGCGCTGATCGAGCGCCTGCACGCGGCGGGGATCCGGTTCGAGGTGCTGGAAGCCTGAATCACTTCGGGTTCAGCACGCAGTTTCCGTCCCATTGAATCGGGTCGCCCATGTCGACGACCTCGAAGTCCGTGGGCTGGATGTCCGCGAGCGCGTACGCGTCCACGCCGACCTCGTCCCATTTGTGGGTCGTGAACCTGTCGCTCTGCGCCGTGAGCGCGATGTTGCCCGCGTCGGCCAGGAACATGCCGTATTTCTGCAGGCCCCGCGCGATCACGCGGGCGCCCTCGGTGGGCAGCGACGCGAGCGGGTAATCCGCGCGGAGCCGGAAGCGTACGCCGTAGGGCGGCGCGTCCGGGCCGCCGGACGTCGGGCCGGTGCTGTGCGTGCCCGGGTGCACGTACACGTTGTCGCGGATACGCGCGTTCGGCAGGATGAAGCGGATCGCGTGGTTGATCTCGCCGGACGCCACCTCGTCGGCCGAGAACAACATCGCCGAGATGGGGAAGCCACCGGCGTCCGCGGAGGTGCAACCCTCGCCGCGCAGGTTCGGCGGATACGATTTCGTCAGGTCCCACGTCACCGCGCAGCCGCCGTAAAAGGTGCCGCCCACGATGTTCGCCCGCCACATCTCGTAGAGGGTCTTCGTCGGCTGGTGCACGACGAGCAGGTGGCAATCGCCGTCGGTCGTGCACTCGTAGCCCTGCTCGCCCTCGAGCGCGCCGCCCGCGGGGACGGGGAAGGGGACGTGTTCGCAATCGGGGCTGAAGAAATCGCCCGTGGTCTCGAACGTGCGCAGCTCGGCGCTCGCGTCGGCCTGGAGCAGCTCGATGCTGAAATCGATCCGGAACGCGCCCGCGCCCCAGCCACCATTGGCCTCGAGCCAGCCCGTGATCGTGTCCGATTGCGTGTTCTTCGGCAGGGCCGAGACGTCCTTGTTCCAGGGGTTCGGCGCCTCGAAGAGGCCCGCCGGCGTCCCCGATCCGCCCGATCCACCCCCGCCCCCGGCGCCGCCGCTCCCGCCCGCGCCGCCTCCGCCGCCGCCCGTGCCCCCGCTGCCGCCTGCGCCGCCGGTGCCGCCGGTGCCGCCGCTGCCTCCGCTGCCGGGTGTTCCATTGCCCGACCCGCACGCCGCGAGCAAAACGAGGGCGCCGATCACGCCCAGGACACGCCCCATTCGACCCATCGAGCCAAGTTCGTTTCGAAGCATGTCTCCTTGTACACGAGGGGACGACGGCGCGGGAAGGTCCGTGCGGGTCGGAGCACACGTCCGTCCTCGTCCCTCGAAGCGCTGTTCGTGCATTCCATTTGGTGACCCCCGCTACCTGCTTCGAAGCATCGTAGAGGGCCGGGTGGCTTGGCGCGGGCGGCCGATCTTGGCTTTCCGCCCGCGCCGGTGGGGGAGGTTCTCGTGATGGGCGAGTGGTGGTTCCGGGGATGGGCGGCGACGATTGCGACGACGGTTCTCGCGGGGGCCGCGGGATGCGCGCAAGGAACGACCCCTCCGGTCGGATTCGAACAAGCAAGCGGCGGCGGCGGCGGAGCCGGAGGCGGCGGCGGCAGCGGCGGCGAAGGCGGCGGCGGCGAAGGCGGCGGCATGAGCCCTGCGTGTGGCATCCCCGAGGTCTGCAATGGCGTCGACGACGATTGCGACGGCCTCGTCGACGAGGACATCGCGAGCCTCGGCGGTCCGTGTGACACGAAGCTCTTCGGCGTCTGCGGCGTGGGCGTGTCGGGCTGCGACGGCGGGCAGGTCTTCTGCGTCCCCACGAATCAGCCCACGCCCGAGGTCTGCGACGGCCTCGACAACAACTGCGACGGCGTGATCGACGAGGACGACCCGGGCGGCGGCGCCGCGTGTGACTCCGGCCTGTTCGGCCCGTGCGCAGCCGGCACCGCCGTGTGTATGTCGGGCGCGCTGACGTGTTCGCCCGCCGTCTTGCCGGTGGGCGAGCTCTGCGACGATGGCGTCGACAACAACTGCGACGGCGACGTGGACGAGGGCTGCAGCGCGGCTCCGCCTGTCTGCGCGCACGACCCGTGCGTGGCCGGCGGGCCACTCGATCCACTCTGCGACCCTTGCGTGAACGCGGTCTGCGTGATCGACAAGACGTGCTGCAAGGCGTCGTGGGACGTCTTCTGCGTCGGCACGGCGCAGGTGCATTGCGCTTGCCCTTGAGGCGCCTCGCTGGGGCGTTGCCCCAGGCCCCACCAGGGGCTGTCCGCCCCTGGACCCGGACCAGCGCAGGCGCTGGACCTTTTGTCGATGAACTGCGCGGAGCGCAGTTCATCGAACAGCCGCAGTCAAGACCAACGACGACCTTGCCAACCAAGACAGCCGCGCTGCTGGTTCTGCTGGCGACACGGCTTCTTCGTCGGCCCGTTTGAAAAACTGCGCGGAGCGCAGTTTTTCAACCTGAGGTCCAGGGCTTGCCCTGGTCCGGGGTCGAGGGGGCGGACAGCCCCCCGCGGGGTCCGGGGCGGCGCCCCGGCGGCCACGGTTCAGCCTTCGCATCCTGGGTGCACGTCGCTGCGCGTCCGGCTACGATGGCCGCCGCCTTGGACAAGCGCGCTTCGTCTCGCACCGACGTCCTCCTGAAGATCGCCGCCTTCGTGGTCGTCGTCGCGGCCTTGCGCGCGGCGGGGGGCGTGCTCGTGCCGTTCATGATGGCGCTCCTGCTCGCCGTCGTCAGCGCGCCGCCGCTCGCGTGGCTCGAGCGCAGGCGCGTGCCCGAGCCCGTCGCGGCCACCCTCGTGCTGCTCGCGAACATCGCCGTCCTCACGCTCGGCGCGACGGTCGTCGCGGGATCGGCGACCGATTTTGGCGAGGCCGTGCCGCGTTACCAGGCGCGGATCGACGTGCTCGCCGCCGACCTCACGTCCTGGCTCGCCACGCACAGGATCCACGTCCGCACGAGCGCGATCGGCCAGATGATCTCGCCCGGGACGATGCTCTCGTTTGGCGCCGGCATGGTCCGCGACCTCGCGGGCCTCGTCTCGAACGTCTTCATCGTCCTCATCATCCTCGGCTTCATGCTCTTCGAGTCGCGCGCGTTCTCGCGCAAGCTCCGCGCCCTCGCGGGCGCGCGCGGCGGCTACGTGGGGCTCTTCCCGGGGATCGTCGACGATGTGCAGAACTACCTGTTCATCAAGACGATCATCAGCATCGCGGTTGGCCTGCTCGCGGGGCTCATCGTCTACGTGCTCGGCGTGGATTTCGCGCTGCTCTGGGGCCTCGTCGCGTTCCTCCTGAATTACATCCCCAACGTGGGCGCGATCATCGCCTCGGTGCCGCCGGTCTTCTTCGCGTTGCTCTCGCACGGCCCCGGGCGGGCTTTGGCCGTGTCGGCCGGTTTCCTCGTCGTGCACATGGTGCTCGGCAACATCCTCGAGCCGGCGTGGATGGGCCGGCGGCTCGGTTTGTCGGCGACCGTGGTGTTTCTCTCCCTCCTGTTCTGGGGGTATGTCTGGGGGCCCGCGGGCATGTTCCTGTCCGTGCCCCTCACGATGGTGGCGCGTATCCTGCTCGAGGGGAGCGAGAAGACGCGCTGGATGGCCATGATGCTCGATTCGAGCGCGCCGCCCGATCCCCAGCCCGAGCCGAAGGCCGCGGGCGGCGACGTCGTCGTGGAGGAGCCGAAGGACACATGAGCGATCGCGAGCGGAGCTTCTGGGCGTGGGGATGGGCGGACGCTTTTCCGGATGAATCGGCGCGCCAGGCGCTCGCGATGCAGGTCGGCGCGCTGCTCGGCCGGTCGTTCTCCCCGAGGCCCTTGCCGAGCCTGGAATCCGTGCGCCTCGCGGCCCCGCGCGTCTTACCGCCCGAAGCGCTCGCGCCTTTCTCCTCGGCCGAGGCCGAGGACAGGATCCTGCACACGTACGGCAAGAGTTATCGCGACGTCGTGCGGGCCTACCGAGGGGATTTCTCCGTCGCCCCCGATTGGGTGTGTTATCCCCGGTCCGAGGAGGACATCGAGCGCCTGCTCGCCCATTGCGCGGCCGAGGGCGTCGCGGTGATCCCGTTCGGCGGCGGCACGAGCGTGGTCGGCGGCGTCGAGGCGGCGGTGGGGGACGGGCCGCGTGGGGTCGTCTCGCTCGACCTGCGGCGGCTCGATCGGGTGCTCGAGGTCGAGCCCGTCTCTCGATCCGCCCGGATCCAGGCCGGCGCGACGGGCCCCGTCCTCGAGGAGCAGCTCGCGCCGCACGGGCTCACGTTGCGCCATTTCCCGCAGAGCTTCGAGTTCTCGACCCTCGGCGGCTGGATCGCGACGCGCGCGGGGGGCCATTTCGCGACGCTTTATACCCACATCGACGATCTCGTCTCCTCGGTCCGGATGATCACGCCCGCCGGGGTATGGGCGAGCCGCAGGCTGCCTGCGTCGGGCGCGGGGCCGAGCCCGGACAGGCTGGCGCTCGGCTCCGAGGGCATCCTCGGCGTCATCACGGAGGCCTGGGTGCGGCTGCAAGCCCGGCCGCGGTACCGGGCCTCGGCGAGCGTGACGTTCGCGCATTTCAAGGACGGCGTCCGGGCCTGCCGCATGCTCGCGCAGTCGGGCCTGTACCCCTCGAACTGTCGATTGCTCGACAAGACCGACGCGCTGCTCGGCGGCGTGTTCGTCGACGGAGAGGCGGTGCTCCTCCTGGCGTTCGAATCGGCGGATCACCCGCTCGGCCCCTCGATGGACCGGGCCCTCGCCCTCACGGCCGAGGCGGGCGGGGTTTGCCCGGAGGGTCCGGTGCTCCGCGAGGATCGCGGGGACGGGGCCGGGGCGCAGGCGACGTACAAGAAATCGTTTTTTCGGGCGCCGTACCTGCAGAGCGCGCTCGTCTCCCTCGGCGTCCTCGCGGACACGTTCGAGACGGCGTGCACCTGGGACAGGTTCGAGGAGCTCGACGGCGCCGTGCACGACGCCGTGCTCTCGGCCATGCAGCGCGCTCTGGGCGGCGGCGTGCTCGCGCGGCGCTTCACCCACGTGTACCCGGACGGACCCGCGCCGTATTACACGTTCCTCGCGCCCGCGCGGGAGGGCCACGAGCTCGAGGCATGGGCGGCCATCAAGGACGCGGCGAGCCGCGCGATCCTCGCGTCGGGCGGCACGATCACGCACCACCACGCCGTCGGCCGCGTGCACCGCCCCTATTGGCAAAGCGAGCGGCCCGAGCCATTCGCGGCCGCGCTGCGCGCCGCCAAGCGCGCCGTCGACCCCGCCGGGATCATGAACCCCGGCGCCCTGTTCGAGCCCGACGAACGCTGAGACGCGCCGTCACCCTTCGACATTCGAATGGCGCGCGCGGGACATAGACCGCCCGAGCGCGCCGCGCGGGAGCAATTTCTCGTCGTTGCTCCCCGCGGGTGCTAGAGATTGGCACTTCAGGGGGGGAACGATGCATTCTCGTGAGAACGCAGGATCGTCGCGCGTGGTCGTGCGGGGCATTCTATCGATCCTGGTGCTGTCGGGCGGCCTCTTCCATTCGGCGGACGGCCTCTGCCGTGAGCCCTGGGAGGTCACGGTGCCGCCGCCCATCACGCCCGAGAGGAGAAGCGCGGACGAGGTGATCGAGGGCGGCGTCGCGGCGACCGTGCTCTTCGCCTCGTTCGGCATCGGCCTCGGCGCCGCGGCGGCGACGCTCGACGCGGAGAGCGAGAGGCTCCGGGCCGAGCCCTGCCGGAGCTGCCCCGGCGGCTTCAATGAAATGCAGCGCGACATGGCGTTCCTCGCGAACGCGTCGATCCTGGCGTTCATCGGCGCGGGCGTCGCGGGCTTCGGGACGGCCCTGTATGCCATCAACGTCGCGGAGGACGAGGAGGAGACGTCGGGCAAGAAGAAGGCGCCGAGCCCGCAGGCGGTGGTGCGCTTCCAGGGCGGGCTCCTCGGCGTCCAGGTTCTCTTCTGACCCAGGCGGACATCCGTTTCGGATTTTTGGGGGGTATGGTCGTCATGGCGCGTAAACACGTAGGGCGGGATTTCTTGTGGATCGTGGCTTGCGCACTCACCGGCTACGGCTGCATCGTCGAGGGGGAGTACCTCGAGGACCTCGTGTCGACCGGGCCCAACCTCGGGATCAGCGCGATCGCGGCGAGCTGCGGGGACGGCCTGCGCCACGCCGAGGAGGGGTGCGACGACGGGAACACGGCGCCGGGCGACGGCTGCGACACGAGCTGCCAGGTCGAGCTCTGCTGGAAATGCGAGGAGGTGATCCCGGGCGCGAGGAGCGCGTGCGGCGCGCAATGCGACGCGGCCGCCGGCGAGTCCTGCGTCATGGGCACGTGCGTGAGCTGCGCCGACGGCACGCAAAACGGCGACGAGACCGGCGTCGATTGCGGCGGCTCCTGTAGCAACACCTGCGCGCAAGGTGATACCTGCGGCGCGGACGGGGATTGCGCGACCGGGTTCTGCTCGGGCGGCGTCTGCTGCAACGAGGCGTGCGGCGCGGCGTGTGTCCGCTGCGATCTACAAGGGTCCGTGGGCGTATGCGCCTACGTCCCGGAGAACGAGACCCACGAGGATCACGCGTGCGGCGGCGGCACCTCCGTTTGTGACGGCAAGGGCGCCTGCAAGAAGGTCACGGGGCAGGCGTGCGCGATGGGCATCGAATGCCTCGGCGGCAAGTGCCTGGGTGGCCTCTGTCAGTGACCCGCCTCATCCCCGCACGGGGAACGCATTGCGATATTCTTCCATCGCCCGGACCTCGTCCACCTGGTGGACGAACCCCGTGGCCGCGCGGAACGCCTCGCTGTCGACCACGACGGGATATTTTATGTGCGCGAGCGCTCCGGGGGGGAGCCGGGGTAAACCAAAGCGGCCGAGCGCGGCGCGGAAGGCGATCTCGGGCAGCGGGATCGGCGACCTCGCGGTCCCGCGGACCACGACGGAGAGCGGCACCGGCTGCGGCCCCGCGACGTTGTACACGCCCTGGACCCGCTTCTCGAGCGCGAGGCAGATCGCCGTCGTGACGTCGTCCTCGTGCATGAAATGGAAGAGCGGATCGAAGCCGAGGACCATCGGCACGTGCCGCCCGCGCAGGAACGTCGCGAGCGTGCCGTGCCCCGTGGGCCCGAGGGTGTACACCATCCGCAGGACCGTCGTGACCAGGTTGGGGACGCGCCAGAGCGCCGTGCACGCATAAAGATCCGCCGCGACGAGGTCGGCGAGCTCGGGGAAGGTGGTGACCGCCATCGGCGGATCCTCTTCCTTGTGATAGAGCGGTGAATCGGCGGCCGCGCCGTAATAGGTGTGTCGACCGACGAAGATCGCGTGCTCGACGCCCCAGTCGCGGCAATGCTCGAACACGGCGCGCGTGCCGCCGAGGTTGATGCGGTAGCGCTCGGCGGTCTTCTCGACGAGGTGGGTCACGGTGGCCATGTGAATGACCGCCTGGGGCCGCCGCTTGCGGAAGACGTCCTCGGCCGCGCGCTTGCGGATGTCGACGTTGTAGAGCTCGATCCCGGGCGGCGCGTCGAGCCACGGCCGGCGATCGATACCGATGACCTCGTGCCCCTGCTCGAGCAGGCGGCGCGCGACGCGCTGACCGAGCACGCCCCCGATCCCGGGAATGAGAACCCTCATCGCTGCTCCTCCTTTTTCGTCCCCACGTCCTCTCCCTCGCGCAGAGCTTCGTCCTCCGCGCCGCGCGACCACGCGAGCGCCTTGCGCCGCCTCTCCCGGCCGTGCTCGATGAGCCCGGCGATCCGCTGCTTCACCCGCTCCACGTTCGCCTCGATGACCTCGTCCTCCTCGGTGCCCGTCCCTTCGAACCTCATGGGCTCGGAGTAGGTGAGCTCGAGCCGCACCGGCGCGGGGAGCGCGACGCCCCAGGGCGTGATCGGGACGTAGGGCGCGCCGAGGAGCTTGCCCAGGGCATACGAATTCGCGATCGTGGGGATGGCCTCCCCGCCGCCGACGAACCCGAACGGGACGATGGGCGTCCGTGTCTTCATGGCGAGGCGCATGAAGCCCGATCCGAAATGGACGAGCGTGTTGCGCTCGGGATAAAGCTTCGCCGTGCCGCGGGCGCCCTCGGGGAAAATCATGAGGAGGCGCTCGTCGTGCAGCAGGTGCTCGGCCGTCTCGACGAGGCCGGTGAGCTGCCCGCTGCGCGTGGCGAAGAGCCCCATGAAGGGTGTCTTCGCCATGAACTTCTCGGCCATGCCCTGGGCGAGCCGCGGGGGCTCGAGCTCGAAGAAGCAGGACGTGATGACCATGGCGCCGTCGAGCGCGATGCCGCCCGAGTGGTTGCCGACGAGCATGGCGCGGCCGCGCGCGGGGACGTGCTGCATGCCCTCGACGCCGACGGTGAAGTAATGGCGGTAGAAGAACCGGAAGGCCGTGAACAGGCGGGCGAGGTGCTCCTTCGAGGCGCCGTACGGATCGACGCCGTAGCGGTTGAAGGGGATCTCGAGGCGGTCGACGCGGGCAGCGATCTCCGGATCGATGAGCAGGGACACAGGGTTTCTCCAGCCGGAGGGGGCGGGCGAGAATAGGCGGAAGGGCAGGCGCGAGGCAAGGGAAGATCACGCGCGCTCGCCCGGGGGCCGGGCCACCCGCGCGCCGTCCCTCGCGCTGCACTTCGAGGCTCGTGATACACTCGCCGGTTCGGAGTCCTTACCGTAGGAGGTTTACAATGAAGGAGTACATGAAGCTCAAGGCGGAGCGGTGGGAGCGCATCCTCTCGCACCCGTTCTTCGATTGGCTGCATTCCGACGCGGTGCCGCTCGAAGAGAAGGTCCTGATCGCGCCCATCATGACCGTGTTCGTGATGAACTTCCGCGACGCGAGCCGATACTTCATTCGTTTCCCGAAGCCGCGCAATCGCTTCGAGGAGGCGCTGAACGGCGGCACGCGCGAGGACGAGACCCACTCCCGGCTCTTCCTCGAGGACTGGACCAAGATGGGCCTCGACGAGCGCCTCGGCTTCCGCGCGAGCGACACGCTCTTCTGGCTCTTCCTCTCGAAGGAGAACGAGCGATTCCGTTACTTCGTCCTGGAGTTCGGCCGGCTCGACGTCGAGGACGAGGGTGATCCGCTCGTCCGCTTCGCGCACTCGGAGGCCGGCGAGGCCGCCGGGAACGCGTTCTTCTTTCACATGGCGAAGATCGCGACCGCGATCGAAGAAAAGACGGGGGTGCGGTACATCTACTTCGGCAATCACCACCTCGACCGGGAGCCGGGCTTCGTCTGGGGATCCAAGGGCGTCTTCGACGACGAGGTGCTCGACGACGAGCAGCGGCCGCTCTCGTTCCGGCTGGCGAACCGGATGTTCGACCTGTTCGAAGAGGTCCACGATTGCTTCCTCGAATACGGCCGCACGTACATGGAGCGAGGCGTGCTGCCCACGAGGCCCCGGGCCGAGCCGTCCGCGCGCCTCGCGCGCCCGGAGCCGACGGCGCGCCCCTCGTACGGGGTGGAGCTCGAGCGGCCCATGGCGCTTTATCACGACGACGTCCAGCGCGTCATCGAGGAGCGGAAGGCGCAGGCGGCCCGGCACCCCTTTTATGCATGGCTGCGCGACGAGGCGAGCGTCTCCCCCGAGGAGAAGCTCATGCGGTTCCTCCCGTACTGGGTGCCCGACATCATGGGATACCGAGACCTCAATCGATACGCGGTCCGTTACCCCGCGCCGCGCACGCCGGAGGAGCGGCGCATCAACGAATGGTGCGACGACCTCTCGACCCACAGCGCGCTCTTCCTCGCCGACTGGGAGGCCCTCGGGATGGACGAGGCGCTCGGCTGGAAGGCGAAGGATACATTGAAGTTCCTCTTCCTCGATCCGCAGGTCGAGATCCACCGGAAAAACCTGGCGACGTTCGCCAAGCTCGCCATGCGCCACCGCGATCCCGCGATGATGTTCTGGTTCGTCGCGGCCCTGGAGGCGAGCGGGCACGCGTTCTTCGAGAACGTGCAGAGGCTCGCGGAGGTGGTCGAGAAGGAGCAAAAGATCCGGCTCGATTACCTCTGCCATCGGCACGAGCTGGCGCACGCGGCGCGCGGCGAGCCGCTCGAGCGGAGCGCCTTCATCACGAGCAAGCGCCTCACCATTGCAGCGCGTGACGTGGCGATCGGGATGGTGGAGACCATCTTCGACGCGCTGGAGGAGCAGCTCACGAGCTCGCTCGAGGTCGCGCGTTCGAACAGGCTGAACATCCCGAGCAGGCGCGCCGCTCGCTGAGCCCTCGCTCGTTCAGCCCTTCGCCGCCTTTGCTTTCATGTCCTTGACGTCGGCGAGGATCACGAGCGCCTCTTCCTCGCTGAGGAACTTCGCCTTGCGCGCCACCCAGAGGATGCCCTCCTCCGGCGTCGCCGCGATGATCCACGGAAAGATCACGCGGGTGAGCGAGTGCAGCGTCTTCACGGTCGCCCGGATCGCCCCCGCCTTGAGCCCTTGCCCCTCGATGATGAACGCGTGCGCCAGGATGTGCTTCTCGAGCGCGCGCGCCTGTTGCCCCAGCGCGTTCGCCGCCGCGCGCTCGGGCGCGCCGTGATCGGCGCTCGTGAGCACGATGAAGATCGTGCCGCCCGGGTGCCCCTGCATGATCTTGGCGCCGCGCTCGTTCACCTGGAGGACCACCGGCAGCGTCGGTGACTGCTTCCACCACACGACGAGGACCGGGGGACGCCACCCCATGACGACGGCGGGTTGGTCGTAGACGATCTCCACGTTCCGCACGCTAGCAGGAGACGCGTCGCGGGAGAAGGGTCACGTAAACGCGCGTGGCCCGAGCTACCACCGGCCCCAATTCACAAAACCTCGACGGGCGGCGCAGGCGGAGGGCCAAGCGCCACGTCGCCCCAGCGGACGATGGCCGAACCCGAGCTCGACGAGCTGCCCACGGTGTGGACGAGGACGAGATCGCCGCGGCGGATCGGCAGCTCGGCGGCGGCCGTGTACAGGTTCACGGGCATCAGCGCGGGGCCGCAGTTCGCATAACGCGAGAACGTGTCGATGGTGCGCGCCGGATCGAAGCCGAGGACGCGTGCGCAGAACGGCGCATACCACGCGGTCGGGGTATTCACGACGAGCCAGTTGATGTCCGATATCCCGAGCCCCGCCTTCCGGAGGGCGAGGTCGGCGGTTTTTCGGAGATATGGCTCGGAGACCTGGCGCAGGATCTTGCTCGCGCTCTTCTCCGCGCGGAACCGGACCACCTGCTTGCCGCGCGCCCGATCGTCCGTCACGTCGATCACGAAGGCGTTACACGTCTCGGCGCTGTGCAGCATCGCCGAGGCGACGAGCCCTTCCCCCGCCGGCACATCCGAGACGACGAATGCGCCGGCCCCGTCGCCGGAGAACCACGACATCGTGTCGTGCTCCTCGATGGTCCGCGAATAGGTGCACGACACGACGCCGAGCACGTTCCGGTATTGCCCCGCGCGCACCAGGGCGCAGGCCGTCTCGAAGACGGCGAAGGCGCCCGAGCACGCGGTCTCCAGGTTCCACGCGGCGGAATGGGTGAGCCCGAGCTCGCCGGCGAGGAACGTGGCGTGGCCGATCCCCATCACGTCGGGGAAGAGCGAGCAGGAGAGGATGAGGTCCACCTCCGCGCGCGCGACCTTCGCGGCCTCGAGGGCCATGGTCGCGACGCGCGTCTCGAGCAAGAGCGCATTCTCTTTCGGCAAGAGCACCCGCCGCTCCCGGGCCCCGCGGAAGGGGTCGTCGAGGAACTTCGCCATTTCGGCGCCGAACGCGTCCGGCTCGTCGCGCGGCGCCTCGGGGGCGGCCCACACGTTCCGCTTCTCCACCGCCCCGCCGAACATCTGCGGGTGATGGCGGCGCCAGTAATCGTTGGTCTTCAGGCCACCGGGGAACGTGATGGCGAGGGATCGCATCCCTGCGGAGGTACTCATGAGGAAACACTCTCCTTGGCGGCTTGCGCCTCCAGGCTTTGAACGCGGCTCGTGATGGGCGGTCGTTCCTCCGGATCCACCCGGACATCCAGCACGAAGGGCCCTCCCGCGGCGAGCGCCGCGCGGAGCGCCGCCTCGAGCTCCTCCTCCCGCTCGACCTTCTCGCCGAGCGCCCCGAGCCCCTGCGCGATACGCACGAAATCGGTGTCGGGCAGCGTGGTCTCCACCGGATCGTAGCCGGACGCGCGCATTCCATGCTCGACGATCCCGTATCGACGATCGTTCAACACCACCCAGACCGCCGGGATGCCATACCGCACCGCCGTGCTCACCTCGCCGAGCATGAGCATCGAGCCGTCGCCCACGACCGCCACCGCGGCCTTTCCGCGCGCGCGCGCCGCACCGACGACGCCCGTCGTCGCGTGACCCATCGATCCGAAATGCAACCCCGATCGATATCGCCCCGGCTCCTGGAACCGGAGCACGTTGTTCCCCCACACGAATGCGCTGCCGGCCTCCGTGAGCACGGCCGCGTCGGACGACTCGACCACGACGCGCTGGATCGCCTCGAAGAGGAACCGCGGCCGGACCGCGCCCTCCCCGAGGGGCTCGAGCGGCGCCGGCCTCGGCAGCGGAGGCAGGGCCGGCCTTTTGCCGTGCCATACCGGCAGCCGCGGGAGCAGGGCCGAGAGGAACGCGCCAATCTCGGCCTGCACGCCGACCGTCCGCGCCCCGGGATACGCCGCGCCGAAGACCGCGGGATTGACGTCCACGTGGACGAACCCGCCCGGAGGCACGAGATCCGGCCTCCAGAACGACGTGCATTCCCAGAGCCGCGAGCCGAGGACGAGCGTGCGCTCGATCCGCGCCGCCTTCAGGCTCGACGCGGCGCGCGCGTGCCCTCCGACGCCCGTGGTCCCCGCGAAGAGCGGGTGATCCTCGGGGAAAATGCCCTTCGCGCGCGGCGAGCACATCACGAGCATCGACCGCCGCTCGGCGAGCGCGCGGACCAGCGGGACGGCCGTCCTCGCGCCGAACCCCACCCAGATCGCGCACGTCTCCCCGGTGAGGATGTTCGCCACGGCCTCGATCGCCTCGGCCGACGGCGCCGGGCCCGGCAGCGTCACGCCCTCGGCGAACGCCTGCGCTTCGAACGTCGCCGACTGCACGCTGAGCGGCAAATGTATGTGCGCGACGAACCCCTCCGCCGCGCGCGCCCCGACGGTCAGGCGCCGCAGCACGACGGGGAGCTGCGAGGGGTGCTCCACCGTCGTCGCATAGTGGAAGAGCGGGCCATCCGAGAGGAGGCCCGCGGGGATCGTCTTCGCGGTCGTCTCCTGGGAGGCCCCGCGCTCTCGCTGGGAGGGAGAGGTGCCGCCGGAGACGAGGATCACCCTGGCGCCCTCGACGCGGGCCGCGGCGAGCCCCGTGATCGCATTCGTGATCCCCGGGCCGGCCGTCGTGAAGACGACCGTCGTCCGATCCTTGGCCAGGCTCTCCTCGAGCGCCGCGAACGCCGCGCCCGACTCGTGGCGGCAATGCAGGACGCGCACCCGGCTCCGCGCGAGGGCGTGGCAGAACGGGACGATGGAGCCGCCGCCGAGCCCGTACGCGACCTCCACGCCGAGGCTCGCGAGGAACGCGGCCAGGGCCTCGGACACGGACGCGCG
The DNA here is from genome assembly GCF_009649845.1 of Polyangium spumosum. Classification (NCBI taxonomy): domain Bacteria; kingdom Pseudomonadati; phylum Myxococcota; order Polyangiales; family Polyangiaceae; genus Polyangium; species Polyangium spumosum. The sequence goes on from NZ_WJIE01000008.1 coordinate 254,858, forward strand.
GGGCGATCCAGGTGCTCCCGGAGGGAGCGGCGGAGGTGCGTGGTTCATGAGGGGATGCTCGAAGGGCAATCATACGCCGCGGCCCGGGGGCGCTCAAACTTGCTCGACGATCCCCGCCACTTCGCGGGCGAGCGTGAGCGGGGATGCCCACCCGGGCGACCCCCGATCCGCCCGCGCCTCGGGGCGACGGCGCACCACCTTCGTTCTCCGGCGGGAGAATTCAGGATCGCTCCAAAAATTTTTCCTCGTGACCGATGAGTCTGTCGGGGCCGCGTGGTCCAAGCCTGTGTCGACGGCGCGGGGGACCGGGTCGCCGCCACGCACCCGCAGCCACGAGAAGGCCGAAGCCCGAGGAGAAACGAAGATGGTCACGACAGCCCTTTCCCACGAGCGCCCGATGGAGCCCGCGTCGACGAAGAAGCCCTGGGCCGGACGTATCCTCGGCGGCCTCGCCGTCGCGTTTTTGCTCTTCGACGCCGCGATCAAGCTGATGGCGCCGCCGGAGGTGCTCTCGGCGCACGAGACGCTCGGATACTCGCCGGGTTTGGCCCGTCCCCTCGGGACCTTGCTGCTCGTGTGCGTCGTGACCCACATCATCCCGCGCACCTCGTTCCTCGGCGCGGTCTTGTTGACGGGCTATCTCGGCGGCGCCGTGGCGACCCACGTGCGTGTCGACAATCCGCTGTTCAGCCACGTCCTCTTCCCGGTCTACGTCGCGGCATTCATCTGGGGAGGGCTCTACCTCCGGGACGCGCGCCTACGCGAGCTCCTCTCGCCGCGCAGGTAAGCGGAGCGGCTGCAAACGACCATACGTCATCGATCGCCACAACCACTCCATCGGTCCGAAGCGGAAACGCGACAGCCAGGCGTGCGCGAACAGGATCTGCAGCCCGAAGACGCAAAGCGTGATCGGCCATAACCACCACGCGTGCACGCGTCCCGCGAGACCGAGCCCCCAGCCATAAAAAAGGAAAGTGCACACGAGGCTCTGGCCGAGGTACGTCGAGAGGGCCATCCGGCCGACCGGCGCGAGGATCAGGAAGGCGCGGCGCCACGCGGGCCGCCGCATCAAGAGGACCACGGCCGCCGCGTATCCGGCCGTGAGCGACATGGTGCCGACCTCGGCAGGGGCGAGCAGCACGACATAAAGCCATTCCGGCAACTTGACGCCCTGGCGCATGAGGATCTGCCGAACGGGGTGGATCGCGGAGCCGACGAGACCCACGGCGAGGCCCCACGCGAGGAGCTTGCGGAAGAAAGGCAGGCGCGCCTCGGCCTCGTGAACGATCCTCGTCGTGCCGGCCCAGGCGCCGAACAGATACCGCCCGAGGAGCCACGGGAAATACCACGGCGCAAGATTGCCCACGAAGTACAGGGCGTGCTTCGCGTGCATCACGGCGAGCGCGAGGCGGTCGTCTCCGGTGATCGCCGCGTAGACCGCCGCGCGGAACGCAGCGTGATCGGGCGGCGCGGGCGTGAGCGGCCGAAGGGCCGCGGAGACGACGGGAATCGCCGTGACGCACATCGGCACGAGCGCGAGAAAGAGGCCCCAGGCGACGAGCCTCCACCCACGCACACGGCGGAAGAACAGGAGGCCGAGGCCCGCGATCGCATATCCCCAGAGTATGTCGCCCCACCAGAGCAAGAGCACGTGACAGACGCCGATCAGCGCGAGCGAGGCGAGCCTGCGAACGTGCATGGGCACGACGCTGCGCCCCGTCGCCTCGGCGCGCTGGAGCTGCAGGGAGAAGCCCAGGCCGAACAGGAAGGTCAGGAGCGCCATGGCCTTTCCGTTGACGAAGAGGCCGACCAGGAAAAGGAAGATCTTGTCGGCCGTATCGGTCTGCGCGAGGAGGACGTCGCGCGGCATGAACGCGCGGGCGCTGTACCACGGCACGCTGTTGGCGAGGAGCACGCCGTAGAGCGCGAAGCCACGTAACACGTCGAGCGAAACGACGCGCTCCGATGCGCCCGTGGGCGAGAACTCCGTCGTATCCGCGTTCGTCGGGTCGGGGGCGGCCTCGGCGCTCTCCGTCATCGGTGCAGGATACATGTTCGTCTCCGCGACGCACAAGCCGCCCGGCACCATTCAAGCGGAGGGCGCATTAGGTAGCCCTCATGCCCCTCCACCACCTCCTCGGCGCGGCCCTCGCAATCGCCCCGAACGTCGTCTCCTGGCCCATCTCCCCGGTCCTCTCCGAGCTCCTCACCTTTCATCCGGGGTGGATCACGAGGAGCGTGACCACGCACGATCCAGCGGGTGGAAATGCGGATGGATTCCGCCCGGGGGTCGGGACCCTCGGGCAACATCGTGTCCTTTTTCATGCGCGCGGGGAGGGGAGGATCACGCGGATCTGGATGACGGCGCCGAGGCAGGAGCTCGAAAAGGCGGGCCAGGAGCTCTGGATCGTGCTCGACGGTCAGACGGCGTATCGCGGAGAGCCCCGCGATTTCTTCGAGGGACGGGGGCCCTGGAAATCGCCCCTCGTCCTCGGGGTCGACGCGAGCTCCGGCGCATTCACGAGTCATGTGCCGTTCGCGTATTCCCACGAGGCCAGGGTGCTCTACCGGGGCGTCCCTCTTTATCATCAGATCACCTACCGCGAGGGGCCCGGATCCGCCGCCGGCCCGAGCGCCGCGGCGCTCTCCCGGTTCATGAGCGAAGACTGGACCCAGAACCCGCCTGCATGGAGCGCCGGGATTGCGGCGGGCAAAGGGCCCTCCCTGACCGTCGCCACCGGCCCGTCCACGGTCTCCCGGCTCTTCGTGGAGCTGCCGGCCGCGCGGCTCGGGGATCTCCGGGTGCGAATCGGGGATCAGCCCCCCGTCCCGGCGTCCTTCTTTTTTGGGCTCGCCAGCGATGGTGACGCGGTCGACGGCGGGTGGACCTCGTTCCGGAGCGCGCTCCACGCCGCGTGGGAGAACGGCGCCGCTTCCCGGCTCGCGACGCGGCTGCCCATTCCGCTCGCGGAGGGCGAGGCGCTCCGTATCGAAGCTCCGTCCGCGCGCGTGATCCGGGAAATCCGGGCCGCCGTGGATCTCGCGGAGGCCCGAGCCGGGGTGCGGCTCGCCGCGCAATACCGCGATCAAAAGGGCCCCGGGCGCCACACCACGATGCCGATGTTCGAAAGCGACGCCCCCCTGAAATTCGTGGCGCTTTTTTCGCACCTCGAAGACGGACCTCTCGGCGCCCGGCAATACCTCGAGGGCGACGAGATGATCCGGACCGACGGGATGTGCTCCCCGGTGCAACATGGCACGGGCACCGAGGACTACTTCAATGGCGGCTGGTACTTCCACGGGGCCCACGCGAACGCGCTGAGCGGCCAGCACCGCTTCCTCCGCACCGATCCCGAGGAGCGGCGCTCGCGCTTCGAGCATTCCCTCTATCGCCTGCACGTGCCCGATCCCATCGTGAGCCGCTCGGGGATGCGGTTCGGCTTCGAGGCGGGGCCCACGGGCGCGTTCACGCCGCTGCGTGTTCGTTCGCTCGGCCTCGCGTACGAGTTCTCCGGCGTCCGCGTGATCGACGAGCAGAGGGTCCTCGTCCCCACCTTCCGTATCCAGTTCTCGGCCGTCGACGCCGAGCGAGAATCACGCAAGCGCGTCTTCCCGGTCCGGGAGCGCCGCGGCGTCACCCGGATCGACGTGCGTTGCCCGTCCGCGGACGCCCGCGCGGTCTTGCTCGTGCGCACGTATTCCCGGGCGCGCGCGCCGCAGGAGGCGCGGGTGCGGCTCGACGGCCGTGAGGTCGGGCGATTCTTCGAATCGGAGCACAATACGCTCCGCGCGCTCGCCGAGGACGCGCTCTGGATCGATCTCCCGCCCGGGACCTGCGCGCCCGGCGCGCGGCCCGCGCTCGAGATCGACGCGACCGCATCTCCCGCGCCCTTCAGCGAGAGCGGCTACCTCTTGCGGTATTTCACGGGCCCCGGCGCGCCCGAGCTCGCGCAGCGACCCCGCGTGAAGATCCTGGATACGAGCGCCTTGCCCGAAGGCCCGCATTACGTCAACGATCACTCCTTGATCGAGCTCGGAGGTGGCCGATGGCTCCTCACGGGCATCTTCCACAGCGAACCCCAGGGCCCCGACGAGCGCGCGTTCGTCCACGCCCTCGCGCTCGGCCCTGGGCCCGCGCGCTGGCACGAGGCCTCCTCGCCGAGCTTCACGATTTCACCCCAGCGCCTGGCCCTGCACGCGGAGGACGACGAGCCCCGGATCTGGGCCCCCCACGTCGTCCGCGATCACGACGGCAGCCTCGTCATGATGTACCACGTGAGCGCGCGCGGCAGCCAGCGTGGCGGCTTCCGCATCGCGCGCTCCACGGACGGGACGACCTTCATTCGCGCCGGGGGCATTCTCTTCGAGGACGTCTGCCTCGCCCGTGATCCCATGCTCGTGCGATTCGCGGATACCTGGGTCGTTTATTACACGCGTTGCCTCTCGGACGACCACCGCGTGAGCGGCGTCGGATATCGCACGTCGCTCGATCTCGTATCCTGGACCGAGCCGTCGATGGCCTTGACGCTCGGCCGGGACACGATCCGGCACGACAGCGGGTTTACCGAGTCCCCGTTCGTGTTCGAGCGGGGCGGGTGGTTTTACCTGACGGTGACGAGTTATCCCACGTCCTGGGACGCGACGAACGTGTATCGATCACGCTCGCCGTTCTCGTTCCCGAGCGAGCCCGTCGCGCGGCTCTCCGCGCACGCGGCCGAGTGGATCGCCGAGGGGGGTGATTTCAACACGGGGCGGCTCTTCTTCACCCACGTCGGGGGAGGGCAGGGGGGCGTCTGGCTGCAAGAGCTCCTCGGGCTTTGACGGCCCTCACTCCGGCAGCGGGATGAACTCCACCTCGTCGCCCGGCACCTTCGCGAAGCGCCCCTCCCGCCAGTCCGCCTTCGCTCGTTCGATCCGCTCCTTCGAGCTCGAAATGAAGTTCCAGAAGATGTGCCGCTCTCCCTCGAGCCGCGCGCCGCCGACGAGCATCACGTTCGCCCGCTCGGTCGCGCGGATCTCCACGGGCGCGCCCGGACGCAGCACGATCATCGAGCCCTCCGCGAACGCTTTGCCGCTGCATTCGATGCGCCCGTCGATCACGTACACGGCCCGCTCCTCGTGCTCCTCGTCCACGGGCAAACACGCGCCCGCCTCGAGCCGCGCGTGCGCGTAGAGCGTCGGGGAGAGGATACCCGTCGGGGCCTTCGCGCCGTACGCCGTCCCTGCGATGACGTGGATCTCGGCGCCGGGGCGCGTCACGACCGGGATCGTGCTCCGCGGGTGGTGCTCGAAGCGCGGCTCGATCTCCTCGTCCTCCTGCGGCAGCGCGACCCACGTCTGGATCCCGTGCATCCGCCCGCCTCGGGCGCGCACCTCGGGCGACGTGCGCTCCGAGTGCACCACGCCGCGACCCGCGACCATCCAGTTCACGTCCCCCGGCCGGATCGGCTGCTCCGAGCCGAGGCTGTCGCGATGCACGAACTCGCCCTCGAGCAGGTACGTGATCGTCGCGAGCGCGATGTGCGGGTGCGGCCGCACCCCGAGCCCCTCACCCGACGAGAAATCGACCGGGCCCATGTGGTCGAAGAAGATGAACGGCCCCACGAGCCGCCGCATCGGCGACGGCAAGAGGCGCCGCACCGTGAACCCCCCGAGATCCCGCGGGCGCGCTTCGATCACGAGATCGAGCCCGCCGTCTCCACCCTTGCACTCCGGATCCTTGTCGAGATAGCGGCTCATCCGTTTCTCCTCGGCGCCTGCTCCATCGCGGCAGCATACCGCGACGGACCCTCGCCGCGATAGTCGCTCGTCTTCCCGTCGCCGTCGCAGCAGCCGCTCCGCGCATCGGCGGGCAGGGGCAAGGTGACCGTGAACGTCGAGCCGTGATCGGCCCCCGCGCTCTCCGCCTTCACGGTGCCGCCGTGCATCTCCACGAGGTGACGCACGATCGCGAGGCCCAGGCCGAGCCCGCCTTGCGACCTCGAAGCAGAGCTGTCCGCCTGCCGGAATCGATCGAACACGTAAGGCATGAACGTGGGGCTGATCCCTCGGCCCGTGTCCCGCACGATCATGTGGACGACCCCTTCTTCGCGCGTGATCTCCACCCCGACCCGGCCGCCGCGTGGCGTGAATTTGATGGCGTTGGCGACCAGGTTCCACAGGATCTGCCGCAGCCTGTCGGGATCACCGCAGACCCGCACGGACGGGCGCTCGGGCGTGACGTCGAGCTCGATGCCCTTCGCCTCCGCCGCGGGGCGGACCACGTCGAGCACCGACCTCAAGACGTCGCCGAGATCCGTCAGCCGCCGCGCGAGCCCGAGCTTGCCCGTGATGATCCGAGAGACGTCGAGCAGATCGTCGATGATCCGGATCTGCGCCCGGACGTTCCGATGGATGGCGGCGAGCGCCCGGGCGCGCGTCTCCGCGTCACACTCGCGCGTCGAGAGGACCTGGGTCCAGCCCAGGATCGCCGTGAGGGGCGTGCGCAGCTCGTGCGAGACCAGGCTCAGGAACTCGTCCTTCAATCGGTTCGCCGCCTCGGCCTGCCGGTGCGCCTCTTCGGCTTGCCGGCGCGCGGCCTCGGACGCCTTGTAGAGCCTGGCGTTGTCGATCGCGACGGCGGCGAAGCTCGCGACGCCGCCGACGACCCGCTCGTCACGCTCGGTGAATACGCCCGGCTCGGCGTGCCCGAAGAACAGGGCCCCGAGGACCTTCCCGCAGCGCGACACCACGGGGACCGCGAGGTAACTCCGGACCGGCAGATGTCCCTCGGGCATCCCGTGGTACGGCGGGTTTTTTCCGTAGCGGGGATCCTCGAGCACGTCGTCGATACGCAACACCTGCTCGCCCCGCATCGTGGGGCTGAACAGCGGCGTGAGCCGGGGGTGCGGCAAGCGCTCGGTGAGCTCGCGCGGAACGCCGGAGAGGGTGTAACGCGACAGGGGCTCGCCCGACCCGCCCTCGACCGTGAAAAAGAAGGCCCCGAACTGCGCTCGGGTCAGCGCGGTCGCCTCGTCCGTCAGCCGTTGCACGAGCCGGTCGAGGTCGAGCTCGGCCGCGAGCACGGCGCCGATACGCAGGAGCGTCTCGTTGATACGAATCTCCTCGCGTAGCTCGTCCTCGACGTGCCCCATGGACGTCAAACTCCCCCCCGGTTCCCCGGCCGCTCGGTCATTCCCCCTCGGGATCGTCGATCGAACGTAAAGCCGGTCCCGGCGAACGCACACCGCGGCCCGCCCCGCGTCCGGCGAACACGGACGGGGGAAGCGAGCTGGATTCACGGCGGGCTCTCGCCGCGAGCACCCTCCGCCGCCGCGGCGAGCGAGACGAGCAGGCGATCTCCCGTGGTCGTGATGGCCGCGGCGAGGTGCTGCGCGCGGACCTCGGCGCGCTCGAGGTGCCGCTCGAGGACCTCGCGCCGCTCGGGGTGCTTCGTGGCTTGATCGAGCAGCAGCTCGCCGATCGCCTCGTCCGCGAGCAGGCGCGTGAGCCGCTCGGCGTGCAGCATCGCGTAGGAGAAGTCGCGCTTCGGATCCCAGCTCCCGAAGAGGTTCGTCCGCCACGTGCGGGCGGGCGAGCGGATCGCGCCGCCGAGCTTGTCCCCCGCCGTCCGCACGACGAGGTGCCGCTGCGCCGCGTGCGAGAGCACCTGGATACGCGCGAGCTTTCGCTCCAGCGGATCCCGCGCGGAGGCGCTCCGCAGCCGCGCCTCCGCGCCCCGGCGCAGGAAGGCGGCCGGGCGCTTCAGGATGCCGGCGAGCGCGTCCTTCATGGCCATGAGCGACTGGATCTGGCTCGTGCCCTCGTAAATGGGCATCACCGTCGCGTCGCGCAGGATCTTCTCCGCGCCGTAGTCCTTCGTGTAGCCGGCGCCGCCGTGGATCTGGATCGCGCGCCGCGCCATCTCGACCGCCTTCTCCGCGCCGAGGTATTTTACCAGGGGCGTCACGCGCCGCGCCTCGCGCTTGTGCCGCGCGATTTCCCGTTCCATCCGGGCGCGGTCGTCGTCGGCGACGCGCCCGAACTGCAGGCGCATCGATTTCTTCTGCGACAGCTCCTCGTGGACGGCGCCGTGCATCGCGAGCGCGCGGATGCCCTGGATGTCCGTCTGCATCTCGTCGAGGTAGTCGGCGATCATCTCGTGCCGATCGATGCTCTTGCCCATGGAGCGCCGCTCGGCTGCGTAGCCGCGCGCGAGCGCGAGCGCCGCCTCGCAGAGCCCCAGGGTCTCGAAGCCCACGCCGATGCGGGCGTTGTTCATCATCGTGAGCATGTACGGAAACCCCTCGCCGCGTTTTCCCACAAGGTGCGCCGGGGCGCGGTCGAACGAGAGGGCGGCGGTCACGGACGCGTGATGGCCGAGTTTTTCCTCGACACGATCGATCGTCACGATCCGCCTCCGCGTGCCGTCCGGCAGATCCTCGTACGTCGGGACGAGGAACATCGAGAGGCCGCCGAGGCCGGCGAACGGGTCGGATTCGTCCTTCGGCTCCTCCGTCCGCGCGATCACGAAATGGTACTTTCCGTGCCCCGACGTGATGAAGATCTTCTGCCCCGTGACGAACCAGTTTCCTTCGGCGTCCTGCTCGGCGCGTGTCCGGAGCCGCGCCATGTCGCTGCCGGCGTCGGGCTCGGTGATATCCATGCAGCCCCAGGCCGCGCCGCGGGTGATCTCGTCGATGTAGGCGCGGAAGCGTGTCCTCGTGACGCGGCCCGTCTCCGGATCGACCTCGGTCGTGCCCTCGCGCATCGAGAACATCAACATCGCGAGCGCGGTGCCGCCGTGAAAGCCGTGGTGCGCCATCACGGAGACGTCGGCGCGCCCGAACAGCTCGGTGCCGATGAAATACAGGAGCGCCGGCGCGTTCGTCCCGCCGAGCTCGCGCGGCAAGCAGAGGCCGTGGAGCTCCATGCTCTGGATCTTCTCGAAGATCGACACGAGCCGCGGCGGGAACGAGGCCTCGCCGTCCCGGAAGATCACGCCCTCCCGATCGATCTGCGCGGCGTGTGGCGCGATCTCCTCGGCGGCGAAGGTGCCGAGCATGTCGAGGATCTCGCGGTAGAGGTCGCGGGCCTCGTCGAGGCTCTTCGGCCCGCCCTCGCTCCGGAAGTCGTGCTCCGTGATCCGCGCGATGGGCTCCCAGTCGATGAAGCGCTCGACGTAGAAGCGGAGGTCCTCGTTGTCGCTGAAGAAGTTCGCCATCACCCTCGCACCTCGCGCCGGGCGCCTCGCCCGCGGCGGCGGATGATACACCCGGCGCATGCCTCGCGCGTGGCTCTTTACGTTCGGGCCTCCTCCGGTGTCTCATGGGGCTCGAGAACGGAGCACCTCATGATGAACACACGATTGCGAGCGGGCGTGGTCCTCATTCCGATCCTGCTGTGGGCCTGCGGCGGGGGCGGCGCCGCGACGTCCGGCGGCGGCGGCGACGGCGCGGGCGGGGGCGGCGCGAGCGGCGGCATGGGCGGCGGGGCGGACTTGCCTTGCGACGTGGCCGAGATCGTCGCCGAGAATTGCCAGCTCTGCCATTCCTCGCCGCCCAAGTACGGGGCGCCGATGGCCCTCGTGACGGCGGCCGATTTCCAGGCGGGGGCGCAGAGTGATCCTTCGAAGAAGGTCTACGAGCTCGTCGGCGCGCGTATCCACGACGCGGAGAGGCCGATGCCGCCGAAGGGCCTGATCGACGCGTCCTCGCAGGGCGTGCTCGACGGGTGGATCGCGGCCGGCGCGCCCGGAGCGTCGGGGGATTCGTGCTCGGGCACGGGCGGGGGCGGCGGGATGGGCGGCGGGACGCCCCTCTCGTGCACGCCCGACGTCCTGCTCCGGCCGACGACGGCGTGGGCAATGCCGAAGCTCACGGAGGACGCGTACGTGTGCTTCGGCGCCGAGGTCGAGGTGGGATCGAAGCGGCACATCACGGCGATCGCGCCGGCCGTCGATAACGACATCATCGTGCATCACATGCTGCTCTATGAACTCCCGGCGGCGTATGGCTCGACGACGCCCAAGGCGTGCGGCGCGGGCGCCTCGGGCGGCGGGCGGCTCGTGAGCGTGTGGACGCCGGGCCAGGGCCCGCTCGTGCTCCCGGAGGCGGCCGGCCTGCCGATCGAGGGCACGGGCCATTACATGATCCAGATGCACTACTCGAACCTGACGCAGCTCGACGGCCAGAAGGATCAGAGCGGGTTCGACCTGTGCACGACGACGAATTTGCGCGCGAACGACGCGGACATCATGGCGTTTGGCACGACGAAGATCAACATCCCGGCGCACGGCGCGCTCGACGTCACGTGTGATCTCACGGTCCCGGCGTCGTTCCCGAAGGTGAACACGTTCTCCATCGGGCCGCACATGCACAAGCTCGGGACGATCATCTCGGCCGAGCACAAGCCGGTGAGCGGCGCGCCCGTCCCGCTGACGAACCGTGATCCGTGGAGCTTCGACGATCAATACTGGGACGACGTGGTGACCACGATCGGCCCGGGCGACACGATCACGACGCGTTGCGCCTGGCAAAACCCGAGCAATTCGAACGTGACGTTCGGCGAGGACACGTCGAGCGAGATGTGCTTCGTCTTCGCCGCGTATTACCCGCGGGTCGAGCTCGCGAACTGGCACTGGGGGATGCCGGCGCTCGGCTCGGAATGCCAGCCGACGCCGTGATCAGCGCGACTCGTACACCTGCCCCGACGGCAGCTCCACGCACGTCAGATAACCGCCCTTCCCGCAGCGCGTATCGATCCCGATGACGCAGGGGCCGACCCACGCGTCCTCCTTGTCCTCGGGCGTGTACTCCGAGAGCTCGGGCGGGAGGTATTTCGTGGCCGTGTGCCCGAAGATGACGAGCTTGCCCCGGTAGTCGCGGACGAAGTCGTGATCGCGGCACCAGAGCATCGCGAGCCGCCTCTGCGTGGTGGAGGGGTGCTCGTAGCCCTCGGGGCCCTTCGGGAGGGCCGCGTGCACGTAAATCGCGTAATCGTCCTCGTACCAGAACGGGAGCTCGCGCATCCAGGCGACGACGTCCGGCGGGAAAAACGTGCCTTTGAAGAGGGGCTCGACCTCGTCGTCGGCCATGCCCTCGCCCTCGACCGGCGGGGGCCTGCCGAGGAAGGAGCGGAGCGTGGCGAGGCAACCATTCGGCGCGGGGATGACGAATTCGGGCCAGCCGCGATCGACGACGCGCAACCAGCCATCCTCGTGGTTGCCGCGGAGGAGGACGACCTTCGCCGGCGTCCGCGAGGGGAGGGCGCGGAGGAAGGCGACGACGTCGGCGGAGCGAGGGCCCCGATCGAGGTAATCACCGACGAAGACGAGGGTGTCGCCGGCATCGAGCGGAGGGAGGGCGGCGAGGAGGCGGTGGAGGGCGTCGAGGTCGCCGTGGATGTCGCCGATGGCGAAGGTGCGGGAGGGCATGGGAGGGGAGAGCAGCAGGGTTCGGGGCGGGAAGCAAGGGGGGAGGTCACGAAGCTTCAGCGGGGCGCCGCGCCGGCCTTTGGCTGTGCGTCGAGCTTGTCGCGGAGCTCGCGGAGGGATTCGAGCCAAGTTCGGTAGAAGCTCGGGGGCGGCTCCTCCTCGTGCATGGGTGGTCTCCGTTTCGCGCGAACTTTGAGCCATCGCTTTCGCGTGAGCTCCTTCGCCTTGAGCCCTTGCTCGAGGTCCACGAGCAGAGGCTCGAGCACGGCGAGCCCCTCCTCGGGCTTCTGGTTGAAGCCGCAGGACTCCGCATACATGCGTGTCATCCTGCACTGCGCCTCGAAGTCCGAGAAGCCCCGTCGGACGGCCTCGTTCCAGGCGTCGCGGCAGACCTCGAAGGGTTGTTCGGAGCCACAGGCCGCACGGAGGCCATCTTGGACGATATATCGGCGCACTTTGGGCACCAGAGGCTTGTAGCCATCACATGCGCGTGCCCGCGCCACGACGTCCGCCTCGACCTGCCGGTAATCGTCTGCGATCTCGGCGAAGCACCGACCCCGCGATCGTGCAAAGGCCCTGTAAACGGCGCGGCGTGTTTCCCAGATCGCCTCGGAGACCTGGTTGATTTCTTCCCCCTCAGGGCCAAAATCGTACCCTTCGACCATGGCTCGGGTGACTCGTTTCGGGCTCCTCTCGCCCCTTCGCCGGGCTTCGAGCTCGTCCTGGAGACGCCTCGAAGTCTCGAGCTGGTCTTCGTAAAACATGGTGGGCCGTTGCGCCGCCCTGGATCGTTCGATCCATCCCTCGAGCTCCGCGCGTAGCGGCTCGAGCACGGCGAGCCCTTCCTCGGGCTGCTCGTCGAACGCGCAGAAGTCCGCATACATCAAGGAATACATGCACTTCGTGAGGGAACCCGTGAAGCCGATGCGAACGAGATCGTTCCAGGCCTCTCGGCAGACCTCGAAGGTGGGTCCGCTGCGACGCGCCAGCGAAAAAATCGACTCGGCGACGTGTCGCCTCGTTTCGAGCGCGCCCGGCTCGTCGTCCCCCATGCGCGCCACGAACTCAGCTTCGATCGCGCGGTATTCGTCAACGATCTCGACATAGGTCTTGTTGCGATCGAATGAGCGCAACAGGACGGCATTGCTCGCCTTCACGAACTCCGAGAAGAGCCGCCGGGCTCTTTTTTCTTCCGCAGTCATTGACGCTCCGCCGCTGTCGCTAGTTGGGCCAATACTTGCGGGACACGAATACGCCCTTGTCGATTTCGATCTCATCGGGCCACTTTTTCCGGGCTCGACACGCGTTGTGGCACATGTTGCATCTCTTCGACTTCCAATGGTCCCCCCATTCGCTTTGCAACGGCGAACCGAGGCAGGCCGTCCGTCGCGCATCGCATTCATTTTCCCACCTTGCCCTCTTTCGCGCCTCCGCGATCTCCCCCGTGACCTCCACCGCCGCAGCAATCGCGACGGCGACGGGGGCCGCATCGATGACGAGCTCGGCGAGGGCGACAACCACGAGCACGAACGCCGCGGCGTTCCCGACGAGCGCACGCTCGGCCACCGTTTGCCCGTTCGCAGCCGCGGGCGACGCGGAGACGCGCAGCTTGCACAGCCGACGAGCCCGAAGGAGAGGAGAGCTCGCACCCGCGGAGGGAGAGCGCGCATGCCCGAGCGGACCACGCTGCTCGGCTGCATGTCAACGTGGCCTCACGGAAGACCCAGCTGGGTCTTCAGCGTCCGCACGGCCGCATTTCTGGCCTTGGCCATCGAGGGGTACGACAGAAGATCGACCCCGAGGCCGTCATCCACGACCCAGGAGCGGTAGTCAGCCTCTTCCCATTTCCTGCCGCGTCCCCCGCTTTTGCTGCTGGGGACTCGGAACCTGAAGCTCTCGAGCCGGTAGAGCCGGCAGCGGTAGCGGCGAGCTTTTCCGGTCCCGTGCGCCAATACCTCCAATCTGAACAGCAACTCTTCCCCGTCGGCAGCAGGCACCAAAAACTCGAGAACTTCGACGACCTTCGAGGGTTGCATCCTTGGCTCCGTCATCTCTTGATACAACGACACTGACAGTGCCGCGGGTAACAGCCAGCCGGGGTCGACTGCGTAGCACGGCGCTTCGCTTCGGCACACGCGGCAGGCTCGTTGGGTCCGTATGCCGTTCCTGTCACTCGGTCAGGACAAGAGACACTCGAGTTGACCTGCTGCACGTTGCAAGATGCTGTGCATGACCACTTTCCCTTGACTGTCTCCGCAATCTCCCCCGTGACCTCCACCGCCGCAGCAATCGCGACGGCGACGGGGGCCGCATCGATGACGAGCTCGGCGAGGGCGACAACCACGAGCACGAGCGCCGCGGCGTTCCCGACGAGCCCCCGCTCGGCCGCCGTTTGCCCGTTCGCAGCCGCGGGCGACGTGGAGACGCGCAGCTTGCCGAGCAGATCCTCCGGCACCGTCATGCCTCGCAGCGCGATCCGCATGCATATCGCGAGCTCGGGATGCGGCACGCCTGTGCTCTTGACATCCACGACGCGGCCCTCCTCGTCGACCTTCACCGTCGCCTCGAACGTGTAGTAGCCGCCTGCGAGCTCGCCACCGAGCTCGCCGACACATGCGCGCAGGCGCTCCGCGGTGGCGGCGGGGAGGCGCGGGCGATCGTCCGGGAGGTGGCGGATCGTCGCCGAGGAGCAGCCAAGCGGGACGAGCGCCAACGCCGCGCAGCCGAGGAGCCCGGAGGAGAGGAGAGCTCGCACCCGCGGCGAGAGCGCGCGCATACCCGAACGGACCACGCTGCTCGGCTGCATGTCAACGTGGCCGGCGCGTGGCGGGGCGCCGATCGAGCGACATCACCCGCCGACGACCCGCGATCGTACGTACGAACCACCCCGCTCACCGGCCCCCGCCTTCGCTCCGTCCACCCGATCGAGCCTCGTCGGCAGCCGGCGCACGCCACCCGCGCGCACGAACGAACCCCCTCGGCCGCCGATGCCCCTCGTCCGCGCCTACGTGACACCCCGCTCGGCCGCCGCCGACACCTGTTGGCGTGTCGCCTCTCCCTGCGACGGCCGCCGACGCCACCTGTCCACACGCCCGATCCACCCCCGTCGGCCGCCGCCGCCCCCCGATCCCGCTCGCGACCTCTCCACGCCCGGGACGATTCCCCTTGATCGTGGTCCCGATCGCCGAGTACCGTCACCCTCGACCCTTGTTTCGGACATCCCCGACGGAAAGGAAGGCCCGCAGACGATGCCCGCACCCCGCACATACACCTCGCGCACGGCACTTGCCCTGATCGGGAGCGATCTGAGTTACACGGCGAGCCGCTTCCTCGCGCATGAGGAGTGCACGGAGCTCGCCCCCACGTTCGTCGCGCTTCGTGAAAAATGTCGAATGATCCAGGCGCACGAGCAACAGCTCCGTGATGCCATCGTCGACGCCCAGGCCCTCGTCGATCATGCGAACGATGGGCTCGATGATTTCGTCAAGGATTTCGCCTCGACCCTCGACAAGCTGGTCGGCGACGATCGCAATCACCCGCTCTTCAAGCATTACTTCGGCGGAAAGACGCCCTCGGACTTCGCGAAGCCCGTGCTCGGCAAGCAGCTCGAGGCCATGGCCGCGTGGGTCTCGTCGCTGCAAAAGAGCGAACACGCGGCGCTGAACACGCTCGCGCCCGAGCTCGCGGCCCTGATCGAGAAGGGCGAGACGGCGAAGAAGGCGAAGGAGAACGCCGAGCTCGCGCGGGACCAGTTCCGCGACGTGGGAGAGCGTCACGCATTCGTCGAGGAAGTGAATGCCCGACGAAAAGAGTCGTTCGGCGTGCTCGCGAAGATGCCACACGAGAAGCCGGGATTGCCGGCGAACTTCGCGGATCGATTCTTCCGGCGCGAGGCGCGGCCCGTGAAGGACGAGGACGACGCGCCGGCCACGATCGAGGCCGTGGACGAGGCCATCACGGCGCTCGAAGCGGAGATCGAGGCGCTGCGCGAGAAACGCGCGGAGCTCGTGGCCGCAGCCGAGAAGGCGGCGAAGCTGCAGGTGAAGGCCGCGGAGGAGGAGCTCGCCGCGCTGGCGAAGAAGAAGGCGGCCGTGGAGGCCGAAGAGGCGGCCGTCAGGGCGAAGATCGATGCGCTGAAGGGATGAACGGCCTACTCGAGCCGAAGTACGAACGGATCCCCTGGCCCCGTGCTCGCGATGGTCGACCCACCCGCGTGGAGCGTGCCCTCGAATTGGCCAATGACCATCCGTCTCCCGCTTCCATCGTAGGCGATGCCGGTTGCGTGCTGGGCCTCCTCATCGCCGAAGCTTCCCACGCTCACGGCTCTCCCGGAGGCATCGAGCTCGAGCACGAGCAAGTCCGCCTTGCCCTTGCTATTCAAGGTCTGGTCCCCGACCGCGACGCGTCCCGTGAAATCGCCGACCACCGCGACGCTTCCACCGGTACCAACGGCGATCCCTCGAGCCACCGTCCTCTGCGTTTCGCCGAACGCGCGTGCCCAAACGACGTTTCCGGTCGAATCGAGCTTCAGGACGAACAAGCTCGCTTCGGCCTCCGTCGTGAGCGTCACGTCGCCCAGCATCAGGCTGCCCGAGAAGCTACCCGCCACGAGGCTGTTTCCCTCGTCGTCGATGGCCACGCCCGCGGCCTCCGTGCGCCCGGTGCCGCTATACACGAAGGCCCAGGGCACGTTCCCCTCGGCCTCGAAGCGCGCGACGAACACGCTGCGCAGTCCATCGCCGACGAGTTGCGTGTACCCCGATACGTTCAGCGGGCCTTCGAAATCGCCCACCACGCAGGAGCTTCCATCCGCAGCAGCGGCCATCGCCGCGGTCTGCTGCTCCGAGCTCCCACCAAACACGGCGGACCAGCGAGCCTTCCCTGTCGAATCGAGGGCCGCGAGAAACACGTCGTAACCGCCCGCGCTCTCGTGCAGCTCCTTGTCGAGCGCGATTTCACCCGAGTAAATCCCGGCAACGAGGAGCTCTCCGGGCTTTCCGGGGCTGATGCTCGTGACGGCCTGATAACCGATGCCTCCGAATCGTCGCGCGTCGATCGTCTCGCCGCTCGCTGAGCTTTTCACCAGGAAGGCATCACGCCCGTTTTCGCTCGTCAGGATGTGCTCCTCGACGGGGAGCACGCCGGACATCTCTCCCGCGATGAGCATCGTCCCGTCCTCCGCGACGGCCACGGCCAGCGCCGCCTGCGGATCTGGCGCCCCCACGTGCCATGCGAGCGTGAGCGCACCCTCGTCGGGGTCGAGCCGCAGCACGAAGGGATCGTGCGCGCCCATCGATGGGATGGTCGTCTCTCCGAGCGTGATCGAGCCATCGAAGTACCCCGCCAGAAGAGCTCCACCCTCTGGATCCGGAGCGATCGACGTGAACGACCGAGAGCCCGTGCCCGCCACCGTCGCAAGCACCCCCTCCGTGGTCGAGGCGACGCGACCATCCAATGCCTGAATGATGGGCGGATCGAAGAGCTCGGGAGCGCAGGCGGCCATCGATAGGGACAGCACGAGCGACAGGACCGAATGGGCGCTTCGTTTCGTCGACTTCAACGGAATCTCCTCGTTCAGAACGATCCGTGGACGAGCATCCCCCCCTCACCGGGGCCAGCCCAGGGGGCGACGCGGATGGCCGTGGCGGCACGGGGGGCATCCTGTCGTGTACCCATGATTCCGGCGAGGAACACACCGATTCCGACGACACCGACGCTTCCGAAGCCGGCCATCAGGGCGACGTTCCGGTTCCATCGGTTTGTGTAGTCGCTCGCGAGACCAGGCCGCGCGCAGCTTTGGTCCGGGCAATCGGCGGCTGCCGCTTCACGTGTATCCGCGTACTGGTAGGCGAACGCAGCACCTACCACCAGCGCCCCCGCGCCCAGGCCACCTGCGACCCACGCCCAGGTCGGCGTACCGTGGCTCGGCGTTGCCATCTCGGGTCTCTGCGGTCGAGAGGGTGCGTGGGGGGGCGACGTCACGGGAGATGGTTTCGTCTCCACGGGCGGCGTCGCCTTCTCCGGGGCTGGAATCACCGGGGGCGCCTCCACCGCGGGTTTCTTCGGAACGAGCTCGATCGCGACCGAATGCGCGCCGCGGGCCTGCACCTCGACCTCGCGGGCGTCCGTCACGAATCCCGTCGCCGACCCCTCGATCCTGTGTTTTCCAGGCAGGATCCATCGGGGCTTGCCGATCTGCTCTCGCGGCACGGGCGCGCCATCGAGGCGCAGAACAAAAGCGGGCAACACGAGCTGCGACGAGGGCACCTCGAGCGTCAGCCTTCCGACCTTCAACTCCAGCGCCGACAGGTTCTTCTGCGCCATCTGGGCGCGGTCCTTCACGTTGTCTTTGTCTTTGGGCGTCGTGGCCTTTGCTTCGAGCTCGGGCGCGTCGGCGACGATTGCCTCGTACACCTCGATCGCCTGTACGACGTCTCCCCGATCGCGGTAACAATGCCCCAGCGCGACGCGCGCGCCGAGCCCCGGCTTGATCCGGACGACTTGCTCGAACTTGGGGCATGCGGTCGCGTAATTCCCTGCGTCGTAGGCCTCGAGGGCCTCCATGAACAAAACGTCGACCGAAACAGCCTGGGCATGCGTGTTGCTCGACTGCGCCGCGTACGCGAAGAACAGAGCCACGGAAGCGAGTGATGAAGCGTGAAGGCGGATGGATGACATCGAAGTACCCTCAATCAATCGAGCGAGGCACGTCACTCTTCTTGCTCAATGGGGCCGTCGGCGATGGCGCAGCCGCAGGCGCGGCAGGGACGCCTCGGGACGGCGCCTTCATGCTGGCAGGTCGAGCCTCCTTTGCCGGGCCGGAGGGCGGCGCGGTTGTCTTGGGCGTCGGGGATGACGGTGCGGAGGCTTGTTTCACGATCGTGGGCGCCGGAGCCGGCGGGGCCGCCGTGGGTTGCGCAGTGCTGGACACGGCCTCCGCGGGCGGATCGTGGGCCTCTTGGGGCTGCATTGGAACCGGAGGCGCCGCTTCTTCCACAGCCGCCGCGGCCGAGGTCGACGGGTGCGCCTGCGGTGGTGGTTTGTCCGCTCGCAACAGCCACGACCCCGCCGCCCCGGCGAGGGTGAGCAGCGTAATGCCACCGATAGCGAACACGCGTCTAGAGGAACCCTGGAGCTTGTGAGACGTGACCGAAAAGGAAATACTCCCGGGTAGCACGGTGGAAGGCTCGGCCGGCGGCTCCGGGGCGTTCACCACCATGGCCGCCGCGACAGCCTTGGACGTCGTGGCGGACATGGGCAATGTCCTTGTCATGTCGCTGTCGGGGCCCGTCGACGCGGGCTCGGCAGCCATAGGTCTTGCGACAACCGTCGCCTCCACGCTGGGCTTTGGCTTTCCGGGGGCCAGCGCCGTGCCAAGCGCAGCAACGGCCGCAGTTGCCCGCTCGAAGCGCTCCGATGGCGCGTTGGCCGTCGCCTGCCGGAACCAATCGTCGAATGCTGGCGGGAGCTCCACGGCATTGCGACGTGCAGCGCGCTTGCTCGGGATCTCCTCGATCCCTTCGATCACGCGCTGCATGAAGGGAAAGATCTCGAGCACGCGAGATTCCTCGGCCCAGTAAGGCTCGCCGACGAGCAGCGCATAGGCGATGTGGCCAAGCGCGTAAATATCGGTCGCCGGCCCGACCGATGCTTTGCCGAGGATCTGCTCGGGGGCCATGTACATCGGCGTGCCCATGGGCTTGGTCACCTGGGACTGCGTCGTCCCGGCGACGACCTTGGCGATACCGAAGTCGAGGATCTTCACACACGGCGAACCGTCGTCGCGCTGCGCGACAAACAGGTTTCCGGGCTTGAGGTCGCGATGGACGATGCCCGCTGCGTGCGTCTTGTCGAGGGCGAGCGCCGTCTGCCGGAGGTAGAGGATTGCCTCTTCGGCTGGGAGCGTGCGTCGTTGCTTCAGGAGTCGCCCGAGCTCTTCGCCGTGGAGAAGTTCCATGACGAGGAAGGGCATTCCCGTGGGGGGGTCGAAGCCAGCGTCGAGGACCCGCACGAGGTGATCACTCACGATATCGCCGGTGATACGCGCTTCCTGGGCGAACCGGGCTCGCAGGTCGTCGTTCTCGACGACGCCGGGAAGCATGACCTTGAGCGCACAACGGCTGTTCGTTTTTACGTCGCGAACCTCGTGCACGGCGCCCATCGCGCCCGCCCCCAGCCCGCGGAGCACGAGGTAACGCCCGTGGAAGAGGGTGTCGATGGGGAGGAGTGCGAGGTTATGCAGTTGCATCGACGCTACCTCCGCGGGCGGAGTCGGCGGCGCGCGCCATACAAGGCGAGCCCGAGGGCGAGCCAGAAGGCGGAGTGGTCGAGGGGGCGAGCCGTGCCCGCCGTGCGACAGGCGCAAGCCTCGACTTCACCGGCAGGGTTGGGGCAGGACGAACGGGCATCGAGGGGGCACGGATCGATGTCGTTGGGAAGGCCGTCGCCGTCTTGATCGGCGTCACAGGTATCCCCGATCCCGTCCTCGTCGAGGTCTTCTTGATCGGGATTCACCGCGTACGGGCAGTTGTCGTCGAGGATGCCGTCCTCGCCGGCGTCGTTCGTCGGCGGGTCGACGTTCGTATCGGGGTCACATGCGTCCCCGAACCTGTCACCGTCAACGTCCTTCTGGTCGGAGTTGGCTTGGGCCGGGCAATTGTCGAAAGGATTCGCAACGCCGTCACCGTCGCTGTCCACGTCCGGGTCGCAGGCGTCCCCGATCTCGTCCCCGTCTCCGTCCTCCTGCTCGGGGTTGGACTGGAAGACGCAGTTGTCGTCGGTATTAGGCACGTCGTCGCCGTCCGCGTCCTCGTCGCACACGTCGCCCGTGCCGTCGCCGTCGATGTCCTTCTGGTCGGAGTTCCCGATCAGGGGGCAGTTGTCGGCGCCGTCGAGCTTGCCGTCGTCGTCGGAGTCCGGGTCGCTCGGGTTGGTGCCAAGTTCGATCTCGACGTCGTCCGGAAGGCCGTCGCCGTCGGAGTCCTGGCAGCCCATGTCGGTCGTGCCGTCGCAGTTGTTGTCGATGCCGTCGCCGCAGACCTCGACGCCGGGCGTGCCGGGGGTCGCGTCGCACGCGGTGTTGCCCATCGCGTCGCACGCGAGGACACCCGTCGCCATGCAGGCGCCGACGCCCACGGAGCAGGCCGTGCCGACGTCGAAGCCCTCGTCGGTCTCGCCGTCGCAGTCGTCGTCGACGTTGTTGCAGGTCTCTGTTCCCGGCATCCCCGGGAATGCGTCGCAGGCCGACGTGCTGCCGTCGATGCAGACGAACGTGCCCACGCTCATGCAAGCGCCGACGCCCGCGGAGCACGCCATGCCGACGTTGAAGCCGTCGTCGATCGTGCCGTTGCAGTCGTTGTCGATGCCGTCGCAGACCTCCATGCCGAAGGGCACGCAGGTGCACGTGTTCGTCGCCACGTTGCACTTCGGTGTAGCGCCGCCGCAGGTCGCGTCCGTCACGCACTCGACGCAGGTGTTCGGCGTACCGGCCACGTTGCAGACCGGCGTGGGCGCCATGCAGTTCGCGTTCGACGCACACTGATCGATGACGATCGGCGTCGGCGGCTCGCCGTTCCCCGACCCGTTGCCGTCGGTCGGCGTCTCATCGGCCGGCGCGCCTTGCTGGCCCGCGGCCGTGATCGTCGCCTGGTTGTTGATCGTGCCCGAGGCGTCCTGGTTCACGGTGACGCGGAACCTGACGGTCGTCGTCTCGCCATAGAGCATCGTGCCGCCGACCGCGCCGGTCGCGCCGATGCCGAGCCGGATGCGCACCGTGTTCGTGCCGGCGTCGTACTCGCCCTGGTCGTCGGACTTTGCGTCGGTCTTCATGCCGGCGTTTGGCCCCGAGACGATCGCGATGGAGCCCGGCACGTACGACACGCCCATCGGGATCGGGTCGGTCAGCACGGTGTTGATCGCCGTGTCGTTGCCCGTGTTCGTCACGACGATCGTGTACTCGACCTGATCACCCGGCAGGAGCGCCCCGCCGTTCACGTCGACTGCCGTTTTCGTCGACGTGGAGAAGGCGGGCTTGAACGTGGGGATCGAGGTCACGAAGCCGGCGAGCCAGTACTGGTCACCCACGCTGGTCGCCGAGATCGGCGCGGACGTCTGGCCTGCCGTGAGCTGGGCCGTGATGTCCACGATGTCCATGTCCATGCCCGCGTAGCTGCCGGCGGTGCCGTCGAGCTGGGGCAGGTCACCCACCACGGTCACGGCGCTCCCGAGGTTCGACCGCGTGCGGTTGAAGAAGTTGTCCGCGGGGTTCAGCACGTTCGTGAGCTGCATGCCGTCGAAGGAGAACGAGTCTCCCGAGACCGTCGTGTCGCCCTCGAACGCGACGACGCCGAGCCTCGCGTCCGCGAACGCCGGCGGGACGAGGAAGCCCGAGAGCGTCACGTTTTGCGGGTTGGCGCTCGCGACGATGTCGAACCCGTCGAAGATCGTGAGGTTGCGCGGCGGATCGGAGGCGCGCTCGTAGAGCACGACCATCCACCAGCCTGCGAACGTCGTCTCGTCGTTCACCCCCTGGCCGACCGGGTTCTCGACGTCCACGCCCGACACGCGGTACGCGCCGGACCCTTGCGCCTGCACGATCGCCGTGATGTCGGCGACGCTCTGGTAAGAGTTTTGCGTCGACGTGTAGCTCTGGGTCGCCGTCAGGTCCTGCGTGAAGCCGCCCGGCCTGTCGAGCGTGGCCGTCGTATCGGCGCCCGCGGAGCTGCGCGTCGCGCTCCAGTAGAGGTAGGCGTGCGTGACCGTCGCGCCCGCGGGGATGTTGAGGATCGCCGTGCTGCGCGCGTTGGCGACCGTGATCCCGGTGCTCGCCTCGGCCTGCCCGGCCATCGGCGAATCGGAGCGCCACAGGATGTCGATGCCGCTGTCGGCCGCGTTGTTGCCGCAAGCCCCGACCGTGCCGACCACGGGCGCGGGCGGCGGGTTGCCCCCGATGAGCTGGCAGTCGTACCCGAGCGTGTTCCCGATGAGGAGGAAGTCGCCCTTCTGATCGACCTGCACGCGCACGTTCTGCGCGGCCTCCCCCCGGAGCGCGCCAAACCACAGGGCCATGCCCACGAGGCTCGCGAAACCACGACGGCTCCAGTGCTTGCCGCTCACCATACACCCTCGACCGGTAGCCGATGAGGCCACGCACACAGCGACAGCCACGGGACTCGTACCAACGCACCCCTGCACGCCGGGCGTAGACCCAATGGGAGACTACGCTCGCCCGTTCGCCAGGGTCAAGAACACTGCGGCTTTTTGCTATGGACGCTTCGGCAGCCGCGGCGTCGGCACCTCATCCAATCCATCGGACGCTTCCCACACGCCGGGCGTCATGAACATCGTCGGCAACTCGGATACGTCGGGCGGCGGCGCGCCGATCCCAGCGGGGGAGAGCGCACCTCCCGGAGGCGCTCCACCTTCCGGCATCGAGCCGCGCTGCACGAGCGTCGTCATCTCGAGTGTCACGGCATGGCTGTCGTCCGTTTGCACAGCGAGCGTCCCTGGGCCGCCCTGGGCGAACATGCTCACGGAACTGGCAAGCTCTGCGACTGTCCCGAACCTTCGTTCACGGTCCTTCTCCAGGCATTTGCAGATCACCTCGTCGAAGGGCGGAGGCAGCGAGCGGTTGTGCGTCGAGGGCTTCCGGACCGGTTCCGGCGAGAGGATCTTGATGGCCAGCTGGTTGACGTTCGGCGCATCGAAGGGCAAGACCCCGGTCGTCAATTTGTAAAGAATGACGCCAAGCGACCAGATGTCGACGCGCGCGTCGGATTGCCTCGATGAACGTATCTGCTCCGGCGCCATGAAAGCGGGGGTGCCGAGCGCCATCTTGGTCTGCGTGAGCTCGTGCCGGCCGGTGCTGTCGTCGGGGGCCAGCTTCGCGATCCCGAAGTCGAGGACCTTGATCCGCGGTTCGCCGCGGAGCCCTTGCGTGACGAACAGGTTGGCCGTCTTGAGATCGCGGTGCACGATCCCCGCGCCATGCGCCTCCGCGATGGCTTCGCACGCCTGAAGCACGTAGGAGCAAGCCTCTTGCAAACGCAGGGCGCCCCGGGCCTTCGCGACGGCGCGGAGGTCTCGCCCTTCCAGGTGCTCCATGACCATGTACATTTCGCCCGTCGCGAGGCGATCGATATCGTACACGCGCACCACGTGCTCGCTCTTCAGGCGGGACGCGGCTTGCGCCTCGCGCCGAAATCGCTCCGCGGCGGTGGCATCGGCAGAGGCGGCAGGCAGCATGAACTTGATCGCGCGCAGCTCGTTCAGCCCGAGATGGCGTGCCGCGACCACCATTCCCATGCCACCCTGGCCGAGGACCTTCTCGACCACGTACTTATCGGCGATGACGCTACCAACGCGGATACGGGGCTCCAGAGGTACAGTCATGATGGCATGCCTTGATCGGACCAAGGGTCGAGCAACCGCCTCCTGAACGTGTACCTCATCACGGGATGCACGCCAAGACCAACAAACCAACGGGCTTTCGCCCTCATGGCCTCGAGGCTCCGTACAACCGGCCGTACCCCCACGCCCCCTCGAATGATTCCCCATCATGCGAGGGCGCGAGCCCATACGACCATGGCATAAACGAATCAGGACGGGTGGTCGTAGGGAAGGCGATCGCCCCCTCTCGCCGCTACTTCGCCACGTGCCCGAACGCAAACGCCAGCATATCGGCGCCTTGCTCCACCCGGCTCTTCACCATATCGGCGCCCCCGTGCCCCGCGTGTTTCTCCACCCGCATCAGGATCGGCCGATCCCCCGCCTGCGCCGCCTGCAAGGCCGCCGTCGTCTTCCACGCGTGCAGCGGGTGCACCCGGTCGTCCGCGTCCGCCGAGAGCATCAAGAGCGCCGGGTACTTCGTCCCCGCCTTCACGTTGTGATACGGCGAATACGAGAACAGCGCCTTGAACAGCGCCTCCTCCTTGGGTGATCCATACTCGGCCACCCACGTCTTGCCGTCCCCGAACAGCGGATACCGGATCATGTCCAGCACCGGCACCGCGCAGAGCACCGCGCTCCAGAGGTCCGGCCGCTGGTTCACCGCCGCGCCCACCAGCAATCCGCCATTCGATCCGCCATACGCGACCAGCCGATCCGGCGTCGTGTGTTTCTCCTTCACCAGCCACTCGGCCGCGGCGATGAAATCGTCGAAGACATTCTGCTTCTTCGTCAACATCCCCGCGCGGTGCCACTCCTCGCCGTACTCCGCGCC
Source organism: Polyangium spumosum (assembly GCF_009649845.1). Taxonomy (NCBI): domain Bacteria; kingdom Pseudomonadati; phylum Myxococcota; order Polyangiales; family Polyangiaceae; genus Polyangium; species Polyangium spumosum. The sequence continues at coordinate 279,490 of NZ_WJIE01000008.1, forward strand.
GCCCCGCAGGTTCGGCATCGCGAAGCCGCCGCCATTCTCCAGCCACGTGTAGATCATCGCCGAGAACGCGGGCGTCTTGCTGATGTTGAAGCCGCCATACCCCGTGAGCAGGTAGGGCACCGAGCCGTCCTTCGGGGCGTCCTTCCGGCGGACGACGAACATCGAGACCTGCGTGCCGTCCTTCGACGGGTAAAACACCTGCTCCACCGAATACGGAGCGGGGTCGACCGGGGCCTGCAGCGAATACCAGAGCTTGCTCTCGCCGCTCTCGACGCTCGCCTCGAAGATCGAGCCGGGATACGTGAACGAGGTGAAGTAGTAATAAGCCCGATCCTCGTCCGGCTCGCCGAAGAGGCCACCCGTCGTGCCGAGGCCGGGCAGCTCGATCGCGTGGACCTTCTTGCCCGCCGTCGTCCACACCTCGATCGCGCTCGTCGCCTTGCGCAGGTACGTGAGCGCGAGCCGGCCGCCGACGATCGACACGTCCTCGAGCACCGCGTCCTTCGACTCGGGCACGATCTCCTTCCACTGATCACGCCCGGGTCTGGCAGGGTCCACGGCGAAGACCCGGCCGCGCGGCGAGCCCTCCGTGGTGCGGAGGTAAATCACGCCCTTGTACGCGAAGGCGCTCTGCGAGCCCTCGTAACCCTTCACGAGATCCACCCACGCCGCGCCCTTCTTGCGCAGGTCGAGGAACTTGATGCCATTCACGTTGCCGCCGTGAAGGACGTTCACCACCAAAAAATGGCCGTCACGCGAGAGGCGCGCGTCGAGCTCGGTCTCGGGATCACCGTTCTTCGCCAGCACGAGCTCGTCCGTGTCGGCCTTCTTGCCGAGCTTGTGGAAGCGCACCTCGGAGTGGCCGGGCAGCTCCGAGGCGGGGATCTTCGGGTCGACCGGGACACGGACATAATAAAAACCGTCACTCTTCGGGGTCCAGAGCGGGATGGCGTACTCCGCGCCCGGGATCGTGTCGATCGTGCTGTCCTTGCCCGTCGCGACCTCGCGCAAGCGCAGCTCGCCCGCGTCCGCGTTGTTCGGGTGCACGATGTACGCGACCCACTTGCCGTCGTACGACGGGATCCACGCGCCGAGCGAGGTCGATCCATCGGCGCTGAGCGAGGCGATGTCGATGAGGACCTTCTTCTCGCCCTTCTCTCCTTCGCGCCAGTACGTCGTGCGTTTCTCCTTGTCCGCGGGCTTCTCCGACCAGAACGAGCGCTTCCCGCGGCGCAGCGGCGGGCTCATGGACTCGAGGTACGAGAGCGCGGCGAGCTTCTTGGCGAACTCCTCGCGCTTCGGCAGCTTCGCGAGCTCGTTTCGCGCGAGCTCGTCCTGGGCCTTCACCCACGCTTGCACCTCGGGGGAACGTTCGTCCTCGAGCCAGCGGTAAGGATCGGCGACCTTCGTCCCGAAGAACGTCTCCATCACGTCGACGGTCTTCGTCGCGGGGTAGGGGAGCGCGGCCTTCTTCGCGGGCTCCGCTGGTTTTGTCTGCGTGGGCGCGCCGTTCACGGCGCCTTCGCCGCCTTCGGGCGGAGGTGTAGGGGCCGAGGCGCAAGCGGCGAGGAGCACGGGCAGGACGGCCAGGGTCGAGGTGCGCGAGGGCTTCATCGACGCGCATCATGCCCACGCGTCACGAGGGTTTTCAAGGGGCCGGTCTCGTGCCACAATCGCTGGCCGATGGTTCTTCGGTGAGGGAGGTGCTCGTGCGAACGTGGCTGCTTTCGCTCTTCGCGCTCGTCGTTCCGCTGGGGTGTGCGGTTCCGCCGAACTTCCCTTCGCAGGCGGAGCTCTACGACGAACCCCGGGACTACAACCGCTTCGCGGTCTTCAGTCATGGCCGCGAGGTGATCGGCGGTCGGGTCGACGCGGGCGGCGTGCTCGGGCTCGACGTGAACCTCGGCCGCTACACCGATCCGGACGATCACGCGTTGCGCGGGCACGTCTACGGGCGGCTCGTCGACGCGCGTGTCGAGGGCAACCGCGTCCACGGGCTCGCCTCGTCGTTGCCGTTCGACCTCGCGATCGCCCGCGAAGATCACGCCGTCACGGCGCGTGGGCTCGTCTACGGCAGGGACGTCGAGGTCGCGTTGAGCGACGACCGCGCGCGCGTGGTGCTCGGCCGCTGCGAGCTCCACCTCGGCCGCCGCGGCGAGGTCTACGTGGGGAGGAGGCGTTGTTTCGGGCGCTGGTACCCCGAGCAGGTCGAACTGCAGGTCGGCCGCGGCTTCGCCTCGTGGAGCGACGCAGAGCGGCTCTCCGCGCTCTCCTTGATGCTGTTCCTCGACTGAACCCGTTCTCTGACGTCCGCCCTTGACGAACGGCGCCTTCCGGGACTCTACTCAGCCCCGACCATGAAAGGCACCGCCCTCGTCTACAGCTCGCACGACCGATCCGAACTGATCCACGATCACTACATCGTGCAGCGCGCGCTGCGCGGTGAGAGCAACAAGCGGATCCTGTTCCTCCCGATGTCCGAGACCCCGCAGAACGGGAGCGAGTACGAACGTCAGGAGTTCGCCTGGGGCAACTTCCGTTATTTCTTCGGCTTCTACGATCGGTTTGGCCTCGAGTACCTGCCGTTCTACTGGAACAGCGGGCTGCGCGGCGAGGACGTGGAGACGTTCTGGCATTCCCTGTGGTCGTCGGAGGTGGTGATCCTCGGCGGCGGTCACAGCGTGACGGGCCTGCACCGATACAAGGAGCTCGGCGCGCGCTTCAACGGGGAGCCCGGCAAGTTCGGGCGGATCCTGCACGAGCGCAAGGAGCGTGGCCTGCTCACGGTGGGCTTCTCGGCGGGCGCCGATCAGCTCTGCGAGCACATCTTCCGGCGCACGTACGACGACTACACGGACACGAAGGGCTTTGGCCTGGTGCGCAAGTCGATGATCACGCTGCACCACGACGCGAGCCGCAACGTGGATCTCTGGGGCGCGGCGCAGCGCTTCGGCGACTACCGGGTCTTCGGCGTGCCGAACGACGCAGGCCTGAACGTGGACTGGGGCGTCTTGCCCTCGGGCAACATCTGGCAGATCTACGAGTTCGTCGTGGACCGGACGTGGGCCATCCCGTCGGACCAGTTCCACATCCGCACGCGCCAGGGCGCGCGTATCGAGCACTTCGACCCGCAAGGCCGGCACTGGGCCTTCGACAACGGCGATCACCTCGTGCGCATCCAGTCGCCCGACGGCCGCTTCGACGAGTCGTGGATGACCGCCGGCGGCGCGCTGCTGCACTACGGCAGCCGGCAGCCGAGCCGGTATTCGAGCCTCACGGAGATCCTCGCCTCGCATTGAGGGAGGGCGTCGGGGGGGTTACTGGCAGCCGTTGTCGAGCCCGCACGAGGCGTCGCCGTTCAGCACGGCGGGCTTGATGCTGCCCTCGCACGTCGCCGCGCAGGCGTTTGCTCCACAGGTGAAATCGACGTTCGTGCAGGCGCCGTTCGTGTTTCCGCACGTGAGCGCGCAAGGGCCATCCCCGCTGCACGTGATGTTCGCGTCGCTGCAGCTATTTTGCCCGCTGCAGATCACGCTGCAATCGTGCCCCGCGGGGCACTGGATGTTCGTGCCGTCGCGGCAGGCGTTCAACCCGCTGCACTGCACGACGCAATGAAAGCCCTCCGGGCAAACGAGGGTCATGTTCTTGCACTCGTTGCCGTCACACGTGCGGACACACGTGCCGGGGTTGGCCCCGGGCTGCCACGGATCCGGGCAGGTGTCTCCGGTCGGCAGCTTGGCGACGCCACACGCGCACGAGCCTTCGGCATTGCAGAGCTCTCCGGGCGTCGCGCATTCATCCCGGCCGGCCGCGCGCGGCTCGCACGATCCGAGGTCGCCCGGCTGATCGCACGAATGGCACGGCTGATCGCAGGCCTCGGCGCAGCAGACGCCGTCGGTGCAGTGACCACTCGTGCATTCGGTGCCCATCATGCACGGCGCGCCGTTGGTCTTTCCTAGCATTCCGCCCGTCGACGAAGAACTCGCGCTGCTCCCGTGGCCCGCGCCTCCCGCGCCCGCGCCGCCGACCCCACCCGCGCCTCCGGCGCCGCCCGCGCCGCCCGCGCCACCACTCGCGCCTGCGCCGCCCATGCCCGCCGCGCCGCCGGACCCGCTCGCGCCTGCGCCACCCATGCCCGCCGCGCCGCCCGGACCGCCGGGGCCCGAGGGCGTGAGGCTGCCTGTCTGATCGAACGAGCACGCCGAGATCAGCGCGCCGGACGAGGCGAGGGAGACGACGAATGCGGAGAGGACGGAGAATCGAGGGCGAAGCATGCGGCGATGCTAAGCCGTTTCGAGGCTCGATGGCAATGGGTCAGGGCTCGTACGCGCCGAGCGCGCACTGCGCCTGGTTCCGCGGCTCTCCCCGTTGATCGGTGGCCGGGCAATCCGCGCCCGCCCCGATCGCGGGGCTTCCGGCCTGGGGCGCGATCGTGCGGGTCGGCCCGCCATGGTCCGCGAGGTCGCCGAGGAGCGGGTCCGCGCGCGTGATGCCGGGCGTGCAATCCATGTCGTCCTTCTTGCCGTTCGGCCACTGGAGGTTGTTTTGCCCCGCGCCCGGCGGCTGGGCGTAGGAGCTGCCCGTGCAATTGAGGGGCGTGTACTCGTTGTCCGCGTCGTTGCTGATGATGGAGTTGCGGACCTCGATGTTCGAGACCCGCGCGATGCCCGAGGCGAACTGCGCCGCATTGCCGGCGATCGTGCAGTTGACGACCGTGCCCGTCGTGTTGTCGCCGACGATGAGGCCGCCGCCGATACCACGCGTGGTGAAATCGGCGCGGGGATAGGTGGCATTGCCCGTGATGGTGACGTTCGTGAGCTCGGCGATGGCGGGCGTCGCGCCGTGGCCGAGGATCCAGAGGCCAGCGAAGGCCTCGGATCGGTTGTTCGAGACGGTCGACGCGGTCATGGTGACATGCGTGCCCTGGATGTAGAGGCCGCCGGCGCTGCTCGGCTCGTCGGCGTCGCCGTGATCCTCGATGGAGTTGCCGTCGAAGGTCGAACGATCGATACGCGTGGGCTCCGTCTCGTACCCCGTGCGGAAGAGCCCGCCGCCGAAGGCGCGGCCCTGGTTGTTCCGGACGACCGTGCCGCAGATCGAGAGCGTCCGGCCCTGGCCATCCATGCTGATCGCGCCGCCATTGCCGCCGCGGCCGGCCTGCTGGCCATTCTCGTCGATGTAATTGGCGCCGTAGCCGGTGGCATGGTTGTCTTCGATCGTGCTGTTGGCGAGGACGATCCCCGCGCCGAGCGCGCCGATGGCGCCGCCGTTGGCGGCGCGGTTGCCCGAGAAGTGGCTGCCGCTCACGGTGAGCGTGCCCAGGCCGATGCTGTAAATGGCGCCGCCCGCGACGTCCGGGCCCTCGAGCGCGGCCTCGTTGTCCAGAAAGACGCAATCGACGACGCTGACGTTGCCGCCGCGGTGATAGATGGCGCCGCCGCCGCCGTCGATGTCGGTGCCGAGCGGAATGGCCGTGCCCGAGGCCTTGCCGTCGCGGAGCGTGAGGCGCTGGACGGTGAGGGTCGGGCTCGTGGCCTCGAAGTTTTTCGTATCCATCTCGAAGATGCGGGTCTTCTTGTCGCCGCTCAAGGTGACGAGGCCGCCGCCGTCGACGACGGTGTCGGCCGTGATCTCCTTGGCCGTGCTCAGGAGGATGGTGACGGGCGCAGGGCCACAATCGAAGACGATGACGCCACCACCCGCGATCGCCGCGTCGAGCGCCGCCTCGGTGCAGCTCTCGGGCGTGCCGGCGCCGACGGTCGTGGTGGGATTGGTGGTGTCGACGAGCTCGTTCGGCGGGTCGCAGGTGAACGAGGCGCCGCCGCCGCCGCCGCCGCTTCCGCCGCCGCCACCGCTGCCACCGCTGCCGCCGCTGCCGCTTCCGGCGCCGCTGCCGCCGCTTCCGCCGCTTCCGCTTCCGGCGCCGCTTCCGCTTCCGTTTTCACCACCATTGCCTCCGCAGGCGGCGAGGAGCGTGGTGCAGGTCAGCGTGACGAGGGCGAGGGACGAAAAGAAAGATCGCATGGAGGACCTCCGCAGTTGCTGTCCATCCTTACGCGAGTCGCGCGGGGATATGAAGACGATCGCACGATCCTGCGAAGACGGCCGAGCGCACATGGTATGTAGCCGCCCGTGAACGAAAACGTCGCCGCGCGCCGGCTCCTCGTCCGCGCCACCTTCGTCGTCTCCACGATCCTCGTGGCCTCCTGCGGCGAGCCCCCGAAGCCCCCGGTGGCGCCGGCGGCCTCGTCCGTCGCGGCGGCGGCGCCCGCGCTCTCACGCGTGCCCGCGCAGTGGCGCTTCGATCTGCGCGCCGAGCCCGCGTCGGGGCGGGACGGCATGGTCACGAGCGACGCGGCGGACGCGACACGCGTGGGCGTCGAGATCCTCCGCAAGGGCGGCGGCGCCGTGGACGCGGCGATCGGCGTGGCGTTCGCGCTCGCCGTGGTGTTCCCGCAGGCCGGGAACATCGGCGGCGGAGGGTTCATGGTCGTCCGCGCGGAGAAAGGCGAGGTGCGCGCGCTCGATTTCCGCGAGACCGCGCCGGCGAAGGCGACGCGGGAGATGTTCTTCGGGAAAAACGACGCCTCCCTCGTGGGACACCTCGCCGCGGGCGTGCCGGGCGCGGTGGCCGGGCTCTGGGAGGCGCACCGCGTGTACGGGAAGCTGCCGTGGAAGGAGCTCGTGGCGCCCGCGATCCGGCTCGCGGAGGAGGGGTTCTCCGTGGACGAGGGGCTCGCCGAGATCCTCCGGCATCGCGCGGCCGATCTTGCTCGTTTTCCATCCTCGGCCGCGATGTTTTTGCCCGGAGGCGAGCCGCTCGCCGTCGGGGCGGTCCTGAAAAACCCTGAGCTCGCGCGGGCGCTCGAGCGCATCGCGGAGCGCGGGGCGCCGGGGTTTTACGAGGGGGAGACGGCGAGGCTCATTGCCTCGGAAATGAAGGCGGGCGGGGGGATCGTCACGGCCGAGGATCTCGCGGCGTACAGGCCGGTCTGGCGGACGCCGGTCGAGATGAAATACCGCGGGCACGAGGTCTTCGCGATGCCGCCGCCCTCCTCGGGCGGGCTCGTGCTCGCTTTCATGCTCGGCGTGCTCGAGGGCCATGACCTCGGGAAGATGGGGTTCCTCTCGCCCGAGGCCCTGCACGTCACGGTGGAGACGTCGCGCCGCGCGTTCGCCCTGCGAAACCATTACCTCGGCGATCCGGCCTTCGTGCCGATCCCGACGAACGGGTTCGTCTCGGCCGAGGCCCTTCGAGAGGCGCGCGCCTCGATCGATCCAGCCCGCGCCACGCCCTCGTCCGAGGTCGGGCCCGGGCGCGGGGGCGCGAACGAGAAAAAACACACGACCCATTTCTCGATCGTGGACCGCGAAGGCGCGGCCGTGGCGCTCACCACGACGATCAACACGTCCCTCGGCTCGGCCGTGGTCGTGCGGGGCGGCGGGTTTCTCCTGAACAACGAGATGGACGACTTCGCCACGGAGCCCGGGAGACCCAACGTCTTCGGGCTCGTGCAAGGGGAGGCCAATGCGGTGGCGCCCGGAAAGCGGATGCTCTCGTCGATGACGCCGACGATCGTGGTCGGGCCGGACGGGGCCGTGCGAATCGTGACGGGCGCGGCGGGAGGGCCGACGATCATCTCGGCGACGCTCGCGGTGATCACGAACGTGCTCGATCACGGGATGGACGCGACGGCGGCGGTGGGCGCGCCGCGGGTGCATCACCAGCACCTGCCGGATCAGATTTTCCACGAGGAAGGCGGGCTGCCGGAGGACGTGAAGAAGGCGCTCGGCGCGCTCGGGCATCGATTCGAGGCGTGGGACGCGATCGCGGACGCGCCGTCGATTGTGCGAGGACCGGGCGGCGTGTGGATGGGGGCGGCCGAGCCGCGCAACAAGAGCGGGCTCGCGCTCGGGCTTTGAAGGTTCCTTCGACGAGCTCCTCGTTCGTGAGCTCCACGCGCGGCGGATGGAAAGGCCATCTGGAAGCGGATACATGGACGTGGTACGCGGCGAGGTCCAGAGTGAGGAGTCGAGCTGTGGACCAAATTCGAACCATGACGAGCTGTAAAGCGCTGGCCACGTTGCTGAGCGGGGCGCTCCTCGCGGGCGTGCTCGGAGCATCGGGGGGCGGCTGCGCGCGGGCCGCCGGGGCGATTGGCGAGGGGGGCTCCGGAGGGGAGGGCGACCAGGAATGTGGCGACAGGATCGTCGGCGGCGGAGAGGACTGCGACGACGGCAATACGGCGGACGGTGACGGTTGCTCGGCCACATGCTCCACGGAGCAGGGCTTCACGTGCAGCGGCGAGCCCACGAAATGCGAGGACATCGACGAGTGCGCGGAGGGCCCGTGTAGCGCCAACGCCACCTGCACGAACACGGAAGGCTCTTTCGTATGCGTTTGCGCCCCCGGATATACGGGTCCGACCTGCGAAAAGGGGCCTTGCCTCGTCGACGTGGCCGGCGGTCGCGGACATAGCTTGGCCGTGCGGGGCGAAGGCACGGTCATGTCCTGGGGGAGCAACGCCTCGGGCCAGCTCGGCGAAGGGAGCACGGACAATCAACCCACGCCGGTGCCGGTCAAGGGGCTCACGGGAGCCTTGCGTATCGCCGCGGGTCGTGTCCACGTGGTGTCGGCGAGGAGCGACGGCACCGTCCGGGCCTGGGGCTCGAACCTTTATGGCCAGCTCGGCGACGGCTCCACCACGCAACGGAATACGCCGGTGCTGGTGCAGAACCTCGCCGACATCATCTCCGTCGCCGCGGGCTCTTACCATTCGCTGGCGCTCACCAAGGCCGGCGCGGTGTGGGCCTGGGGGCAGAACACGAACGGTCAGCTCGGCGATGGGAGCGTCAACAATCGCACGGCGCCCATCCAGGTGCAGAACCTCTCCAACGTGGCCATCGTCGCGTCGGGACAGCTCCACAACCTGGCGCTCAGGGCGGATGGCTCGGCTTGGGCCTGGGGCTCGAACCTCTATGGCCAGCTCGGCGACGGCACCACCATGCAGCGAAATACGCCCGTCGAGGTGCAGGGCATCACGGGGGGCGTGGCCGTGGCAGCCGGGCAGGGGCATAGCCTGGTGCTGAGGTCCGACAAGACCGTGTGGGCCTGGGGCCAGAATACGAGCGGTCAGCTCGGCGACGGCACCACCACGCAGCGAAATACGCCCGTAGAGGTGCAGGGGCTGTCCGACGTGGTGGCCATCGCTGCAGGCGATCTGCACAGCATGGCGCTCCGGAGCGACGGGACCTTGTGGACCTGGGGCGATAACCAGAACGGGCAGCTCGGCGATGGCAGCACCTCGCCACGAGCGACGCCGGCGCAGGTCGCCGGCCTGCCCGCGATCAAGATCATCGCGGCGGGCCCCGACGCGCAGCACAGCTTCGCGCTCACGGCCGACGGCCTGATCTACGCCTGGGGGCGCAACGACGCCGGGCAGATCGGCGACGGCACGGCTGTCCTCTTGAAAGCGACGCCGGTGCAGCCGCAGCTCACCTGCAATTGACGGGATCCGCGAGGGTCTCAGGGGGAGCGCGGCCAGGACGGAAACCGTCCCGGCCGCGGAGGGGTGGGTCTTTGCGGGTCAGGGCTGGAGCGCGAAGTTGACGGTCGCGGTTTGTCCTGTCGTGACCGTGACCGTCTTGACGGCGTCCTGATATCCCGCCCTGCTCACGCGCACCTCGTATTGCTGGGCGAAGACCGTGTTCGCGAAGGCGAAGCCGCCGCTCGCGTTGGTCGTCCCGTCGTGCATGCCGCGGTTCAGGGTGACCGACGCGCCCGAGATGAACTGCCCCGTCATCCCGTCCGTGACCGTGCCCGACACGCTGCCCTTGCCCGGATCGGTGCCGATCTGGACGCGGTAGTGCGTGGCGTTTTTCGTCAGGTTCCCCATCGTGTCTTCGGCGATCAGGTGGAAGAACCAGATGCCGTTGGTCTTGCCGGGCAGGAGGATCTGCTTCGAGTTCTGCGGGCTCGTCAGATCCATGGGGATCGTGTTCGAGTCGTGATCCGGCATGGTCGTCGCGTAGGGATCGAACTCCCAGTAGAAGTTCTTCGTGTTCTCGTCCGCCTTCGGCAGCGTCCACGAGAAGTACGGCGAGTTGTTCGTGTACCAGGTCGACTGGTTCGCGTGGCTCGACGAGGACACCGAGGGCGTGGCCGCGTTGATGTTGACCACGAAGCGTTCCTCGACGGTGCCGAAGTTGGCGAACGGCCCGAGGGTGCTGATGTGGAAGTAGTTCGTCCCGACGCCGAGATCCGTCGGCGTGTAGAGGACGGACTCCTCCGGCTTGTAGCTCGCGTTCGACGAGTTCGGCACGAAGCCGTAGGTCGTGTTGAGCTTGTAGTAGTAGCCGGCCGACGCGGTGAACGGCTTGCTCCACGCGAGCTCGAAGGACGGGAAGCCATCGTTGTACCAGAGCTTCGAGTTCGGGTGCGTCGACGACGACACGTCGAACGGCGCCATGTACGACTCGAACTTCGCGGCCACGACCGAGCCGGTGATCGTCTTCGAGTTGCCGTAGAGCAGCTTGACCGCGCCGTTGCCGCCGTTGCCGCCGCCGCTCGCGCCGCCGTTGCCGCCTGCGGTCGAGATGGAGCCGCTGAACTTGAGGTCGTTCGTCGCGCGCAGCACGACGCCGCCGCCGGAGCCGCCACCCGCGCAGCCGGAGGCGCTCTGGCCGTTGGCCGTGATCTGACCGGCGATCGTGATGTTCTCGGCGTAGATCACGAGCATGCCGCCGCCCAGACCCGCGGTGCCGCTCGAGCAGGTGCCGCCGCTCGAGCCCATCGCCGGCTCTTGATCGGCGATCGCGTAGGCGGGACCGCCCGCGGACGACACGCTGCAGTAACGCGTGCCGCTGTAGTAGCAGCTGAACGTCGCGCTGCCGCTGCTGCCCGCGACGCCGTAGCCGCCGCCGCTGCCGGGCTTCGTCCCGGAGGCGGTGCAATACCCCTGCGCGTTGCAGGAGCTCGCGCCGCCGTTCGCCCCCTTGCCGCGCGGATCGTTGCCCGTCGGGGTCACGACGATCTGCGAGCTCGCGTCGAGCACGAAGTTCTTCGCGCGGATCACGAGTTTGCCCGAGGGCACCGTGAGCACGCTGGAGTTGATGATGGTCACGTCGCCCGCGAAGACCTGCTCGCCGTCGAGCGTGGCGTTGGCGTTGGCGTCGATGACCAGGCTCGGTTGCGCGCAGTCGCCGTTGAAGCAATACGTCCCGCAGGTTTGCCCCTGCGTCCAGGCCGTGCCCGTGGCGTTGCAGGTCTCGGGCGTGTTCCCGTTGCAGCGCTTCTCGCCCGACTCGCACGCGCCGGCGCAGAGGCCGTTCGAGCCGTCGCAGGCGATGGCGCACGTCTCGACCGTGAGCCACGCGGTGCCGGTGGAGTTGCAGACCTGCGTCTGCAGGCCGTTGCAGCGCCGCGAGCCGGCCACGCAGGTGGTCGTGCCGGTGCAGGCCTGCATCGCCGGGTCGCACGCCTGCGCGCAGACCTGCTGCGTTTGCCACTGGTTGCTGCCGTTGCAGACCTCGAGCAGGTTGCCGTTGCAGCGCAGCTCGTTCTGCACGCACGTCGACGACGCGCACGCGTTGCCCTGGCAGATCTGCGGCGAGGGGCAGGCCGTCGCCGCGCCCCAGTCGTAGCAGCCGGTCGCTTGCAGCACGCAGGACTGCACCTGCGTGCCAGAGCACTGCGTTTGTCCCTGCGTGCACGTGTCCTCGCACTGCGAGGCGCACGCGCCGGCCTCGCAAGCTTGGCCCGCGGGGCAGCTCGCGCCGGGGTTCCAGTCATAACAGCCGTTCGCCTGGAGCCCGCACGTCTGGACCTGCGGACCCGAGCATTGCGTCGCGCCGCCCATGCATTGATCGGTGCACGAGCTGACGCACTGGCCACCATTGCAGGTCTGGAACGTCGGGCAGTTCTGCGCGGCGTTCCAATCATAGCAGCCATTGGCCTGCAGGCCGCAGGTCTGGATCTGCCCGTTCGCGCACTGCGTGGCGCCATTCGTGCACGTGTCCGTGCACGCGAGCACGCACTGCCCGCCAGAGCAGGTCTGGAACGTGGGACACCCCTGCGCCGGGTTCCAGTCGTAGCAGCCGTTCGCCTGGAGCGCGCAGGACTGAACATTCGCCCCAGAACACTGCGTCTCACCCGCGGCGCACTGATCGGTGCACGAGCTGACGCACTGCCCGCCGGAGCACGTCTGGAAGGTGGGGCAGCTCTGCGGTGTGGCCCAATCGTAGCAGCCATTGGCCTGGAGCGCGCACGTCTGAAGCTGCGTGTTCGAGCACTGCGTCTGCCCCTCGCTACATTGATCCGCGCACCCGCCGCCACCCCCGCCGCCCTGTCCCATTCCGCCGGTCCCGGCAGGGTTGTTTCCGCCGTCACCGCCACTCCCGGCGTCGCCGCCCTCGCCGCTCCCGGCGCCGCTGCCGTCGCCGCCTTGCGGGCCGCATCCCACGACGCCGATGAGCGTGGCGCAGACGAGCGTCCATCCGAATTTCAACAAAAGAGGTCTATGCACGAAATTCCTCCGCGCCTGATCTCATCGGGAACTTCCCGAATGTCAAGAGATGATGTGGAGCGCGTGGGATCACGCCAACACTCCCATCGTGCAGGCGCTTCGCTGGGGCTTTGCCCCAGGCCCCACGGGGGCTGTCCGCCCCTCGACCCGGACCAGCGCAAGCGCTGGACCTTTTGTCGATGAACTGCGCGGAGCGCAGCTCATCGAACAGGCCGAGTCAAGACCGGCAACGCCTCTGCCCATCCAGCCGGCCGTCGACAGCTCGAGAAGACCTCCACGGCCTTGCCACCGGCCTGCTGGAAGAACTGCGCATCGCGCAGTTCTTCCACCACGAGTCCAGCGCTTGCGCTGGTCCGGGGTGAAGGGGGCGGACAGCCCCCTTCTGGGGTGCGGGGCAACGCCCCGCGCGCGCACGCCCGTGCCCGTTTCAGTCGACGAGCCCCTCGCTCGCGATCTTGAACCACGATCGCGTGGGCTTCTTCTGCTCGCGCGAAACGAAATCGGCCATGCCGGCGAGCACGGTGGCCGTGCGGTGGCCCTCCATCTGCTTCGGGTGCTTCTGGCCCTGGTCGAGGTAACACCGCAAAAGCCGCGCGTCGTCCGTCTTCGGCAGGGCGGCGACGTTGCGGATCCATTTCGACCACACCTTCGGGTCGAGCAGGTATTGCTCGACGTTCGACACGTAAAACGTGCTCACGCGGAGGTCGTTTTTCTGGAGGAACGCGGCGATGGCGGGCAGGGCGCCGTCGCCCGCGAAGTCGCCGACGACGGGGACGACGCGGCCCTCGCGCTCCATGCGCTGGACGAAGCGGAAGGACGCGTCGGTCGCGAGGAAGCCGCGCCTCTTGCCCGCGGGATCGGCGGCGACGAGCAGCTCGCGCAGCGAGGGGTATTTGCGGCCCGAGCTCTCCTTGAGCTCGAACCGGAGGTCGATCTGTTTGTCGAAAAATACCTGCGTCATCCGCGCGAGCGCGCGCTTGTCCTTGTCCCCGAGCGTGACGCCGTAGGCCTCCTGCATGCGCTTCATGGCGCGATCGACGGTCGTCGCGAAGAGCTCCGGGTCGGGCGCCTTCGCCTCGGCGTGTTTCAGGACGGCGTAGATGTCGGCGTCCTCGGGCGGGGCCGTGGCCGCGTCGTAGGGCCTGCCGACGAGCAGGGCGAGGAAATGGGAGCGGCTCTCGGCCTCCTCGAAGAGGAACCGGTAATAGAGGTGCTGGAGGAGGTTGTCGCGCCGGATGTCGACGATGAAGGCGAGCCGCGGGCGGGTGAGGGCGAGGTACGTGAAATTCTGCTCGGGCCCGACCCCGATGTAGACGCCCCCCTCGGGCCGCGCCGCGAGCGCGTCGGCCGTCTGGAGGTACGAGGTCTCGTTCGAGATGAGGTTGTCCGAGATGAAATCGCCCCCCGGCTCGGACAAGGTGCGGACCAGCTCACCAAAGGGGCCGTACGCCGGGGCTACGGGGGCAGAGGCGGGGACGACCGCGGAGGCGGAGGCGGGAGCGGCGGCGGCTGTGGAAGCTGCGGAGGCGGCTGCGGAGGGCGCGGGCTCCTTCCTGGGCGGGTCGCACGCGGTGGCGACGAGCAGGGCGAGGGCCGGGGCGAGGCAGGGGAGCAGGCGCGGGGTCTTGGGGGCCATGGCGGACCGGGAACGTCTCGGCGGGCGAGCGTCGTCCAGGGCGTCGAGGGTCCGATGGAACCACGCGGGATGTCAAGGCGTGGCGAGGGGCGCGCGTGGGGGGATCTTGGCCGCGTGCCCACGTTGTGCCATGAAAGCCAGCGCTGCCATGAAGAAGCCTCGCCGCCGCCGCTTCTCGATGATCCGTGACTTCCAGGTCGCGGATTTCTTGACACTTGGTAATGGGTTCGCGGGGACCGGGTCGATGCTGGCGACGATGAAGTACGTGGCTTCGGGCGACGTGACCTTCCTCCGCCTCGCGTTCGCGCTTTTCCCGGTCGCGCTGCTCTGCGATTTCCTCGACGGCCGCGTGGCGCGGGCCCGGCGCGAGGTCTCGATGCTCGGTCAGGAGCTCGACTCGCTCGCGGATCTCGTCTCGTTCGGCGTGGCCCCGGCCGCGCTCGCGTTCGGGCTCGGGATGCGCGGGGGCTGGGACGCGATCGCGCTCGTGTATTTCGTGGCCTGCGGGATCTCGCGGCTCGCGCGGTACAACGCGACGGCGGCCTCGCTCGCGGACGAAGGCGGGAAGGTCAAGTATTACGAAGGGACGCCGATCCCGACGAGCCTCGCGCTCGTGGCGCTGTTCGGCGCGCTCGCGTCGGCCGATCGTATCGGCGCGGCGCTGCCGGGCGGGGCCGTCATGCTCGGGCCGTGGGAGCTGCACCCGCTCGTCCTGCTCTTCGTGTTGAGCGGCAGCGCGATGATATCGAAGACGCTGCGCATCCCGAAGCCCTGAGCCGCTGATCCCCTGATCCCCGTCCTTTTGTTCAGGGACAAGTTTTCAGTGACGAAAACAGGGACAAGTTTTCAGCGGTAGAATCTGTCCCGAACTTCTTCGATCGAAAGTTTTGCCGGGCGCGATCCCCCATTGTAGTTGCTGGGGTATCCACATGCTCGAGCGCGCGATTCGACCGCTCCACACCCCGTCCGCAGTTCCCCTCCCGTCCGTCCGCCCCGGGCCCCTCAAGGCCCGTGGAAAGCCGCGTCCGGACATTCGCGAGATCGAGCCGGGGACGGCGAAACCCTTCATCAAGTGGGTCGGCGGCAAGAGGCAGCTCCTCCACGAGCTCGATCCGCGTATTCCGTCGCGCTTCAATACGTATCACGAGCCCTTCGTCGGGGGCGGCGCGCTGTTCTTCCACCTCCTGCCCGAGCGCGCCGAGCTCAGCGATACGAACGAGCGGCTCGTCCGCACGTACATCGGCGTGCGCGACGCCGTCGAGGACGTCATCGGCCTGCTCGCGTCCTACCCGCACGACCGCGATTTCTTCATGAAATTGCGCGCGAGCGACATCGACACGAAGACGGACGTGGAGGTGGCCGCCTGGTTCATTTACCTGAACCGCACCGGGTTCAACGGGCTCTACCGGGTGAACCGGCAAAACCAGTACAACGTGCCGTTCGGCGATTACCAGAACCCCACGATCTGCGACGCGGAGAACCTCCGCGCCTGCGCGCGGGCCCTGAAGCACGCCACGATCCGGCACGCGTCCTTCGAGGACGTCGCGTCGCGGGCGCGGGCAGGGGATTTCGTGTATTTCGATCCGCCGTACGTGCCGCTCTCGGCCTCGTCGAGCTTCACGTCGTACACGAGCGGCGGGTTCGGGATGCGCGAGCAGCAGAGGCTCCGGGACGTGGCGCGCGAGCTGAAGGAGCGCGGCGTGCGGGTGCTCCTGTCGAACTCGTCGGCGCCCGAGGTGTATTCGCTCTACGGGGACGGCTTCGAGCTCGCCGCCGTGGGCGCGTCGCGGGCCATCAACTGCAAGGCCGCCGGGCGCGGACGGATTCAAGAGCTCATCATCCGGTAAATTCGGAAAAGCTGCCCCGTGCGTCCCGACCCAGGGCTCCCGGTCCCGGACTCCGAGCCCGATGAGAGGCGTATGCGCGCCGTTCTCCCGCACCACCGTCCAGGCACCCTCGTGCTCTCCGCGTCCGCGTGGGAGACGATCGAGGCGCTCGTCGCCGGCGAAGGCGTGACCGACGAGGCGTTCGACGCGCTTTATCCCGACGACGTCCGGGAGCACTCGTCACGCTTCTGGACGCCCGTCTCCGTCGCGGCGCGGGCGGCCAAGCTCTGCGCGCCGGAGGGGCGGGTGCGCGTGCTCGACGTGGGCGCGGGGGTGGGGAAGTTTTGCCTCGTCGGCGCGCTCGTCACGGAGAGCATCTTCGTGGGCGTCGAGCACAGGCAAAAGCTCGTCGACGTGGGCCGCGAGGTGATCGCCGCCGTGGGGGCGAGGGGCGCGAGGCTCGTGCACGGGACGTTCGAAGACATCGATTTTTCGTACTTCGACGCGCTTTATTTCTACAACCCGTTCGAGGAGAACCTGGTCGCGCCGTCGTTCCAGATGGACCGCGAGGTCGCGCTCTCGCTGGAGCGGTTCCAGGAGGACGTGACGCGGATCGAGGCGGCGCTCTCCGCGGCGCCGCCCGGGATGCGGGTGGTGACGTACCAGGGGTTCGGCGGGAAGATGCCGCCCGATTACGAGATCGTGGAGGAGGACGTCGAAGGGACGGCGCTCCTCCAGCTCTGGGTGAAGCAGGAGCACCGGCCGCACCGGATCCCGCCGTCGCGGCGCTAGCGGGATTTGCTCCAGAACGCGACGACGTCGTCGGGCGTCTCGTGTTCTTTCAGCACGGAGAGCTCGTCGCCGTCATGACCGAGCACGAGCGGCAGGCCGCGGCTGCAATGGCGCGACCACATGCCGAGCGTGTAGGCGCCGACGTCGTGGAGGAGGACGAAATCACCCGGATCGATCCGCGGCAGGACCGTGTTGTGAGCGATGACGTCGCCCGAGAAGCAGAGCGGGCCGACGAGGGTGACGCGCTCGGTCGGCCCGCCCTTGGGGCGGCCCTCGGCGTCGAGGACCGCGATCTCGTGGTGCCATTCGTCCGGTCGATAGGCGCGGCGGACGAGGAGATCGGCGCCGAGGTGGATGACGGCGAGCCGCTCGTCCCCGGCCTGCTTGACGTATTCGACGCGGCTCGCCGCCCACCCGGCCGTCGCGTGGATGGCCCTGCCAAACTCGGTCACGAGCCCGAGATCCCCCGCGAAGAGCCCGGGGATCCGGCCCTTCAGCGCGTCGACGTAGGCCGAGAGCGGGATCGCCTCGTCCTCGGGCCGGTAAGCGACGGGCAAGCCGCCGCCGAGATCGAAGGCGCGGACGCGGCCTCTGCCGGCGCGGCGCTCGATGTCGTCGCGCAAGGAAAAGACGCGGGCGACGCCCTCGACGAGGCGATCGAGCGGCATGCCTTGCGAGCCCACGTGGACGTGTAATGCGCGCAGGAAGGGGTGCGCCTCGAACGCGGCGAGGATCTCGGCCCGCCGCTCGATCGGGACGCCGAACTTCGAGGAGCGGGTCGCGACGCTCGTGAGCGCGATGGAGCCGCCGCCGACCTGCGGATTGACGCGGAGGCCGACGAGCGGCGGCTCGGACGCGCCGATCGAGGACGCGATTCGATCGAGCTCGTCCATGTTGTCGATGTTGATCCGGACGCCGAGCGCGAGGGCCTGGGCGAGCTCGTCCCGGGTCTTCGCGGGCGAGTCGAAGACGATACGCGAGGCCGGGCAGCCGGCCGCGAGCGCGAGGCGGACCTCCTCGAACGAGGCGGCCTCGAGGCCCGCGCCCGCCTGCACGAGCGCGCGGAGGAGCTCGACGACGGGGTTCGCCTTGATCGCGACGGCGTGCAGCGTGCCCTCGGGGAACCGCTCGGCGAGCTCGGCGAGCCGCGCGCGGACGCGGCCGAGGTCGTGGAAGAGGGCGGCAGTCGTGTCCTTCGAGAAGAGGCCCTCGGCGATGGCGCGGCGGAGCACGGCGGAGGCGTCTTCGACGCGGGTACGCTCGATCCAGCGGCTCATCGGGCTCGTGGTAGCCGGGCGTCGGTGCACGTCAAGCGGCGCTTGCCGGTTGCAGGGAGGACGAGGGCACGATATCGAGCCGACCATGACCGCTCTGCCCGAGGCGCTCCTCGCCGCCGTCGCCCGCGATTTCCCGGCCGATTTCCTCTCGGTGGATCCTTCCGACCTGGCCACGTTCGGCCGCGACTGGACGAAGGTGCACGAGCCGCGCCCGACCGCCGTGGCCTTGCCGCGCACGACGGACGAGGTGTCGCGCCTCCTGCGGCTCTGCACGGCGTTTCAGGTGCCCGTCGTGCCCTCGGGGGGGCGGACGGGGCTCGCGGCGGGCGCGGTGGCGGCGCAGGGCGAGGTCGTGGTGTCGCTGTCGCGGATGCGGCGGATGAACCCGGTGGACGTGCTCGGCGGGACGGTGCGCGTGCAGGCCGGCGCGGTGACGGAGGAGGTGCACCGGCACGTGGCCGAGCACGGCTTGACCTGGCCCGTGGATTTCGCCTCGAAGGGATCGAGCCAGGTGGGCGGGAACATCGCCACGAATGCGGGCGGCGTGAAGGTGATCCGCTACGGGCTGACGCGGCAGTGGGTGCTCGGGCTCGAGGTGGTGCTCGCGAGCGGAGAGGTGCTCGAGCTCGGCGGCGCGCTCGAGAAAAACAACACGGGGATCGATCTGCGGCAGCTCTTCATCGGGAGCGAGGGGACGCTCGGGATCATCACGGAGGCGACGCTGAAGCTGACGCGGCTGCCGGGCAAGCTCGACGTGCTCCTGTTCGCCGTGCCAAACCTCGCGGGCGTGCTATCGCTCTTCAGGGAGGCGCGCACGGGGCCGTTCGTGATCACGGCGTACGAGTTCTTCACGGAGAAATGCATGGCCCGCGTGCGGCGGCACCGGAGCGTGCGGGAGCCGCTCTCCTCGCCGAGCGAGTATTACGTGCTGCTCGAGGTGGAGCGGGCCGAGCCGGAGGCGCTCGAAGGGTGGATCACTTCGCTCTTCGAGCGGGGCGTGGTGACGGACGGGACGCTCGCGCAACACGCGGGCGAGGCGGCGGCGATCTGGGCCTTGCGCGAGGGGATCAGCGAGAGCCTGAGCGCGACGGGGATGCCCCACAAGAACGACATCGCGCTGCCGATCCAGGAGCTCGAAGGCTTCTGCGCGGAGCTCGAGAGCGTCTTCGAAGCACGTTATCCGGGCTGGGAGATCGCGCTCTTCGGGCACATCGGCGACGGCAACCTGCACGTGAACGTGATGAAGCCCGACGCGATGGAGAAAGCGGCGTTCCTCGCGCGCACGCACGAGGCCGAT
The DNA here is from genome assembly GCF_009649845.1 of Polyangium spumosum. Taxonomy (NCBI): domain Bacteria; kingdom Pseudomonadati; phylum Myxococcota; order Polyangiales; family Polyangiaceae; genus Polyangium; species Polyangium spumosum. The sequence continues at coordinate 298,842 of NZ_WJIE01000008.1, forward strand.
CACACGATGTTCGATCTCGTCCGCAAATACCGCGGCTCCATCTCGGCGGAGCACGGGATCGGGCTCCTCAAGAAGGATTACCTCGCGTATTCGCGATCGGGGACGGAGATCGAGATCATGCGCGCGATCAAGCGGGCGCTCGATCCGCTCGGGATCATGAACCCGGGGAAGGTGTTCTGATTCAGTAGACGACGCGCGTGCGAATGTTCGAGGGCAAGGCCTGGATCCGGCGGCTCACCTCGGCGGAGACGTCCTGCTCGAGGTCCATGATGAGGTAACCAATCGCGCCCTCGGTCGCGAGGAACTGCGTGTCGATGTTGGCGTTGAGGTCGGCGACGACGCGGTTCACGTCGCGGAGCACGCCGGGCTCGTTGCGGTGCACGTTCAGGATGCGGTGCGTTCCCTTCACCGGCGGGAGCTCGACCTGCGGGAAATTCACCGAGCCCGTCGTCGCGCCCATCGCCGCGAACTTGCTGAGCACGGCCGCGACCTCGCGCCCGATCGCCTCCTGCGCCTCCTCCGTCGAGCCGCCGATGTGCGGCGTGAGCAGGACGTTCGGCAGGTTCTGGAGCTCGGTCTTGAACTTGTCCGTGTTCGACTCGGGCTCCTCGGGGTAGACGTCGATCGCCGCCCCCGCGAGATGACCGTCCTTCAGCGCCGCGACGAGCGCCGGGATGTCGACGACCGTGCCGCGGCTCGCGTTGAGCAGGTAGGCGCCCTTGCGCATCTTCGCGAGCTCGGCCGCGCCGATCATCTTGCGCGTCTCCGGCGTTTCGGGCACGTGCAGCGAGACGAAGTCGCTCTCGGCGAGCAGGGTCGCGAGCGAGGGGACAGAGCGGTTGTTGCCCATCGGCAGTCGCGCGGCGATGTCGTGGTAGAACACGCGCATGCCGACGGCCTCCGCGAGCACGCCGAGCTGACGGCCGATGTGCCCGTAACCGACGATGCCGAGGACCTTGCCCCGGACCTCGTAACATTGCGCCGCGACCTTCTTCCACACGCCGTCGTGCACCTCGCGCGACCGATCGCCGAGCTGGCGGGCGAGCGCGATGATCTCCGAGATCATGAGCTCGGCGACGCTGCGCGTGTTGCTGAACGGCGCGTTGAAGACCGGTACGCCTCGGGCGTTCGCCGCCACGAGGTCGACCTGGTTCGTGCC